>JAAWSO010000014.1 GCA_022801595.1 Clostridiales bacterium | reverse complement strand
AAAAGTCTGCCTATTCTAACAGAATTTTCTTTTTGTCCGCTTGGAGAAAACCCATTTTTCCTGCATTTGTCATTGGGAAAGGATTTCGTTCTCCCTTGGCGTTTTCTCTGTGCGGAAAGATTGACAAAATTGGAGGTACTAAAATGGAAGAAAACAAAGAGATAGGCCCTTATTTTACAAAGGAAACGACCAATATGGTAAAGGGGATTGCCTTAATTTTCATGTTTATCCATCATTTTTTTACCTTTCCAGAATGGTATGTGGAAGGAATTGCTTATCCCCAATTGGAGGCTTTTGCCACCTACTTTTGTCTGCCTTTTAAAATATGCGTCCCGATTTTCGCTTTTTTAACCGGTTATTTTTATTCGTTTGCCTGCCACAAAAATTATCGGTACTCCATCAGAAAAATCACAGATGTTTTGATTCCCTATTGGTTGATCTATCTTCCGTTTTTGATCATTGCCCTGGCTTTGGGCTATACTTCCTTTGATCTTAAATCCGTCTTGCTAGAATTTTTTTCATTAAAAAGCTCTATTTTGTGTTTTGGCTGGTACATCTATTTTTTTATCGTTGTCATGTTGGTGCTGCCCATTTTCCACTGCTTTTTAACCGAGAATAAGATCCTGGCGGTTGTATTTGGTGTGGTTCTGCCTGTTTTGGTTTGTACTGTTTTGGCGCCAAAATTTGATAACCCGATTTTCTATTATATGAGGATGTATGTTCCTTGTATCACCGTTGGATTTCTTTCCGCCCATTTTTCCTTATTTCAAACTTTGTTGGATCCTATCTTTAAAAATCATATCAAATATAAAGGATTGCAGGCGTTGCTATGGTTCTGCATAGCGGCAGCGGTTTTTTTGGGCCGATATTATTTCCCCTCTTTTTATTGTGGGACATTGGATTTTATCGACCGGAATATTAGCTTGAGTTTTAATCTGGACATTTTTTATGCCCCGCTGTTTATTTATTCTATTGTAAACCTGATTGGTTTGGTTCCCTGGAAAAAAATTTTTCTCCCTTTGAGTTACATCGGGAAATATTCTCTTTCTATGTGGCTGCTCCACTGTATTTTCTTCAACAGTTGTAGAGCGGTGTTCCAGCCGGTTTTATATTTCCCCAAAATACCGATTTTGGTTTTGATTTGGGGGCTGCTGTTGTGCTTTGCCGCTGCGGTTGTCGTGAATATCCCAGCCAAAAGGCTGATCCACCTGAAAAATAGATGGCGTTTTTTCTGCCAGGCTTAACTGGCCAACTCTACTCACTCCATACCGAAATGCTGAAGCGTCATAAAAAAACGAACCCCCGTAGGAATGCTGGTTCCTACGGGGGTTTTGGATTGGTGGACGTTAACGGGTTCGAACCGCTGACCTTTCGCACGTCAAGCGAACGCTCTACCAGCTGAGCTAAACGTCCAAAGCGATACGCTGAGTGACTATAATACTTATATGTTATATTATAACCGATTTCTTTCTAAAAAGCAAGCCCTTGCCCTTCTTGTATTTCTAGGTGGATTCTACTATAATAAAAGTAACAACATTTCAAATTTGTTACTTCTATCTATTTTGGGAAGGATGGTGGATGCTATGTCAATCGGGCTAGTATTAGAAGGTGGAGGCACTCGCGGTGCATATACCGCTGGGGTGCTGGATGTGTTGGCGAAGGCGGAGGTGGAATTCCCGGCAGTCTATGGGATTTCCGCTGGGGCCTGCAACGCCTTGAGCTGGATTTCCAAGCAACCGGGGCGCAACCTAGACATTTTTAGCTATTTTGTGCCCACGGACGCCTATGTGAGTCGGAAAAATTTGCTCCGTAACGGCAATATTTTTGGCTTCGATTACATCTTTGGCAAGATGTTCCACAAGGAAATTCCCTTTGATTACCAGACCTTTTTTGAATCTCCCATCCGGTTCCGGGTAGGGGCTACCGATGTAGAGACGGGACAGGCTGTCTTTTTTGAAAAAGAGGACATTGATGAAAAAATGGATGTGATCCGTGCCAGCAGTGCCCTGCCTTTTCTCTCAAAAATGGTGACGATCCAAGGGCACAAATATATGGACGGCGGGATTTCCACGTCGATTCCCGTGCAGCAGTCCATCTGCGACGGCAACCGCTTCCATGTGGTGGTGCTCACCCGGGACGCTTCCTATGTGCGCAGCGGGAAACCGGATTTCCCAAAAGCACTCATCCAGATGAAATACCGGAAGTATCCCAATTTTGTTCGTACCCTGCTCAACCGTCCCCAGGAATACCGGGAGGAGCTGGCCTACTGCAAAAAGCTGGAGGAAAAAGGGAAGGCCATTGTGCTGCGGCCAAGCGTGCCCATTACCATTGGTCGGTGCGAAAAGGATGCGGAAAAACTGGTGGCGGTGTATGAGTTGGGGGTACAGGACTGCCAGGCTAGGTTGGAAGAAATCAAGGCGTTTGTGGAGAAAGCTAAGGGTTAGGGGGAGACGCGCTGATCCGACGGTTTTTCTGAAAACAGGATGGGCCGGTATTTTTCTATGCATTTCTGGATTAAAATGCAGATTTGTTTGTTGTTGGAACGACCCTCGTAATCGGCCACCTGATGCAACTGATGCAGAGTGTTTTCATCAATCCGTACGGAGAAACTTTTGATAGCCATAGGTTCACTGCCCCTTTTACAAATTTTAGAACTTCAGCGGGAAATAAATCGCTTTGAAGGTATTTTTATTATACTTCACTTTTCGAAACTAGTCAATGCTTGTGATTCATTTTTCGCAATCTTGGAGGAATTGTCAGATGTTTATAGAAAGACTTATGCAAATATTACAAGAAAGGAAGATCAGCGCTTATAAACTCTCGAAAGATACCGGGATTTATCAAAGTACCATTAGTCAATGGAAAGCCGGGTTACAGAAGCCTTCTTTGGAAGCGGCGGAAAAAATTGCGGATTATCTAGAGTGTTCCGTGGATTATTTGCTGGGGCGGACAGATAATCCGGAGGTTAACCGATAAGCGGATTGGCTTTTGATCTGTATTATGCTGCAATAAATATGTTTCCTCTTAATTATATGGAATTTTCTTGGATTTACGTTTTTATTATATCACGAAATTTCTTAATTTGTTATGATCGTTATGGTTCGGAGGCTAGAATTTATGAGTCCCTCTCAACAACTGATTCAACGGATTAAAAGCCGTGCAAAAGAGAAAAATGTATTAATAAGAGATATGTTAAATGAATGTGGTTTAAATATCAATACTATCAGCCAGATTTCGGATAAAAAAGGTTTGTCTTGTTTTAGTTTAGCCTCTATCGCGGACTATTTAGGGTGTTCCGTGGATTACTTGCTGGGACGGACAGATAACCCCGAGGTGAACCAGTAAGCTGGTTGGCTTTTGGCTCGCATTATGCTACAATAAACGATTAAAAAATTTGGCAGGATTTGTTTCGTTTTGATTTATGGTTTCTAGCATACTTGTATTTAGTCAAGTGTGCTGTTTTGCACAAATCTAGAAGAGGAAAATTATGGAACACTCACAGAAAATTTTATACATCATGAAAAGCAGAAATATTTCTGCCTATAAGCTGGCGAAAGAAACCGGGATATCAGAAAGCTTATTTAGCAAATGGAAAAAGAATCCAACCTCCGAGATAGCCTCGATAAATCTTGTTCGCATTGCCAATTATTTGGACTGTTCCGTAGATTATTTGCTGGGGCGGACAGATAACCCGGAGGTGAACCGGTAAACTAGTTGGCTTTTGGCTCGCATTATGCTACAATAAACAATTAGCAAAATTTCCAGGCATTGATTTCTTTTTGGATGGTATTTATATACTATCTCACTTTAATAAGAAAGTTAATGCTAAAATCTTATTTTGTTGAGATTTAGCATATTGCATAAAAAGGAGGCTTTGCTTTGTTTTGGGAGCGATTTTATCATATGTGTATGATGAGAGGAACAAAACCTAACCCAGTAGCCAAAGAAATTGGCGTATCTTCAGGCAGTGTTACAAAATGGAAAACATGCGGCACTTTGCCCAATGGAGAAACGCTGATTAAAATTGCAGATCATCTGGACTGTTCTGTGGATTATTTGCTGGGGCGGACAGATAACCCAGAGGTCAACCGATAACAATTGGCGTTCCCTGATCTTTTATGGTATGATAAAAAGGATAACCAATATGAGGATAAGCCATTTTGGTTATTGATAACTTTATGGTTGCATTATATCATGCTATAGATTGTTTTAGGAGTATGACATGATTTTTGGATTGTTGTACAAAAAGGATGATGTTTTTATGTACATCACGCAAGAAATTGCCAATCGCATTAAACAACGAGCAAAATCAAAAAGGGTATCAATAAAAGACATGCTATCGGATTGCAACATGAATATTAATGCGATTTCTGAATTTGGAAAAGGGAAGCAATTATCCTGCATCAGCCTGGCTCGCATCGCGGATTTTTGGAATGTTCGGTGGACTATCTTTTGGGCCGTACGGATAATCCAGAGGTCAACCGATAGCCCAAATACGTTTGAAACATCTAAAAAAGAAAAGAGCTGGAGGAGGCCTCCGGCTCTTTTTCGCGGCTCTGGAATCATTTTCCGGGGATTCCAAAAGAAATTGAAAAAACCGGATTTTGCCCTTTGATAATGGCAGCGAATTATGATAAAATGAAACCAATTGCAGCAAGTTTTCTGATTGAGAAAAAGAGAAATGTATCAGCCCATATTTGATCAAATAGGGCGGAACGGAGGAAAAATGTCTAACGTTATCAGAATTTTTGTAGAAAAAAAATCCGGTTTTGACGTTGAGGCTCAACAAATCAAGGCAGACCTGAAAGGAAATCTTGGTATGGGGTCCATTGAGGATCTGCGTCTGCTCCATCGTTATGATGTGGCTGGTTTGTCCCCGGAGGAATTCCAGGCCGCCAGTGCCACGATTTTTTCAGAACCCAATGTGGACGATGTGTATGGCGAGGATTTCGTGTTCCCAGACGGTTACCAGGTGTTCGGGATGGAGTATCTCCCTGGCCAATATGACCAGCGGGCGGATTCCGCCGCTCAGTGCGTCCAGCTTCTGACCCACGGGGAACGGCCTCAAGTGGCCACCGCCCGTGTGGTGGGAATCAAGGGTGCGCTGACCCCAGCGGAAATTGATAAAATTGAAAATTATCTCATTAACCCAGTGGAATCCCGTTTGGCTTCTTTGGACAAGCCAGAGACGTTGGATCTGGAGGTGGAGGTTCCAGAGGATGTGGAGCGGGTTGTCGGTTTCATCGCTTGGGACGATACCACCATAGAGAAATATTACAAAGGCATGGGCTTTGCCATGACCATGGATGACCTGCTGTTCTGCCGGGATTACTTCCGGGATACGGAGAAGCGGGACCCGTCGGTGACGGAATTGCGGGTGATCGACACCTATTGGTCCGATCACTGCCGACACACCACCTTCTTTACCCGCTTGGAGAGCATTGAGATTGAAAAGGGCCAGATTAGCAAGGCAATCGAAGACGCCCTAGCCGCGTATTATGCCGCCCGGGATCAGGTTTATGGGAAAACCGACCGCGCGGTTTCCCTGATGGATATGGCGGTCATCGGCATGAAACTGCTGCGCAAAAACGGCAAGCTGGACGATTTGGATGTGAGCGAGGAAATCAACGCTTGTTCCATTGAGGTGCCGGTGGAGGTTGACGGAAAAACTGAGCAGTGGCTGGTACAGTTCAAGAATGAAACCCACAACCATCCTACAGAAATTGAGCCGTTCGGCGGCGCAGCCACCTGCTTGGGCGGCGCGATCCGCGATCCTCTGTCCGGCCGGGCATACGTGTATCAAGCCATGCGGGTGACTGGTTCCGGAGACCCGCGGATGGCTGTGGAGGATACCCTCATCGGCAAGCTGCCCAGCCGAAAAATTACCACTGGCGCGGCGGCGGGCTACAGCTCTTACGGCAACCAGATTGGCTTGGCAACCGGTCAGGTAACGGAATTGTATGACGAGGGCTACATTGCTAAACGGATGGAAATCGGCGCGGTCATCGGTGCGTCCCCAAAAGCCAACGTACAGCGAGGAACCCCGGAGGACGGCGATGTGATTGTCCTGCTGGGCGGCAGCACCGGTCGGGACGGTTGCGGCGGCGCAACCGGTTCCTCTAAGGCGCACACCGAGGAATCCATTGAAACGTGCGGCGCGGAGGTGCAGAAGGGCAACCCGCCTACCGAGCGGAAGATTCAGCGTTTGTTCCGCAACGGCCAAGTGTCCAAATTAATCAAACGCTGCAACGATTTTGGTGCAGGCGGCGTTTGCGTAGCTATCGGTGAATTGGCCGACGGTCTGCGGATTAACCTGGATAATGTACCGAAAAAATATGAGGGCTTGGACGGAACGGAACTGGCCATTTCCGAATCCCAGGAGCGGATGGCGGTGGTGTTGGACCCGAAGGACGTAGAAGCATTTCTTGCGGCAGCCAAAGAGGAAAACCTCAACGCCCAAGTAGTGGCCCATGTAACCGCCGAAGCCCGTCTGAAAATGTTCTGGCGGGGGGATACCATTGTAGACTTAAGCCGGGAGTTCCTCAACACCAATGGCGTGACCCAAACGGCGCAGGCAGTGATTACCGCCCCGAACCCAGAAGAAAATTACCGGGATTTGGTACCAGAGTGCTTGTGGGAGAAACCATTGGCTCAAGCGTTCCAGGAAAATCTGGAGCGGCTGGAGGTTTGTTCTCAAAAGGGTTTGGTGGAGCGTTTTGACGCCAGCATCGGCGCGGGTACGGTTTTGATGCCGTTTGCCGGCAGATACCAGCTCACCCCGGAAGAAGCCATGGTGGCAAAAATCCCATTGGAGCATGGCGAGACCGACGATGCAACGGTCATGGGCTACGGTTATATCCCAGGCATTGCCCGGTTCAGCCCCTTCCACGGCGCGGCTTATGCCGTGGTAGAAAGCTGTTCCAAGCTGGCCGCCGTGGGTGCGAACCCGCTGAAGGCCCGCCTGACCTTCCAGGAATACTTTGAGCGCCTTCAAAAAGAGCCGAAACGCTGGGGCAAACCGGCGGCGGCTCTCTTGGGAGCTTTGTCTGCCCAGTTGGGTCTTGGCCTGCCGGCAATCGGCGGCAAGGATAGTATGTCCGGTTCCTTTGAAAGCCTAGACGTACCGCCGACCTTGGTTAGCTTCGCCGTGGGAATGACCAAGGCCAGCAAAACCATTTCCGCAGCTTTCCAACAGACTGATTCCACCGTTGTCCTGCTTCCCTTGCCGGAGGAAACCGAAACCTTGTTGCCCAATTGGGATAAGCTGAAAGCATATTACACAGCTGTCCATGCTAAGATGGAGAAGGGCGAAATCCAGTCCGCTTCCGTGGTCAAAGAGGGCGGCGCAGCCGCCGCTGTGGCACGGATGTGCTTCGGCAATCGAGTTGGCTTTGCCTTTGACGATGCTATTACTTGTCCGGCTTGCCTGTTCGCTCCCAAATCTGGCGCGCTGGTGGTGGAATTGGCTTCCGGCGTTTCCATAGACGCCGCACTGAATCCAGTTATCCTGGGCCATACCACCGAGGCGGCTCAGGTCGCCATTGGCGGGGAAATCCTGTCCTTGGACAGCCTGCTGGCAAGCTGGATGGGTACCTTGGAAAATATTTTCCCATCTGATGCGCCAGAAACAGAAATCAGCCGGGAAATCCCCCTGTTTCCTCAGCGGAACAGCAAGGCGCCGGCCGTTAAGACCGCCCAGCCGCGGGTGTTTATCCCGGTATTCCCAGGTACAAACTGTGAGGTGGATACGGCCCGTGCCTTTGAAAAAGCTGGAGCGAAGCCAGAAATTTTAGTGGTGAAAAACCTGTGCGCCGCCGACATTGAGGAAACCATTGAGCGGATGGTCAAGGAAATTGAGCAGGCGCAAATTGTGATGCTGCCAGGCGGTTTCTCCGGCGGTGACGAGCCGGACGGTTCGGGGAAATTTATCGCTACTACCTTCCGCAATCCAAAGATTGCCGAAGCTGTCACCAAACTGTTGGAGCAGCGTGACGGCTTGATGCTGGGAATCTGTAACGGCTTCCAGGCTTTGATTAAGCTGGGGCTGGTGCCATACGGCAAGATCACCGAGCCGTCTGCGGAAGCGCCCACCCTGACCTTCAATACCTTGGGCCGCCATGTTTCCCGCATGGTTTACACCCGTGTGACCTCTGTGAAGTCTCCATGGTTTGCCGGCGTAGAGGCTGGAGATGTCCACGCGGTTCCGGTTTCACATGGAGAAGGCCGGTTTGTGGCCAATGATGCGGTGATGCAGCAGCTCATTGAAAATGGTCAGATCGCCACCCAATACACCACGCCAAACGGTCAGCCAAGCGGCGAGATCACTTGGAATCCAAATGGTTCTGTCTGCGCCGTGGAAGGCATCACCAGCCCGGATGGCCGTGTGCTGGGTAAGATGGCCCACTCAGAACGGCTGGGCAATCATCTGTATCAGAATGTCCCCGGTGAAAAGGATCAAAAGCTCTTTGCTTCCGGCGTTCAATATTTCAAATAGACGGATCGCCGTGAGTTTTATTGGTGTGAGCGCTTCCGTTCTTTCATCTCTCCAAAAGCGAATGGAACTGTTTGTTTGGGAAAGAACATGGGGGATGCCATTGCCATTTGTTATGTTTGAGATGGCAAATGGTTTTCTCTCTCAAAAGGATGCGAAGGCATAGGGCAGAGTCCTACCGCCGGTTCTCTGCGGAGGACGAAATTCTGACTCTGCTCAACGAACAGGACAGGGGAAAGGAACATTCCACGGGAATGTTCTGGGTGGAGAATCCGATCAAGAGGGTTCCTGGCAGGTTGTCCTGACTTACATCGAAACAAAAAATAAAAAGGCTTGGAAGAGGACTTCCAGGCCTTTTTTCTATGGATGGATTGAGTTTTATGTTTCGCTGTCGTCGGGACAGATATAGTTGAGCTGTCCCACTGGTTTTCCGTTGCGCAGGTAGATTCGGGGGACCCGTTTTCCCACAATACACACCATTTCATAGTTGATGGTATCGTTGAGTGCCGCCAGCTCATCCACCGGGATGGATTCCCCGCCATCTTGACCAAAAATCGTGACCGTCATGCCTTCCTGCGCTTCCGGGATCTCGGTTACATCCAGCATGAGCTGGTCCATACAGACCCGCCCGACAATCCGTGCGCGTTTGCCGCAAACCAGCATGTCGGCTTTGTTATGGAGCACGCGGGGATAACCGTCGGCATATCCAATGGGAACCGTAGCCAGCCGGGTTTTTTTCTTGGTGACGAAGCGGCAGCCATAGCTGACTGGGGTATCTTCCTCTACCGTTTTCAGCATGGAAATGATGGTTTTCAGTTCCATCGCTGGCTGCAAGGGCAGAGGATGGCGGATTTTTCCCGAAGGCATCAGGCCATAAGCGATCACGCCAGGACGTACCATATCCAGGTGCATTTCTGGATAGTCCAAGGTTGCGCCGCTGTTGGCGCAATGGCGCAAGGCAAAGGCAATGCCTCGCCGCTCCAAACTGTGGATCGCATCCATGAAGCAGTGGTATTGCTCTAAGGTAAAAGACTCCCCGCCCGCCCCTTCGTCGGAAACGGCAAAGTGGGTAAAAATCCCTTCTGGATTCAGTCCGTCTAATTTGCAAACCGCTTCGATTTCATCCAGGATCTCCCGGTCCCGCTCCTCTTTTTGATAGAGAAAACCGATCCGGCTCATCCCCGTGTCTACCTTAATGTGGATATTGACAGCAACGCCTGACTGGGTAGCATGCTGGGCCAGCTCTTTCCCGTATTGGAGGGAAAAAACGGTTTGGGATATGTTTAGCTCGTGGAGTTTTTCCGCCATGGAAGCCGGGGTATATCCTAAAATCAGGATCGGGGCTTGAATGTTGCTGCGGCGTAGCTGGATGGCTTCTTCCAAGTTGGACACAGCAAACCATTCCGCTCCCATACTTTCCAGTTCTTTGGCGATAAAGGTAGCGCCGTGGCCATAGCCGTCCGCTTTTACGACCCAACAAATTTTGGTTTGGGGATGGACAAAGTTGCGGATGACCGTATAATTATTCCGAATGGCGTCCAGATTAATTTCCGCCCAGGTACGTTTTAAAAAATCATTCATGCGTATGTCTCCGGTCGTTCTATTTGGACATAATGTCCATTTCTCGTGTAATCTTTATTATATTGCGCGAAAATGGATTCGTCAACTCTTTCCCAGCGAAAGCCCTTGGTCAAAAAGTTTTAAAATATTTTACCAGGATTCGCTGTTTTTTTTAACAGGGCTGTCATATACTAGTATGGCATTGTTTTTCGCAGGCATGTTTTCGATGCAAAGGAGGGAAAGAAACATGGAGGAACAAATGGACAGAACGTCCGTGGAATCCAGACACGAGGATCCACAATTTTTTTATCCGTATGAAAAGGCCGACACTGGCAAAGATTTGGACGATTTGATTTTTTACGGACAGGAATGGAGCCAGAGCGAGCGGTGATCCGTGTTATTCTGGCCTAAAGATAAAAGGAGAAACAAAGAAAGAAGGCAGAGGATCGATTGAGATCCCTGCCTTCTTTTCTTTTATTGATAGGTAGGAGCAAGAAGAGAAAATTCTCTGCCTGCCTAAGCGAGGCGCAAACGTGGGTACAGATTCAGCCTGGGAGGAACCCGATTTTTTTCATTACCTTACTTAAGGTACGCTGGGAGATGGACAAAGCCTTTTGCGCGCTTTCCGCATAACAGGATTGGAGGTACGCTTTATCTTGGATTAACTGCGCATAGCGTTCCTGAATGGGACGCAGGTGTTCAATGACGGCTTCCGCTACTGCGGTTTTAAAATCCCCATAGCCTTTGCCTTCAAACTCCGTTTCAATCTGTTCATAGCGTTTCTCGGTCACGCAGGAGTAAATGCCCATCAGATTGTTGACGCCGTCCTTGCCTTCCGCATAGCGGACGCCGCCGTCGCTGTCGGTCACAGCTCGCTTGAATTTCCGCATGATATCCTCCGGCTTATCCAATAAGGCAATCCAGCCGTTGGCGTTTTCATCAGATTTGGACATCTTTTTGGTTGGATCCTGTAAGGACATAATCCGAGCGCCGGTTTTTGGAATGTAAGGGTCGGGGATGGTAAAGGTTGGGCTATACGCGCCGTTAAACCGGGCGGCAATATCCCGAGACAGTTCCAAATGCTGCTTTTGATCCGCACCTACCGGTACCAGATCCGCCTGATACAGAAGGATATCAGCAGCCATTAGACTGGGGTAGGCGAATAAGCCTACATTAATATTGTCGGCATGTTTGGCGGATTTGTCCTTGAACTGGGTCATCCGGGACAGTTCGCCAAACTGGGTGTAGCAGTTGAGAATCCAGGCCAGTTCCGCATGGGTGTGAACATGGCTTTGAATGAAGAAGATGCTTTTTTCCAGGTCGATGCCGCAGGCCAGCAGAAGGGCATAAGCCTCCAAGGTGTTGTGGCGGAATTTCGCTGGCTCCTGGCGCACCGTAATGGCATGCAGATCAGCCAGCGCAAAAATGCAGCGGAATTCATCCTGCAAAGCGATCCAGTTTTTGAGAGCTCCTAGGTAGTTGCCCAGGGTAATGGTGCCGCTGGGCTGGATAGCGCTGAAAATTACCTTTTTGCGTTCGGGCTGTGTCGAGGTTTCGTTGGTTGTGGACATCAATTCAATTCCTCCAGTTCTATGGATCTCGTAGATCAGGATTCGGGGATCATTTCTGCAGCAAGCTGGCCAAGAATTTCTACGCCTTCTACAATTTGCTCGTCGGTTGGGGTGGAGAAATTCATGCGGAAGGATTGGCAGGGAGCGGTTTCATCGGTGAGGAAGGCGCTGCCCGGCACCACGCAGACTTTGCGCTGAACGGCCCGGTTACAGAATTCCATCATGTCCACGCCGTCGGGAAGGGTGCACCAAACGAACAGGCCGCCTTCCACGGGCTTGTGGGTAATGCCTTTGGGAGTCAGGTGCTTTTCAATTTCTCCCAGCATCAGAGAGGATTTCCTGGTGTAGATGTCCTTCATCCGTCTGAGATGGGCGTTGTAGTCGTATTGTTTCATATATTCATCGCAGATGATTTGGGCCAAAATGTTGGTGTGAACGTCGGAGCACTGTTTGCCCACCACCATTTTCTGCATCAGCTCTTGGGGAGCGATGGCATAGCCCACCCGCAGGCCGGGGGAAATCACCTTAGAGAAGGTGCCGGCATAAATCACCAGGCCATCCTCGTCCATGGATTTGATAGAGGGGAGCGGCTCGCCGGATACTCTCAAATCACCATATGGGTTATCCTCCAAAATTATGATCTGATGCTGTTTGGCTAATTGATAGAGGCCTTTGCGTTTTTCTAGGGACATGGTAATTCCAGACGGATTTTGGAAGTTGGGGATGGTATAGATAAATTTCGCGTTTGGTTCTTCCTTGAGGGCTTGCTCCAAAGCGGTCAAATCCATACCGTCGTCCTCCATGGGCACGCCGCGGAGGCGAACGTTATAGGAACGGAAGGTATTTAGGGAGCCGATAAAGCTGGGGGATTCACACAGGATTACATCCCCTTCGTTGCACAGCACTTTGGTGGCTAGGTCGATGACCTGTTGCGCGCCGGAGGTGATGATCAGTTCGTCAAATTCCCGAATGGCCTGATGGTGGGTTTTCATATATTCTTTTAACGTATCCCGCAGCGGCGGATAGCCTTCGGTCAGGCTGTATTGGAGGGCGCCGATGGGGTTCTCCTTCAGGATTTGAGCGGAGAGAACGGCGATCTCCTCCGTAGGGAAAGCTTCCGGGGCAGGATTCCCGGCGGAAAAGGAAATCACCGAGGGATCTGAGGAGTGCTTAAGGATTTCCCGGATGACAGAAGGCTTCAGCGTGGATACGCGATCGGAAAAGGTATAATTCATGACAAGATCTTCCTTTCTGTAACAAATCAGACAGGCGGCGGAGCCTGCCAAGATGGAAAACGAAAAAAGGAAAAAAATTTTTCTTAAAAAATAGTTTCCATAATAAGTTATTTTATCACAAAAGGGGGAAACAATCAATCGCAGGCCTTGGAAAAAGCAGGAAATCCAACAATTATAACCCAGATTAAACAAGAGCGTTCAAAGCTTGTGGGATTTCCCAACCATGCGCCTTCCGAAGAAGGAGATTTTTTTCGAAAATATTACAGGGCGTTGTGACAAAATATCCGCGTTCCCTTGCGTATAATAGGGACATAGACAAGGACAAGCCGCGGAAAAGAAAAAGGGACAAGCATGGGAAGCGGCAGGGGCAAAAAAGAAGGACGTTACAAAGACGCAGGAGAAAGGAACGGAGTTATGAGAGAGAAAGCGCTACAAAGAAAAGATTTTTTGAAACACAAGCTGATACAGAATAAATTTTTTTCTTCTCCTGTGACGAGGCGCATCCTCCAATACGCCGCTTACTTTGCAGTGGGGTTTATCTGCTCGCGTGGGGTGGTTTTTGGAAGGCACGCTCCCTTTGGAGTCGCCGCCGTGGCCGCCGGGCCCTACAGTTCCATGTGGGCCATGATGATGGGGGGCGTCGCCGGATACCTCTGGCCGTCGGCCATCCACGCTCCAGTTCGTTACATAGCGGCGCTGCTGGTGATTGCAGCCATCCGGTGGGCGCTCAACGACGTGCTGAAAATCCGGTGCCACCCATTGTTTTCGCCTTTGGTCACCTTCGTGCCCTTGATGGCCACGGGCATGACCATGGCGGGCATCGAAGGAGCGGCCACCCAAACCTGGATTCTGTATACGGCGGAATCCCTGCTGGGAGGATGCGGCGCTTTTTTTATCGCACGCTCGTCGGCGCTGATCCTAGGAAAAAAGGGGGTCGGCTCCCTCAACCAGATCGAGTTGGCGTGCGTAATCCTGACCACAGGCATTTTGGTTTTGTCACTTTCCTCCATCACCATTGGAGAAATCTCCATCGGAAGGGTAGCGGCGGTCTTGCTGGTTTTATTCTCCTGCCGCTACGGCGGCGTGATCGGGGGAAGCATTTCGGGCATTGTGGCGGGGGCGATGTTCGGGCTGTCCACTTCGGGGATCAGCGGAGTATCGGGAGCGTTGGCATTCGGCGGACTGATGGCGGGGCTGTTTTCCCCTTTGGGAAGGGTGGCCACGGCGCTGGTTTTTATCGTGGCCCATGGGCTGGGCACGCTACAGGTGGGAAGCTACAGCGTTTTACTCAATGGCTTGTACGAGGTGATGGCCGCTACCTTAATTTTTGTGGTTTGGCCAAACCGTACCGGAAGCTGGTTCGCCACGGTTTTCCGGCAGCCGGCGGATATTTCCCATAGCGATGGGCTGCGGCGTTCCGTGATCATGAAGCTGGGATTTGCCGCGGCCGCTTTGGAAAACGTATCGGAATCGGTGGAAGCTGTATCAGAACGTCTGGCGAAGGTTTGCGCGCCAACCATTCAGGGGGTGTATCAAAGTGCAGTAGAGGATACGTGTAACAACTGCGGACTGAAAAGCTACTGTTGGGGACATAACCAGTGCCGCAGCATGGAATTGATGGATGAATTGACCGAACCCTTGCGTTTGCATGGGAAGATTGAGAAAGGGGATTTTCCAAATGATTTTTCGAAGCATTGCAGCCGGATAGCGGAAATGACGGTGAGCGTCAACCGCAATTATCAGGAATTTTTGATGCAGGAGTCCGCGGAACGCCGGGTAGCGCAAGTGCGCAGCGTGGTCACCGACCAATTTTCTACCACGGGACGGATGCTGCGGGACATTGCCAATGAACTGGAATTGTTTGAACGCTTTGATTTTGAATCCGCTCAGAAAATTAACGAAGCTTTGCATGAATCGTCGATTACGCCGATGGATGTAAGCTGCCGCTTGGATCGGTATAACCGGATGGTGGTGGAGGTGGAGGCTCCCGCGTCGGATCGTGCCCGGATGGGAAAAAGCAATGTGATCCGCGCCATTTGCCGGTCGACTGGGCGGCGGTTTGAGGCCCCGTGTATCAGCGTGGCCAAGGATAAGTGCCGCCTGCAAATGAGCGAGCGGCCGATGTATAAGGTAGTCATTGGAGCAGCCCAGCATAGCTGTGCCAATGGAACCCTTTGTGGGGACAGCTACGAATGTTTTAACGATGGTACCGGACGGTATATCGCAATGATCAGCGACGGCATGGGCACCGGCGGACGGGCGGCGGTGGATGGCGCGATGGCGTCTGGGATTATGTCAACCCTAATTAAGGCAGGAGTCGGGTTTGACTGCGCCCTGAAAATCGCGAATTCCGCCCTGATGGTCAAGTCGGGGGAAGAGACCTTGTCCACGCTCGATGTGGCGTCCGTGAACCTATTTGACGGGAAGCTGGAGTTGATGAAAGCCGGTGCTCCCATCAGTTTTGTGCGCAAGAAAGGAGAGGTGCAGCGGTTAGACGCCGTCTCTCTGCCGGTGGGGATTTTGGAGGAAGCGATTTTTTCTCGGGTTTCCACCCAGGTGGAGGATGGGGATTTTGTCGTGATGTTTTCCGATGGGGTCATTGCCTCTGGGGAAGGATGGGTGGCGGAGACCCTGGAAGACTGGACTGATGGAGATCCCAAAGAATTGGCCGAATTATTGATGGAAAAAGCCATCAAAAACCGTACGGATGGGCATGACGACGACATCACTGTGGTGGTGCTGAAATTGTTGTCGCCCAAACTGGAGGTTGCGTAAAAGCTACATACAAAAAAGCCGCGAGCCTTAGAGGCTCAGCGGTTTTCTTTGCGTATAAAAGTATCAGGAAAGGAGCAAAATTCCAAGAGGGATGGCGGAACCGATCATCAGGAGCGCGCAGCCCAGGGCGACCACACGCACCCAAAGCTTGGTGGTGCTTTTTTCTTTCTTTTTGGTGGGGGAAGTATGAGGGGAGTGGGATTGTTTTGCCATTATTGGACCCGCCTTTCTGTTTAGATTTGTTTTTATTGTAGCGTGGGGAAGGGAAAAATGCAAGGAACAAAATGCAAAGAAACTGCAAAAGAACCCTTAATTTACAGATTGTCCCAGGATTTCAGTTGACATCTCCAGTCTTTTCCCATAAAATTAATGTTTGAAGATATTTTATAAGGTATATGAAAAAGAGGTGTCCCATGTCCTACGACAACAATCGAAGAAATGGCGGGCGCGATTCCAATTATCCGAACCGGCGTTCCAGCCCGCAAAACCGGAAGCCTTACGGCCAGTCGTCCACGGGTGGCTCCCAGCCTCGCCCGACTTCCAGGAATTCCAATTCCCAGGAAATGGACCGGTACCATTATGTAAACCGGGATGTTTATAGTTCCAGCAAACGTAAGGGAAAGGGGGGCAGCGGGAACCGTCCCGGCAAACCCTCGAAACAGAAGGGCGGCAAGGCGAAAAAAATCGTGATTATCCTTGTTTGCGTCGTGCTGGCGATTGTACTGGCCATTGTCGGCTTTGTAGCCGTTATGCTGGGCCGGATCGTTCGGAAGGATATGGATACCACCAGTTACATCCAAACACCATCCGACGCGCCGAATTGGGATGTTTTGGATCTGGAAGGAACCACCAATATTCTGTTGATCGGCGCGGATAAAAACGAAGATGGCACCAACGGTCGCTCCGACTCCATGATGCTGATTTCCCTGGATCACAAGAACAAAACCATGAAGATGGTATCGTTCCTGCGGGATCTTTACGTGGAGATTCCCACTCACGGCAAGGATAAGCTCAATGCTGCTTATATGATCGGTGGCTCTGATCTCGGACCCGGTATCGTGATGCAGACCTTGGAAAACAACTTCCGCATCAACATTGATAAGTACATCTTGACTGACTTTGAGGACTTCGCCGATATGATTGATTTGATGGGCGGTATTGACCTGGAAATGACCCAGGAAGAAGCAGATTACATGAACCAGATCAAGGGCAGCGATCTGAAGGAAGGCCGCAACCATCTGCGGGGCACTTTGGCTCTTTATTATGCCCGAATGCGTTATCTAGACAGCGATTTTGGCCGTACTGGCCGTCAGCGTCAGGTGATCCTGGCTATGGTGGAGAAGATGAAGAAGCTAAACCTGCTGGAAAGCACGTCCTTTTTCTATCAGTTCCTTCCCCATATTACCACTAATTTGAGCAACAGCGAGCTATTGAGCCTGGCAAGCAAAGCGATGCAGATCGCTGACTACGAATCCGATACCCTCTATATGCCGTATAAGGGCACATATACGGAAAAGAGGCTTCCGAAGGTTGGCGACGTTCTGGTTCCAGATCTGGAGGAAAACGCGGGAATACTCCGCAAATTCTTGTATCCAGATGGGGCAGCCAGCAAATCCAGCAATTAGCAACCAAGTTTTCAGGATATCCCAAAATAAATGAAGAAGGAATGAAACGAGTATGGAACCAAAAACCTTTTATATTACCACCCCGATTTACTATCCTTCCGGCAAGGCGCACATTGGGCACAGCTACTGCACCGTGGGCAGCGACGCCATCGCCCGGTATAAGCGGATGCAGGGCTATGATGTGATGTTCCTCACCGGCACCGACGAACACGGCCAAAAAATTGAACTGAAGGCCGCGGAGAAAGGAGTCACTCCCAAGGAATATGTGGATAAGATTGTGGCTGGGTTCCAGGACTTGTGGAAGCTTCTGGACATTTCCAACGACAGGTTTATCCGCACCACCGATAATGATCATGTCAAAGCGGTACAAAAAATTTTCCGGCAGTTGTATGACAAAGGCGAGATTTACAAAGGCGCTTATAAGGGTTGGTACTGTACCCCCTGCGAGGCCTTCTGGACGGAAACCCAGTTGAAAGATCACAAATGCCCGGACTGCGAACGGGAAGTGAAATGGGCCGAGGAAGAGGCTTATTTCTTCCGCTTGTCCAAATATTCCGACCGCTTGCTGCAATTATATGAAGAGCATCCAGAATTTATTCAGCCGGAAAGCCGAAAAAATGAAATGATTAATTTTATCAAAAATGGCTTGGAGGATTTGTGCGTTTCCCGTACCAGCTTTACCTGGGGGATTCCAGTGGACTTTGACCCCAAGCATGTGGTATACGTTTGGCTGGACGCTCTGACCAACTACATCACCGCTATGGGCTACGGCTCCGATCATGATGAGGACTACCGGAAATATTGGCCTGCTGACGTCCATTTTGTGGGCAAGGAGATTGTCCGTTTCCATACGATTATCTGGCCGGCGATGCTGATGGCTCTGGATTTGCCGCTTCCGAAGCAGGTATACGGCCACGGTTGGCTTCTGTTCGGCGATGGCACCAAGATGTCCAAGTCCAAGGGGAATGTGGTGGACCCTGTGGTGCTCTGCGACCGCTACGGCGTGGATGCAATCCGGTATTTCTTGCTGCGGGAAATCCCGTTTGGCGCGGATGGAAACTTCACCAATGAAGCCTTGATTGGCCGGATCAATTCCGACCTGGCCAACGATCTTGGCAATCTGCTTTCCCGCACCACCGCTATGGCCCAGAAATATTTCGGGGGAACCATTCCAGCCCAGCGGGAAACGGCGCCCATTGATCAGGAACTAATTGATATGGCGACTGGGTTGCGGGAGAAATGTGACCGCCATGTGGACGGCTATCAATTCTCCAATGCTTTGGCTGAGATCTGGAAATTGATTGCCCGGGCGAACAAATACATCGACGAAACCGCTCCTTGGGTGCTGGGCAAAGACGAAGCACAGAAGGGTCGTTTAGCGGCTGTAATTTACCATTTGTGTGAGGTTCTGCGGATTATTTCCATTTTAATCGCGCCGTTTATGCCCAATACCGCACCGAAAATCCAGGCGCAGATCGGCGCTCATGGGGACGCTGTCTGCTATGAAAATGCCGGCGTTTGGGGCATGCTTCCAGCGGACGCTGTTATCACAAAGGGCGAGACGTTGTTCCCACGCATTGACGTGGAAAAGGAGATTGCCGAACTGATTGCCATCATCGGCGATACCAGCGGCAAAGGGGAGCCTGCCAAGACGGATTCCGCAAAAGAAGAAACGAAAGCCGCTCAGCCAGCGGAAGGAACCGTTACTATGGAGCAAATCGGCATTGAGGATTTTCTCAAGGTCGAGCTGCGGGTGGCGAAGATTCAAAACTGTGAGCCGATTAAGAAAGCGAAAAAGCTTCTCAAGCTGACTTTGGATGATGGAGAAGGGGAGCGCACAGTGGCTTCTGGCATTGCCAAGTGGTATGCTCCTGAGGATTTGATCGGCAAGAGCATCGTGTTGGTTTCCAACCTAAAGCCGGCAACTCTGTGCGGCGTAGAAAGCCAGGGGATGATCTTGGCGGCAGACTGTCCAGACGGGGAAGTTAAGGTAATTTTTGTGGACGGTATCCCTGCCGGCAGCAAAATCCACTAGGTAAGTTGAGCCTGCATGCATTCTCGGCCAGCGAGCCAAAAAGGAAAATAAGAAAGCGACAGGGGCTTTGGAGAGCCCCTGTTTTTTCAAATCAAAAATAAGGAGGAAGGTTTCTTGCAGAATATTTTTGATTCCCATGCCCATTATGACGATCCGGTTTTTGACCCGGATCGGGAAGCATTGTTACAGCGGCTGAACCAAGAAGGGGTTTGTCATATTATCAACGTAGGCGCGGATTTGGAAGGCTCGAAAGCGTCCATTGCGTTGGCTCAGAAATATCCGTTTATCCATGCCGCGGTGGGCGTGCATCCCGGCAGTGTGAAGGAGGCTCCCTCAGATTATCTGATAGAATTGGAAACGTTGGCCAGTCAGGATCAAGTAGTAGCGATTGGAGAAATCGGGCTGGATTATTATTATGAGGACAATGCGCCTCGGGAGGTACAGAAGGAATTTTTTGAAGCGCAGCTTCAATTAGCCCAGCGGCATCAGCTCCCCGTGATTATCCATGACCGGGAAGCCCACGGGGATACCATGGAATTGCTGCGCAAATACCGTCCCAAAGGCATTGTACACTGCTTTTCCGGCAGTGTGGAGATGGCGCGGGAAATTATTTCCTTGGGAATGCACATTGGGCTTGGCGGAGCCGTTACCTTCAAAAATGCCCGGGTACCGGTGGAAGTAGCGGCGGCTATTCCGCTGTCCGCCTTGGTGGTAGAAACCGACGCGCCCTATATGGCTCCGGTTCCGTTTCGCGGAAAACGATGCGATTCCTCTATGATCGCCTATACTGCGGAAAAAATCGCCTTGGCCCGCACCCAAGCCAGCGGCATTGCCGTAACGCCTCAAGAAGTCCTATTGGCTGCTAAGGAAAATGCGGAGAAGCTATTTCAAATCACTTGCTAGGGGGAGTTTTGATGACCATTACGTATGTATATGGAAACAATCTATACGTGAACCTGACCAATCGCTGTCCCAATGCCTGCGAATTTTGCCTGCGCACCACCGGGGACAAGGTGGGGGATTCGGGCAGCTTATGGCTGGAGCGGGAACCTGCCAAGGAAGAAATTTGGAAGGAGCTGGAAGGGCGGGATTTGTCCCAATATGAACAGCTCGTATTCTGTGGTTTTGGAGAGCCTACCTACCGGCTGGACGATATTCGGTGGCTTTGCGAGAAGGTTCAGGCGGTCAGTTCCATCTTCATTCGGATCAATACCAACGGACTGTCTGATTTGATTCACGGCCGGCCGACTGCGCCGCTGTTCGCCGGGCATTTTGATATGGTATCGGTGAGCCTGAACGCCTCCACGCCAGAAGCTTACGACGCATTATGCCATTCCAAGTATGGTTTGGAAGCGTTGCCGGCAATCTTGAAGTTCACCAAGGAAGTGGTGAGGCAGGTACTCCACGTGCGAATGACCGTCGTGGATACCATGCCTCCAGAGGAGCTGGAAGCCTGCCGCCTCTTGTGTGAGGAGACAGGGGCCGCCTTTGAAATCCGCCATTATGAGGAAAACTGGCAGGAAGACTGAAGACAGCGGCGGGTTTTCCAATGGGAATGTTAAAAGAAGATTGGAGTCACCCAAACCTAACAAAGGCGATTCCTTCCTTTTCCTCCAATCGACAAAAAAGGATTCAAATGGTTTTCCAGGGATTTTGGGAAACCATTTTTCTTTTGTTTTAAGAAGAATCTAACCCAAATCTAACAGCTTTATAAAAATGGGATAACTCTGTTTTAACAATTGGGGGATAGAATGGAGATATTCCAAATGAATGGGTCCATGATTGAGAATTTGTTTAAGAATGTTAGGAGAAAACTGACCATGAATAAGAAAGTTTTGATTTCGGTTTTGGCTGCTGCGGCAACCTGCACCCTAGTTTTCGCTGGCTGCGGCGAGGCTGTGACCAATGTATCCCCCACTCCAGATTCCACCACTGGCTCTACCGTTGCTGGCGATAGCCAGAACGATAAGATTTCCGGCACCCTTACCCTCAACGGCTCCACTTCCATGACGCAGGTTTGCCAAGCTTTGGGCGAGGCGTTCCAAACAAAATATCCAGGCGCTAAGGTAGAAAAGACCGGTACTGGTTCCGGTGCGGCGGTACAGGCGGTAGAAAGTGGCAATGCCTTGATCGGCGACCTGTCCCGTGACCTAAAAGACGATGAAAATCCAGATAACTTTGAAAAAGTTCAAATTGCCATTGACGGCATCGCTGTTGCGGTAAACAAAAACAATCCCGTGACCGATCTGACCACCGAGCAGGTGACCAAAATCTTCTCTGGTGAAATCACCAACTGGAAGGAGGTTAGCGGTGAGGATCATACCATCACCGTACTGGGAAGAGAGGCGAATTCTGGCACCCGCGATGGATTTGAGGGGATTTTCAAGGCAGACCGTTACGCATATGCAGCGGAACTGACCTCCACTGGTGAAGTGGTAAATCGGATTGGCAGCGACCCATATGCAATCGGTTACATTTCTTTGGGCTCTGTGAATGATACGGTTACCCCATGTAAGATTGACGGTGTGGAGGCAACGGAGGAGAATGTTTCCAACGGCACGTATACCGCCAGTCGTCCGTTTATTCAAATTTACAAAAAAGGTTCCGACAGCGAGTTAATCCAAGCATGGTTTGATTTTGTGAAGTCGGACGAAGGCCAAGCTGCGATGAAAGAAGCAGGCGTCATCCCAGTAGCAGAATAAAGCGTCTAATCGGAACAATTCCCTATTTCTTTTTCTTATCTTTTTCCTTCGCAAGACAGGCGGGGTTTTTCCTGCCTGTTTTTTCTTTTTGAAATCTCGAAAGATGTTAGGAGACTGGCTTTTTTTTGGTATATTTTTCAGTCTAGATGGGTTAATAATAAGTAAGAGAAAAATATTTAACGAACATCAAATGTTAATTTAACGCTAATTTAACATTAGTCCGGTACACTTAACTCAGAAAAAACATCCTGAAAAAATGTTGGATGAAAATATTTTGAATCATTTGATCACAAGAATAAAGGGAGAGTGCAATGAGAGGCAAAAGAATTTGGAAAGGCTGGTCGATTTTAGCGTTGGCGTTGGTAGTTACGTTTTCCGGGTGCGGACCAATTTTATACGGTGATAAACCGTCGGGAGAGGAGACGCAGCAATCCGCCGCCTCCCAGGAAATCAGCGGCAAGCTAACCTTAAATGGTTCCACCTCCATGGCGAAGGTGAGCCAGGCGTTGGGTGAGGCGTTCAGTAGGAAATACTCCAAGGCAACCGTAGAAACCAGCGGAACCGGCTCTGGTGACGCGCCAAACTCGGTCGCCTCTGGAAACGCACTGATTGGGAACATGTCCCGAGAAATGAAGGACAGCGAAAATCCTGACCAGTTTGAGCAAGTTCAAATTGCCATTGACGGCATTGTCGTAACCGTGAACAAGGCAAATCCAGTCACCAATCTGACGGCGGAACAGGTAACTAAAATTTTCTCCGGTGCGATCAAAAACTGGAAAGAAGTTGGCGGCAACGATCAAGCCATTACCCTGCTTGGCCGGGAATCTGCTTCCGGTACCCGGGACGGCTTTGAGTCTTTGTTTGACGTAGAAGGATGCGAGTATGCCGCGGAATTGACATCCACCGGCGAGGTAGTTACCAGGGTCAGCAGCGACCCGTCCTCTATCGGCTATATTTCTTTGGATTCTCTCAACGATTCTGTGGTTGGACTGCAGATTGACGGAGTAGAACCCAGCGAGGAAAACATTCTCAACGGCACTTACCTGGTTCAGCGTCCATTTATCCAAATCTATAAGAAGGGATCCGACAGCGAATTGATCGCAGTTTGGTTCCAGTTTGTCAAATCCGAGGAAGGCCAGAAAATTATCCAGGATTCCGGTCTGATTCCAGTTGCAGAATAGAAAAAATATGACGATAACGAGAAAATGGTGGGTTTTATGACAATTTCTATGAATGACCTTGCTGCTCAGCAGAAGGCTGACAAACGAAATCGAATCAAACGGATCATCGCCATTGTGTTGGGTCTGGGCGCCGTTGCAATGTTCTTTCTGCCTAACATCACTTTTGTGTTCCGCAATACGACCTATGTGACCAGCGGCATGGATTTGGCCTTTGCCCAGGGCTTTTGGGTGGAAGGAAAAGAGCTTAGCGGGCTGGTAGCCATCCCGGTGTTGACCCGAATTGCTGTAATTGCCAGCGTCGTGTTGGCGCTAGCGGGGGCAGCGCTTCTCTTTTTCAAAAAGGCAACCTTGGCGGGAATCGCCTATGTGATTTCCGGCGTCTGTCCTTTGGTGATGTTGATCTCAATGACAAGTGTGCAAACGGCAGTTACCCAACTGAATATCAGCAATATCTCCGTGGGCTATATGCTTCCCTTTGTTTATATCCTGGCGTCCGGTTTGGTGTGCGCCGTCCTTTCCCTCTGGACTCAGGGCGGAGAAAAATTGGCCCAGTCTATTTTTCTGGTGGCTTCCTGCGTGTCCATCGGCGCGGTGCTGATGATTACTATCTACATCATTGCGGCAGGCGCTCCAGCAATCGGGGAAATCGGTATCTTTTCCTTCTTGTTTGGCGTCAATTGGGATGCCAAGAGCAATGAATTCGGTATTCTGGCATTGATTCTTTCCTCCATTGCCGGCACGTTCGGCGCCATTGTCATCGGCGTGCCCATCGGCATTTTGACAGCGGTATTTCTCAGCGAGATTGCAAGTCCTAAGGTTGCCCGGTTAATCCGTCCGGCCATTGAGCTTTTGGCTGGGATCCCATCGGTGATTTACGGTTTTTTTGGCATGTTGATTATTGTGCCGGCGATCCGTGCGGTATTTCCGGGAGCTACCATTGGCGACAGTCTGCTGGCCGCCATCATTATTTTGGCGATTATGATCATCCCGACGATTGTCAATGTAACCGAAAATTCTCTGCGGGCTGTTCCTCAATCCTATCGGGAGGCTTCCCTGGGATTGGGAGCCACCGCCACCCATACGATCTTTAAAATTACCATCCCAGCGGCAAAATCCGGTATTTTATCCGGTGTGATCTTAGGGGTAGGACGTGCGATTGGGGAAACCATGGCAGTCATCATGGTGGCTGGTAACGTGGCCAACATGCCAAGCCTGCTGGGAACCGTCCGGTTCCTGACTACTGGAATCGCCATGGAAATGTCATATGCTTCCGGTCTGCATCGTCAGGCTCTGTTTGCCATCGGTTTCGTCTTGTTTGTATTTATTATGATTGTGAATATTTCCTTTACGATTATTTCTAAGAGGGGAGCGAAGATGAATGCCAAGTAATCCAAGCGCGGCCAAATATTTGGACGGCCAACTTCAGGAACATTCCCTGTACCGCAAGAAAAAACGGGCGTCTGACGGTGTTTTAAAGGCCTGTATCTTTGTCGCTACCGGGCTGACGATTGCCGTACTGCTGGGCATCATCCTCTATATTTTGGTGCGTGGCATCCCCCATTTGTCCTGGAGCTTTATTGCTAACCCTTATTCGGAAACGAACCCTGACCGGAAGGGCATTTTGCCTATGATCATCAATACCCTGTATATTGTGGGAATTACGCTGCTGATCTCGGCGCCCATTGGCATCTGCTCGGCGATTTATCTGACCCAATATGCCAAACAGGGCAGGTTGGTGCGGGCGATCCGGTTCACCACAGAAGTGTTGTCCGGCATCCCATCCATTCTTTTCGGTTTGTTCGGATATACCGTATTCTGTACCCTCTTCCGCCTACAAACTTCGATCCTGGCCGGCTGTTTGACCATGACGTTATGCGTTTTGCCGACGATCATCCGAACCACGGAGGAATCTCTGCTGTCCGTGCCAAGCTCTTATAAGGAAGGCGCCATGGCTCTGGGCGCTGGAAAATTCCGGGTTATTATGGGGATTGTGCTTCCCTGCGCCATGCCTGGCGTGCTGACGGCGGTGATTCTGGCTATGGGTCGGATCGTTGGGGAATCCGCGGCCTTGCTCTTTACCTCTGGCGTATCCTACAATATGCCGTCAGGCCCTTTCTCCCACATCATGGAGAGCGGCCGGACGTTGACTCTACACCTGTATCAAACGGCAAGAGAAGCTTCCTCCGAGGATGCGATGAATATTGCGTTCGCCACCGCAACAGTGTTGCTGATCGTCATTTTTATCCTCAACCGTCTGGCAAGCCTGTTATCGAAAGTACTGAAGAAAGGGTAAGGATTTTCTTATGATACACAAAAAACATTCGGAGAATACGAAAGTTTCCATCAAAGATCTGCACCTGTATTATGGGGATTTCCATGCGCTCAAGGGATTGAATCTGGATATCCCAGCGAATCAGGTAACGGCCTTTATTGGGCCGTCAGGCTGCGGAAAATCTACCTGTCTGAAAACGCTCAACCGAATGAATGACCTGGTAGACGGCTGCAAAATTACCGGAACCGTCACCATTGACGGGGAGGACATTTACGATCCCCGTACCGACGTGACCCTGCTGCGCAAGCGGGCGGGGATGGTGTTCCAGAAAGCGAACCCATTCCCCATGTCGATTTATGACAACATTGTATATGGCCCTAAGGTTCACGGCGTGCGCAACAAAGCGAAGCTGGATGAAATTGTGGAAACCTCTTTACGCAACGCCGCTCTGTGGGATGAAGTCAAGGATCGTCTAAAAAAATCGGCTTTAGGTTTGTCTGGCGGACAGCAGCAGCGTTTGTGCATTGCTCGCGCCCTGGCAGTGGAGCCGGATATTATTCTAATGGATGAACCGACCTCTGCGCTGGATCCGATCTCCACCTTGAAAATCGAGGATTTGATGGGAGATTTGCGGGAAAAATATACGGTGATTATCGTGACCCACAATATGCAGCAGGCTGCCCGTATCGCAGACCAGACAGCGTTTTTCCTAACCGGAGAAATTGTGGAGTTTGCGGACACAGAAACCATGTTTAACAACCCGAAGGACGAGCGCACCGAGCGGTATATTACGGGACGTTTCGGTTAATTTCGATTTTTCTTGAAGGAGAATTTCTTTTTTGTTATAATGAGATATCCAAAATGGTTGTTTTAGAAAAGGAATTAAAATGCTGGCAGCGGATTGAAGGAGGACATTTGGCATGACAAGAAAATTATTTGACCAGGAGCTCAATGAGCTCCATGAAGAATTGACCGAACTGGGCAATTTGGTGGATGGACGAATGGAAAAAACCATTCAGGCTCTGCGCAATATGGACTTGGATCTGGCTCATGAAGTGGCTAGCAGCGATAGCGAAATCGACCATATGGAGCACGAGCTGGAAGGCGAATGTCTGAGTCTGATCGCTTTGCAGCAACCGATTGCCAAAGATCTGCGGACCATCGCCGCCTGCTTGAAGGTTCTGACTGATATTGAGCGGGAAGGCGATCAGTGCGCCGACATTTGTGAGATTATCTGCACCGGCGAGCTGAATCCAAACAGCTTGGTGATGAATCATGTATTGCAAATGATGGAGGCTGCCCGCACGATGTTCCGCCGGGCGATGAATGTATTCATCAGCCGGGACATTGACGAGGCGGAGGACATCTGCCGCAGTGATGATTTTGTGGACAACCTGTTCTCCAAGGTGATTTTGGAGGTCAGCAATGGCCTGAAGGAATCCGGCAATGTGCTGGGGGAAGTGGATATGCTGCTCATCACCAAATATGCCGAACGGATGGCGGACCACGCCACCAACATTGCGGAGTGGGTTATTTATATTGAAACTGGGGAGCATCCTGATCTGAATCATCCAGAAGGAGAGGAATAGGCAGGATGGCAACCGTGGTTCGGAAAGAAGAGGAATGGGCATGGCCTTGGTTTATGTGACGGATGACGAAATCAATATTTGCCGGCTGGTAGCGTTTGGGCTGAAAGATGAAGGGTTTGAAACGGAGATTTTTACCGATGGAAACGCTTTGTTGGAAGCGGTTCAGCGCCGTCGCCCGGATGCTGTAATTTTGGATTGGATGATGCCCGCTCCAGATGGCCTTGCTGTTTGCCGCACACTCCGCTCCGCTCCGGAGACCCGTGCTCTTCCGATCTTGATGTTGACCGCCAAAAGCTCCGAAATTGACCGGGTGCTTGGCTTAGAAATGGGAGCGGATGATTACATTGTCAAGCCGTTCAGCATGAAGGAATTATGCGCCCGGGTGCGGGCGGTTATGCGGCGTACTGAGCTGCAGGCCGTGCCTCCTCCGCCTCGAGAGGAAATCCTTGAGGCCAGTGGGATTTTAGTGGACATTGATTCCCACACCATTACCAAAAATGGAAATCCCATCGAGCTGACCGCAAAGGAATTTGATTTGCTGGTCATGCTCATGAAGAACAAAGGCCGGGTGCTGACTCGGAACACCCTGTTAGATAAGGTTTGGGGTATGGAATATTTCGGGGATACCCGCACGGTTGACGTACATGTTCGGTATTTGCGGCAGAAAATTGAGGACAACCCAGAATCCCCCGCTCTGGTGCAGACGGTTCGAGGCGTGGGATATAAATTTTCTGGATAAAACGGTTCTTGTGTTCCATGCCAGAATCGTTTATAATTAAAAAAATACGTAGGTTGTAGGAGGCCGATTATGAGGAAGCGTTTGATGCTGTGCACTGCCGCTGTTGTCATAGTCGGCTTTGTTCTTGCCTTTTCCCTGGCGGGTTTTTTGGTGCAAAATCAGTATCAAAATGAATTTACCCGCCGGCTGGATGCCATGCTTGCCATGATGTGTGCTGAGAGCCAGCAAATGCAGGTAGACCCTCAGCGCTTTGCGAAAAGCTATGGGATGCAGCTCCAGCAAATGGGCCAGGATATTCGGGTGACGGTGCTGGATCAAAATGGCGATGTGAAGGGAGACAGTGCGCAGGATGAAGCCAGCTATGAAAACCACCGGGACCGTCCGGAAATTAAACAGGCGATCCAAGAGGGCCGTGGATATGATATTCGAAAAAGTCAGAGTATCAACAATTCTTATTATTATGACGCCATCTTAGACCCCGGTACAGGCTTGATTCTCCGGGTAGCCATGCCCCTGTCAGAATTACAGTTTGCAGTGGGAGGAGTTTGGATCATTGCGATTGGGGCAATGATTCTTGGAATTTTGATTGTTTGTATTATTTGCGCCATTTTATTCCGCCATGTCTATGAGCCGATGCAGGAATTGACCCAAGCAGCCAAGAAGATGGCGGAAGGGGATTTTTTGATCCGGGTGGGAGATTCTCCCGCAGGGAAACGGATGACCGGAGAAGTCCGTCAATTGGCCCAGGCTTTCAACACGATGGCGGACAACACTAGACATGCGGTGGAACAAATGAAAACAAAGCAGAACCAACTGGAGAGCGTACTTCAGGGCATGAACGACGGCGTTCTCGCAGTGGATAGGAACAATACCATTCTGTTTTTGAACCAGCGGGCCCGGGATTTGCTGGATCGCCCCCTCCTGCAGGAAGGCACCTTGCTGGAAGGCAGTATGCGGATCCATAAGGTAGCGTCGGTTTTACAAGAAGCAGCAGCCAATCAGCAGGTGATCCATCAAACCATTTCCGAGCAAAATGGGGTTCAGCAGGAAAACCATTACAGCGTTTATGCCGCTCCGTTGGAGGGTGGGGCGGAAGGGGAGTGTTTGGCCGTGATTTCCGATACCACCCGGATGACCAAGTTGGAGCAGATGCGGCGGGATTTTGTGTCCAATGTCACCCATGAACTGAAAACGCCTTTGACTTCCATCCGAGGGAGCATCGACCTGCTCCGCAGCGCCGACCGGGATGAAGAAACCCGGCAGTATTTTTATGAGGTGCTGGACATTGAGGCGGAACGATTGCGGCATTTGATCGACGATATGCTGGTGTTGTCTCAGATTGAGAATGCCAGGGAGGACCCTAGCTTAACCCGGTGTGACATTGCCAAAGAGCTTGCTTGTGCCGTGGAGCGGCTGGAGCCAATTGCGGAAAAGGCTGGCGTCACCCTACATATGGAGGTGGAGCGGGAGCTGTTTGTGTCTAGTTCCTCCACCCGTTTGCAGCAGCTTTTCGGAAATTTGATTGAAAACGCTATCAAATATAATGTGCCAGACGGTCGTGTGGAGATCACCGCCCAGCGCCGCCGGGATATGATTCTGGTTCGGATCAAAGATACGGGAATCGGGATTGATCCTTCCCATTTTGACCGTCTGTTTGAACGGTTTTATCGGGTGGATACCAGCCGCTCTCGCTCCATTGGCGGGACAGGGCTTGGGTTATCCATCGTGAAACACCTGACCGCCTTGTATGGCGGCGATATCCGGGTGGAGAGCCAAGTGGGAAAGGGGACCACATTTACCGTACGTTTGCCGGTTATGCTGCCCGATGGTTAGATTTTATATGGCTCCAATGCTTGCAATACGAGGGAAAAAGAGGTACAATAATGAAGATATGACATGGAAACAGGGAGGATTTTATGAAATAAGTCAAATCATCGGTTCTGTTTTTGTATGGTTGCCATTTCCAGTCTGGGATGGTTGGATTTCCCTGTTTTCTCTGCAAACAGAAAGATGAATGGAAGGGCAATGGATTTGCTCTCCTGTTGGAGGTAGGTATGAAAAAATTACTATTAGGCAATGAGGCGGTTGCCCGTGGCCTGTATGAAGCTGGCGTGCGTGTGGTATCCAGTTATCCCGGCACGCCCAGCACGGAAATTACGGAAGCTGCCGCCAAGTACGACGAAATGTACTGCGAGTGGGCGCCCAATGAGAAAGTGGCGATGGAGGTAGCGGCAGGAGCGTCTTTTGGCGGAGCCCGCTCTTTCTGCGCCATGAAGCATGTAGGCTTGAATGTAGCTGCTGACCCGTTGTTCACCATGTCGTATATCGGCGTGACCGGCGGCATAGTGATTGGTGTGGCGGACGATCCGGGCATGCATTCTTCCCAAAACGAACAGGATTCCCGGAACTATGCCATTGCGGCCAAGGTGCCAATGCTGGAGCCTTCGGATTCCCAGGAATGCTGCTCCTTTACCAAGCTGGCCTATACGCTTTCGGAAACCTTCGATACCCCAGTAATCCTGCGCCTGACCACTCGGATCGCTCACTCCTGTAGTATTGTGGATTTGCAGGAGCGGGAAGAGGTTCCGCTCAGGCCTTATGAGAAGAACCAGGCAAAGAACGTTATGCTTCCCGCATTTGCTCGTCCGAAGCACGATATGGTGGAAGCCCGCACCCAAAAGCTAATGGAGTGGGCGGAAACCTGTGAGATCAACCGCATTGAGGATAATAACAGCAAAATCGGCGTGATTGTATCCGGCGCTGTCTACCAATATGCCCAGGAAGCCTTGGGTGATAACGTATCTTACTTAAAGCTGGGTATGGTTCATCCGTTGCCAGTGGATCTGATCAAAACATTTTCCGGCATGGTGGAAACCTTGTATGTAATCGAAGAACTGGATCCTGTGATTGAGAATCACTGCCATACCATTGGTGTGAAGGTAATTGGCAAGGAGAAATTCCCGCTTTGCGGCGAGTTCTCTCAAAAGCTGATTGCGAAACTGATGAATGGGCAGGATGATTCCTCCATGGCGCTGGAAGAACCGATTCCCGTGCGTCCTCCGGTTATGTGCTGCGGCTGTCCCCATCGTGGCATATTCTATGCATTGAAAAAAGAGAATGTTTTTGTCAGCGGTGATATCGGCTGTTACACATTGGGCGCTTCCGCTCCTTTGGGAGCCATGGATACCTGCGTGTGTATGGGCGGGTCCATATCCGGCCTCCACGGCTACAACAAAGCCCGGGGCGCGGAAGGGGAAAAGAAAGCGGTGGCTGTGATCGGAGACTCCACCTTTATCCACTCCGGTATTACTGGACTGATTGACATTGCCTATAACAAGAGTAATTCTGTGGTGATCATTCTGGACAACTCTATTACTGGCATGACTGGACACCAGGAGAACCCAACCACTGGAAAGACCATCCGGGGCGACGCAACTGCTGCGGTTGATCTGGAAGCTCTTTGTCATGCCGTTGGCATTCATCGTGTCCGTGTGATAGATCCTTATGATTTGAAAGAAACCCGGGCGGCAATCCGGGAAGAACTGGCTGCGGAAGAGCCTTCGGTGATCATTAGCCGCCGCCCTTGCGTATTGCTGAAATACGTGAAGTTGGAGCCTTCCTTCTTTGTGGAGCCGGAACGCTGCGTAGGCTGTACCGCCTGTATGGGCATCGGTTGCCCGGCAATCAGTATGCGGGATGGCAAAGCGGAAATTGACCGCAACCAATGTGTGGGCTGCGGTTTGTGCCTGGATCTGTGCGGTCCAAAGGCAATCCAAAAGCCGGAGGTGGAAGCATGAGTAACACAGGAAAAAGCATTATGATTGTCGGTGTGGGAGGGCAGGGTACCCTGCTTGCCAGCCGGGTATTGGGCAGCGCCATGCTTAGTCAGGGCTACGATGTGAAGGTATCCGAGGTTCACGGTATGAGCCAGCGGGGTGGATCTGTGGTCACTTATGTTCGATACGGCAGTTGCGTCCATTCTCCCATGATCCAGAACGGTGAGGCGGATATTATCCTGGCTTTCGAACAGTTGGAAGCGGCGCGGGCGTTGCCTTGCCTGAAAAAGGACGGCATGCTGGTCGTCAATACCCAGGAAATTGACCCGATGCCGGTGGTCACGGGAGCGGCTTCCTACCCGCAGGAATTGATCGCCAAGATGAAGGACCAGGGCGCTCATATTTTAGCGTTGGATGCCCTGAAACTGGCGGAAGAAGCTGGTTCTTCCAAGGCGGTCAATGTGGTGCTGATCGGCGCCATGGCCAAATATCTGGACTTGGACAAACAAGTTTGGCTGGATACGATCCGCACGACGGTTCCTAAGAAGTTTGTGGAACTGAATGAAAAAGCCTTTGAGCTGGGCTATCACGCGGAATAATTTCATACAAAAAGAAAAACAGGCAGAACTGATTTTGGTTCTGCCTGTTTTTTATTCTTTTTCAGTGCGGATAAAATCAATGCCGGCGTCGTAGGGATGGAACACAATGCCGGATACGCCAGGGGCGGTCGCGTAGTAGCGGCTTTCGTAGTAAAGGGGATAGAAAACACACTGGTCATTTAGATATTTTTCCGCAGCCACATAATAGGAAAGGCTTTCAGTTCCTTGGCTGGATTCGGCAGAAGTCAGCAGAGCATCGTAAGCTGGATCTTTCAGAAAGGCCGGGTTGGATTCACTGTCTGATTGGAATAGGGAAAGCAGCTGAACCGGTTCCTGACCTTTGGCGCGGATGGGGTACAAAACAATGTCATATTTTCCGTTGGCAACCCGTTTGGCAAGGGCATCCTCGGACAGCGGTTCCATATTAAAATAATTGCCCATTTTTGTATTCCAGGTGGCGATCATTTCATTGACCATCCGTTTGGCTTCGGTGGTATCTGGACATAGCACCGTGACCGACGGCATAGCTTCTAGATTCAAGGACGGCAGGGCGGCTAAGGCCGCTTGCAGAGAGGCATCGTCCTGTTTGAGATAAAAATCCGAACCGGCTTGGGATCGGTAGTTTTGACCAAGGAAAGTAGTATCAGGATTGATGATATCGTTGGCAATGGCGGTGTTTTTGGGCAGGTGCTGGAAGAGGGCGTCCCGGTTCAGGGTCTGGACAAACGCCTTGCGGATCGCAGTATGTTTCATTAGTTCCGACGAGGTGTTGAAGCACAGCCCCCAAGTGGTGTCTTGAAAGGCAGTGATGGTACAACCTGCCTGTTCTGCGGACTCCAGCGAGGAAGAAGCGATGGGAGCGGCGTCCGTATCTCCGTTAGTAAGAAGATGGAACGCTTCCGCCAGCTCATAGGATTTTATGGTGAAATTCAGGCTGGATGGATATACTGGCTGATCCCCCACATAGCTGGATGAACGGGAAAGTTTCATAGATTCCCCATGGGTCCACGCATACCGGTTGCTCATGACAAACGGGCCGTTTCCCAAAATGAACTTGGCTTCCAGGCAATATTGCCCTTCGGTGCTTTCAAAGAAGGTTTGGTTACAAGGCATAAAGGGGGCTGTGGCAGTCAACGCGGGAAAATCTTCATAAGTGTATTCCAGATTGATCACCAAGGTATGGGAGTCCAAAGCGGAGACGCCCAGTTCACTAGCGGACAAAGCGCCAGTGTGAACCTGTTTGGCATTTTTTATGCAGTACATGGAAGAAGCAGTCGTGGAACCGGTGGATGGGGTTAACGCACGTTGGAAAGCGTAAACAAAATCATGGGCGGTGACTGGATTTCCATTGGACCAAACGGCATCCTCCCGCAGGGAAAAGGTAAATTGGGTGTAGTCGATGTTGGCTATCCAGCTTTTGGCTACGCCAGGATAGGGATTGTTTTCCTTGTCCAAGCGTACCAGCCCTTCAAACAGAGCCTCCACCACCACAACAGCGGCGGGATCGGAGGCAATTTGGGGGTCTAACGTCACCGGTTCCTGGGTGAGCTGATAGGAGATGGATTGGTTGGCCGAGGCAGGTAAGCTGCTTGAGCAGCCAGAAACGAGCAGAAAGGGAACCAAAACAAGCAGACAGGCGATCAAAGCGGTTAATTTTTTCATTTCGATATCCTCAAAACATAGCAATCGGTACTCATTTTCTCCTATTTTATCATGTTTTATCCAGGGAGGCAAACACTTGGGGCCTACATTACAAATTTGATATTTTTTTTGCGATCAAGTAGGAAGATAGGGGACGAATAGCCCTCTGATCCAAATTCTTAAGGAGGTTTAAGCTCTGGTGGAAAGAAAAAACATCCCTATCCTGTTGAGATAGGGATGTTTCAGCAGTGGTCCGAACCGGATTTAGGTAGAATAACCCCACGAAGCCAGGGGGCGTGCGTCAAATTTATCGGGAAGATATGCTGAGGGGCGCAATATGCTTATCGCAGGAGTGTTATGATACTTTCTCCAGTCATTTCTTTTGGCTGGGGAAGAGCTAGGATTTTTAACATGGTAGGGGCAATGTCTGCCAGAATACCGCCGCTGCGAAGGGTGCAGGGATAGCCCACCACACAGAAGGGAACTGGATTGGTGGTATGGGCAGTGAAGGGGGAGCCATCCTCCTCATACATCTTATCCGCGTTGCCGTGGTCAGCGGTGATCAGGGTCACGCCGCCCATTTTAGCAATGGCGTCGGTGATTTTTCCAACGCAAACGTCAACTGCTTCCACCGCTGCTTTGGCCGCTTCGAATATACCAGTGTGGCCAACCATGTCGCAATTGGCAAAGTTCAGCACAATCACATCGTAGTCCCCGCTTTCGATGCGTGGAATCAGTGCGTCCGTGACCTCATAGGCGCTCATTTCTGGCTTTAAATCATAGGTGGCCACTTCTGGTGAAGGGATCAAAATTCGATCCTCACCGGGATATACGGTTTCCACGCCGCCGTTAAAGAAAAAGGTTACATGAGCGTATTTTTCGGTTTCTGCAATCCGAAGTTGAGTCATGCCTTGTTCCGAGAGATATTCGCCCAGGGTATTTTTTAGGCTCTGGGGACGGAATGCCACGGAAACATTGGGCATGGTCGCGTCGTATTGGGTCATGCACACGAAGGTAAGCGGGAAGAAACCGTTTCTGCGGGGGAAGCCGTTAAACTCTGAGTCTACCAAACAGCGGGTGATCTCCCGGGCACGGTCTGGACGGAAGTTGAAGAACACCACCGAATCCTTCGGCTGAATCTTGCCGTTTGGATCGCATACCGTGGGCAGGACGAACTCATCGGTCACACCTTCCTCATAGGATTTTGCCACGGCCTTTTCTGGACATTCCGCTCCAATACCTTCGCCATACACCATGGCAGCGTAGGCTTTTTCCACCCGTTCCCAGCGGTTGTCACGATCCATAGCGTAGTAGCGGCCCATAACGGTCGCAATGTTACCTACACCAATTTCCGCCAGCTTTTTCTGGCAATCCGCAACATATCCCTGGCCGGAGCTAGGCGGTACATCCCGGCCATCCAGGAATGCGTGGATATACACCTTTTCAATCCCCTTGCGCTTGGCCATTTCGACCAGGGCGTACAAGTGGGAATTGTGGCTGTGAACTCCGCCGTCGGATAACAGTCCCATCAGATGCAGGGAGGAGCTGTTGGCCACAACCTGCTCCATGGCCTGGCCCAACACTTGATTTTCAAAGAAGGAGCCTTCTTCAATGGCTTTGGTAATCCGGGTCAGCTCTTGGTATACAATCCGACCGGCGCCGATATTGGTGTGGCCCACTTCCGAATTTCCCATTTGGTCATCCGGCAAGCCTACGTTTAAGCCGGAAGCGCCGATTTGAGTGGTGGGATTTTCCGCAAATAAGCGGTCTAAATTGGGGGTTGCAGCCGCTTCAATGGCATTGCCGGTATGCTCTCCGATTCCGAACCCGTCCAGGATCATCAAAAGTAATGGTTTTTTCATAGCATTAGCCTTTCTGTTGCAATAAAAACTTATTGGGTTGCTGCTACAATGGCGGCAAAGTCAGGAGCTTTTAGGGAAGCGCCGCCGATTAGGCCACCGTCGACATCCGGTTGCGCCAGCAGTTCAGCGGCATTTTTGGCATTCATGGAACCGCCGTATTGGATGGTCACGCCATTTGCGCAAGCTTCACAGTACAGATTCCCTAAGGTTTTGCGGATGCAGGCGCACACTTCATTGGCCTGTTCGGCGGTTGCAGTGCATCCGGTACCGATGGCCCAAACCGGCTCATATGCGATAATAATATGTTTCAAATCCTCCTTGGCTACGCCTTGCAGGGCAATTTTGGTCTGCATCGCTACCAGTTCGGCGGTGACGCCTTGCTCCCGTTGTTCCAAGTATTCGCCTACGCAGAGGATAACCTTCAGGCCTTCCTTCAAAGCGGCGCATACCCGTTTGTTCACCGTAACATCCGTTTCCCCAAAATAGGTGCGGCGTTCGCTGTGGCCGATGATGACGTACTCCACACCCATGGCGGTCAGCATGGAGGGGGAGATTTCCCCGGTAAAAGCGCCGCTGGTTTCCCAGTGGCAGTTTTCCGCGCCAACAGCAATGTTGGTGTCTTTGGTAGCTGCAACAGCAGTGCAAAGGTCCACGTATGGAACGCAAACCACTACGTCGCAGGAAGCGTCTTTTACGAGGGGAATAATTTCCTCAATTAAAACCTTGGCTTCGTCTGGGGTTTTATTCATTTTCCAGTTGCCGGCAATGACGGCTTTTCTCAATTCTTTGTTCATGGGCGTTCTCCTCTTTCTATCTCTTACTTTTCATTCCTGTTCCAACAGGAAAAATAAAGGGCGGAGACATTCCCCGCCCTTTTGATCCCCGTCTGAAATGGGATGCTTAGCCTTTGTCGTTCAGGCAGGCGATACCTGGCAGAACCTTTCCTTCCAGCAATTCCAGAGAAGCGCCGCCGCCAGTGGAAATATGGGCCATCTTATCGGCATAGCCAAATTTCTCCACCGCCGCTGCGGAATCACCGCCGCCAATGATGGAGATCGCGCCGCTTTCCGCAACGGCGGCAGCCACTGCTTTCGTGCCGGCTGCAAAGTTTTCCCACTCGAAAACACCCATCGGGCCATTCCAAATAACGGTTCCAGCGCCTTTCACAGCGTCTGCATAGAGGGCGGCGGTTTCCGGCCCAATGTCTAAGCCCATCCAGCCTTCCGGCATTTGATCGGATTTCGCAATCTGATGGGCGGCGTCTTTGTCAAATTTATCGGCGACTACATTGTCCACTGGGATCAGGAACTTCACGCCCTTTTCCTTTGCCTTAGCCATCATATCTTTGGCCAGATCCAGCTTGTCAGGCTCACATAGGGAGGTGCCGATGGAATAACCCAAAGCGTTCATGAAGGTATAAGCCATTCCGCCGCCGATAATTAGGGTATCCACTTTTTCCAACAGATTGGTGATGACCCCGATCTTGTCGGATACCTTAGAGCCGCCCAGGATGGCCACGAAAGGACGTTTGGGATTGGCCAAAGCTCCTCCCATCACGGTGATTTCCTTTTGAATCAGGTAGCCGCACACGGCTGGCAGATAATCCGCCACGCCGGCGGTAGAAGCATGTGCCCGGTGAGCGGCGCCAAAAGCGTCGTTGACATAGAGGTCAGCCAGGCTAGCCAATTCTTTTGCAAAAGCAGGATCGTTCTTTTCCTCCTCTTTGTGGAAGCGAACATTTTCCAGTAAGGCGACTTCTCCGTCCTGAAGGGAAGCGGAAATGGATTTTGCGCTTTCCCCAATGACATCCTTTGCCATTTTGACCTCTTGTCCCAGCGCTTTGCCTAAATAGGCGGCAACCGGAGCGAGGGAGTATTTCATGTTGAATTCTCCCTTTGGACGGCCCAGGTGGGAGCAGAGGATGACCTTTGCTTTGCGCTCGACCAAATAACGGATCGTTTTTAAGGCTTCGTTGATCCGTTTGGGATCAGAAATATTCCCGTTCTCATCAAAAGGGACGTTAAAATCACAGCGAACCAATACCCGTTTCGCGCTGACATCAATATCTTCCACATTCTTTTTGTTTAAATAATTCATACCCAGCACTTCCTCCTATGTAATTTCTTAAAGATTGAATTCTCAGTCTTTTCTTTTTCAATTGTATAACAAAACAGAAAAAAATTCAAGTATTTCCCAGTGTTTTTTATCAAAAGTATCCATGGAAAACTGGCTTGGTCCCGAAAAAACGAATCCCGTCAAAAAATAGGAAATTTCCTTTCTTTTTTGCTAAAAATACGGTAGAATAAAGGGGAAAACAACGAGAAGGAGGAGTGTAAAGATGAACCTTTGCAGCAACACCAGACCCTGTCCTTGTACCTATGCCTGCCCGAGACATGGCAAATGCTGCGACTGCGTGGCGCATCATCGGGATCATAACGAAGGAGTGCCGGGCTGTTTCTTTTCCAAAGAAGGCGAAGCCACGTACGACCGCAGTATCCGAGCCTTGTGCCGGGACAAAGGGATTGCATTGAAATGAGAGAAGCAAGACAATGACGCCCACATTTATTGGTTTATCGCACGTATGTATCATTGTGCCGGATTTGATGGAGGCCGTTTGATTATTACAAACGGGTTTTGGGCGCACAGCCTGATCAATGTATCCCCCATTACCGTAACCGTGGATTTTTCCAAGCCGCAGGTTTTGTCGAACAAGCGGATGAAGGAGATGTTTCGATTGGATTCCTAACTGTGCCAGGCGCAGGTCTCACGTTGGAAATTATGGAATATCACAATCCCGTAGGCCGTAAAGAACCGATCCGGTTTGCGGCAAACGATGTCAGTGGAGCGCGTCATGTGGCGCTCAAAGTGGTCAATATTGAAGAAGCCTTTGCACATATTCAGGCGCAGCCGGATACTACGCTCATCAATGAAACACCGGATTATCGGGTTTACCAGATTAGTCAAACTAAGCCGGACGATTTTTATTATTTCGATCCGGGAAAAGAAGCCGATGCTGCAGGAAAAGCGGCGGGCGCACGGATTCTCAGCGAGGTGAAATATTTTTATTTCATTGATCGTTATGGCCTGCAATGGGAGTTTGAGCAAGGACATACGGATATTGGTTCGTGAAGCAACGAATTGTTAAAAAATACAGATGGTTCCCCAAATGCGGAGAACCATCTGTTTCTTTATAGCTGCCAGTCATATTCACGCAGCTTTCCCTCACAGAGCAGGGCGGGATAATCCCATTGGCGAAGGACTTCATATACGCCAATGGCTACCGAATTCGAAAGGTTAAGACTGCGGGCGTTGGAGATCATAGGGATTCGTACCGCAGAATCCGGGTGCTGGTGGAGAAGGGATTCCGGCAGACCGGCCGTTTCTTTGCCAAAAAATAAATAACAATTGTCCGGGTAGACAACTTGGGAGTGAATATGGGGCGCTTTGGTAGAGAAGAAAAAGATTTTGGGAGGAACAGCCTCTGGGTTTCTTGTAAAAAAATCCTCCAACCCATGGTAGTAGGAAATATCAAGCAGATGCCAGTAGTCCAGACCAGCACGTTTGAGCTTGGCGTCATCAATGCGGAAACCCATGGGTCCCACTAGATGAAGCCGCGCGCCGGTTGCCGCACAGGTACGGGCGACATTTCCAGTATTCTGGGGGATTTCCGGTTCTACCATTACAATATTTAAGGTAGTCATATTAGTATCCTTCTTTCTAAAAAATTTTCAAATCCAAAATATTCCGACTGTTTTTTCCGTGTAATTTTTGAAAAATCGTACATTCTAGAAATAACATCTTTCAAAAAAATAGGAGTGAAAGGTGGCGTTTTCAATTATGAACACGACCAATATTTTATATTATTTATGGAGGGGATGTCAAATGTACCGCAGTACCATGTGTTTTGCAAAAGGAGTTGGCGCCGGCTTGTTAGCTTGTGCTGTTTTGACGATGCTCAGCTCCCGCGCAATGAAAAAAAACAAGCATTTTCGTCATAAGACTCATCGGGCCATGAACGCAGTGGGCGATCTCATGCATAACGTGGAATATATGTTCCGATAAAAGAATATCTGCAAAATTCTCAAGATGCTCCCCATACCAGAAAAACAGCCGAAACGAGCCGTCTGTATTTGGTAGGAAGGAGCATATTTTTATGGGCGCTACAAGACGGAACGGTGTCCATGGGAACCTATGGATTTTCCTAAGAATCAAACAGGAATTCGTCCGTATTTCCATATGTTTTCTGAAAAAGAAAAAAGTTGCAAAATGACAAAAAAAGAGGTAAGATGGACAAAAAGAAGGGAGGCAGAAAGGAGGAAGAATTTTGACGGAACATAAAGGGGGAAAAAGAGCACAAAAACTGGATCAAAAAGACGGCAATCAATGGCTGATTGCAGAGCTGAAAATGAGAATCCAGCAACAGGAAAATCAAATTGACCGCCTGCAAAAACAGAATGAAATGCTGCAAAATTTTGTGCAACCAATTGGAAGGATGTGAGGCCAGTCAATAAATATCCCCTGATCCGAAAACATTCGGATCGGTTTTCCATTACGGAGCTGTGTCAATATTTTGAAGTCAGCCGCAGCGGTTATTATTCTTGGCTGAAAAATGAGGAAGTTCGAAAGCAACGGGAACAGCATGACGAGATGCTTTGCCGCTTGATTCAGGAATGTCAGAAGAAAACGGACAAAACCTATGGTTACCGGAGGGTTGGAATGTGGATTCGCCGGGAATACGGCATGTGCATCAATCACAAAACCATCCTGCGCTTAATGAATAAATATGGCCTGTTATCGGAAGTGCGGCGGCAACGTCCATCCTATTTTAAGCAGCAGAGACAAAATCAATATGAAGACTTGTTGAGCCGGAACTTTACGGCGACGGCGCCCAACCAAAAATGGTGCGCCGATATTAGCTGTATCCACACCAAAAAGGGAAATTTATACCTCTCCATTGTCAAGGATCTCTATGACAATTTTATTGTTGCATTTGAAATGAGCACGGCGCAGGATAATGCTTTGGTTTTACGGACATTAAAAAAGGCGAAAAAAGAAATTACGGCTGGTTTGGTTCTTCACAGTGACCAAGGGTTCCCTTACACATCCCAGCGTTATTTGCAGCAAACTCAGGAGTATTGTATCATTCCTTCTATGTCCAAGCCAGGCTCCCCGCTGGATAATGCCTGCGCGGAAAATTTTTTTGGTATTTTGAAAGCGGAATGCTTGTATCGTCACCAGCCCCAGACCATTTTGGAAGCCAAAACATTGATTCAAAATTACATTCACTTTTATAACTATCAACGGGTACAAGGAAAAAATATGTTGACGCCTTTTGAAAAGCGGCGGCAGCATACTGAGGCTTCTCAAGCTTCCGGGTCTTGAGGAGCGCATGCCTGGTTGTAACTCAGAAAAACCAGGGAAAGAAAGGGGAAACGAAACATTTCCATTCGGAAAGGAAGGGACGCATTTTACGTTGGAGAATGAATATGACAGAAGAAAGCCTGTCGAATGACCTTGCATACAGGAATTCGACAGGCTTTCTTTATTTGGGGACAAGGAGGGGATTGGGTTAGGTTTCTTTCGATTGAGAGGAGGAATCCGGCTCCCTTTTCGTTTGCTGCATAGCCAAATGCGCTTCTACAGCGGCTTTCACAGCGGATTCCGCGGCTGCCTTTGCGGCAGCTTCCGCTACTGTTTGGGCAAGGATCTGCAAGGATTCCATTTCTGGAGTCATGGACGGAGAAGGCTTGGAAGCGGATGTAGATTCCTGAAATTCCGGTGTGGTTGAAGATTCCAACTGTGGCAATGAAAGAGAGGAAGTATCGTCTTCCCGGATATGAATATCCATCTGATTGAATGGAATCTGGATCTTTTCTCTTTCAAACAGAACTTTCATGGTTTCTTGCATACGGAAAAATAGAGTCCAGTAATTTTCTGGCGTACAGAATAACCGCATGGAAATGTCGATACCGTTTGCTCCCTGGTCAAGAATCGCAACAATCGGTTTTGGTTCTTTCAGCACCAGATCATCCGCCATTGCTTCCGCCAGCATGGCTTCCCGAAGGCGTTCAATATCAGTACCGTATCGGACGGAGTAATTAAAGTCTGCCCGGCGTACCCCCAGGGAGGTATAGTTGGTCAAAATACTGGCCGTTAACTTAGAGTTTGGTATGACTACCTCCTTATTATCCAATGTTTTTAAGGTGGTAAACATCATCTCTACCCGCAGTACGGTTCCTTCCACTGCGTCAATGGCAACATAATCACCAACCTTCAGCGGTTTGGTAACAATCACCTGAATGCCGCTGGCCAGGTTGGACACGCTTTCCTTCAAGCCAAGACCAAGACCGATTCCGGCGGCGCCCAGCGCGGCAAACACTGAGGAAATCTGGAATCCAAAGGGGGTCAGGGCAAATACAATGACCACGAAGCGTAAAAAATATTTGGAAATGGAGCATAAAAAAGTGACGACACTGCGTTCGATATCGGTTTTTTTCAGACCGTTTCGCAAGAGTCGGACAATAATGCTGGACAGCCACCAACCACCGACAAAAATAATGGCGGCCCAAAGCATTTTTGGCCAGAATTCTACGAACCAATCCCAAATCTTGGTCCAAAATGTGGCTACTTCCGCTACGGTTTCGGTGATGACATTGTCCGGCGCGCTGCTTGCAACATCACTGACGGTACTGCTGACAGCGCTCAGAACGCTGCCAATCCATCCACCTGGCATAAACGATAACCTCCTTTTCTTCAAACAACAAACGATAAATTTTCTTTATTAAATAAAATTATATCATAAGAAAAGACAAAAAGGGACAGGATTTCATAGAAAATTTTAAATTTGGAAAAATTTCTTTTTAATTTTTTGGGGAAAGCCTTGAAAAGGCGTTCGGCCAGTTGGTATACTATAATTGGATGATTCTACGTTTTCAAAAGGAATTTTTGCAAACGGATTAGGAAGCAATCAGAACTTAGAAATCGACCACAAGGAGAGGTGTTGCAATCATGTCCGATCAAAATGAAAGATCCATGATTCAATTTTATACGGTTTGTTTCCCGGAATATGACAGCTGGAGTATGTTTCACGGCCGCCTATATCAGGTGCGCCGCGATTTTTTTGAAACTCGTCTATCCTCCCAGGAAACCATTACGGAATTTTCCGAGGGTATGCCTGCAAAATACAGCCATTCCATTTCCCGCTGGGGAATGCGTTGGAAGAAAAGGCTGGACGGCAAGCTGCGGGAATATTCCTGCTTTGATTCGGATGGCAGCGCCATCATTATGCAGGACGAGGAAACCCGCCCTTACGGCAAAATTGTTTTTGGCAACGATTTGAACTGGCGGCGCAGTTATTATTATGAAAAGGGAACCGCCACTGTCAAGGTGCGTTTTCTGCTGACCGGTAACCCGGAGGACAATACCATTACCCTAACCGAGTATTTCGACGGCGAGGAACCGGTATCCATTCGTATGGTTCCCCGGCCGTTGCTCCAGGGAACGGCGGAGCAGAGTCTGATCAATTCCAAGTTAGGGGAGCCTCGGATTTGCGCCGCCACCAACCAGGGCGATTTCTGCTATTATCACGAAGATTTGGCAGATCGCTACGATCAGTGGATGGAGCGAATCCAGGAAGGAAAAGAAAGCTTAAAACCGGCATGGAAACAGGATCATTGTTTGCCTGGCAGCGTGGAGCCGGATTGGTATCAGGAGCAGGATCATGGGTTTGACCGAGAAGAACCGACCCACGCTTTGCCGCGGCTGGAAGAGCTTGGCTCCCTGCGGTCGGAGTTGTTTCAGATGGAATCCATGGGACAAACGGACGACAATGGGGCCGTTGACCCGTTTTCCTTAGAAGACCAGGGTTTATCCCGGGACCGCTGGGTGGAGGAACTGCTGTCTGAGGATGCTTCGACGGAAGAGTCCATGGGTTCGGAATCGGAACTGCAGCATTTGCACAGGGAAGAATCCGAGGATGATTTTTTCACCGTGGGACAAACTGAGGATTCCTTAGAACCGGAAGAACCCACCGAGGAAACCCCGATCCTTCGCCAGAATGTTGCGGCAGGGGAAAGTTATGCAGCCAACCGGGAAGTGTTCCATATTGACGTTCCGCCCAAGGAGAACGAAGAGCTGGAGGATTGGAATTTGGATTCCTGTGGAGAGGAACCGGACGAGGATGTACAGGAGATCATTGAGATCATTGAAAACATCGAGACAGCTCATCCGGCTCCGGTCAAGGAGGATACCCCCCAGCCGGAAACGCCGGAGTGGGCGGAGGAAGGACCGATCAAAGAGGTGAATTCCAAAGAGGTATTTTCCCAGGGAAAACTGCCGGAACGGTATACCGTGGCAGGGAAAACCCTGCATTCCGGGGTGGTGCGCGCCGCCGATTTATTTAAGAAAGCGGAAGATACCGACCTGAGCAAGCCAAAAGAAGAATCGCATCCCATGTTCCCGTCCATTACCGCGGCGAAACGGATCGTGATCAGCGCGGAAGAAAGCTACTATTATTTTGGAAAGGTGATCGACGGATTGCGCCAAGGGCGGGGACGAACCCAGACGCAGGATGGTCATACCGCCTATGAAGGCAATTACCGCAACGACATGCGGGATGGATTCGGCGCCTATTATTATAAGTCCGGCCAGATTTGTTACGCTGGCGAGTGGCGGGAAAATCAGCGGGACGGCGTTGGCGTATCCTTCCAGCCGGACGACGCTTCCATTCATATCGGCCGCTGGCGCAAAGATCAGCCGGTTGGCACAAGTGCAATTTTTGACAATCAGGGCAACCTAGAATTTGCCGGAAAGATCGAAAATGGCGCAAGACAAGGCGCTGGCATTGCTTATAGCGCGGAAGACGGCACGGTTTTCGTAGGAAAATGGAAGAATGATATTCCAACTGGGGAAGGATCTGCCTTTGACAGCGACGGAAATCTCATATATACTGGTACATGGAAGGAGGGAAAACGACATGGAACTGGTACCGAGTTCGCACCGGACGGTCATGTGATTTTCACCGGTGAATGGAAAGACGACAAATATCAAAGCGGTATCTTTTACAAGCGGCTGGATCAGCCCGATGATAAAAAATAATTTTTTACATATGTAAAAAGATAAGAAATCACTATGCTGGTATAGGGAGGAACCAAACCATGCAATGGATGGATGTACACCAGGTTGGGTTTGGCGAGTGTGTGGTTCTTGGCGGCAGGAACAAAGACATCCTTATGATCGACTGCGGCTCCTTAAATGGACGCCTCGACGACGGAACCCTTTTCTCCGACTATACTCGTCAGATTTCTGAGCAGTATGGCCGCGCCAAACAGCGCACCTTTCTGCTGACCCATTTTCACAAAGACCACTATGGCGGGCTTCCTCTTTTGTTGGAACAAAACCCCCGTTATTTTGGTCAGATCTTTCTGCCGAATTGCCCTTTAAATGAAAAGGGGGTACCCCTTCTCTTAGAGCTGGCGATTCTGATTGACTGCTTCGTGCCGAAACAAACCCTGACCTCCCGGATGAATGCCGGGGCGCTCCGGGTTTTCGACAAGATTGGCAAGCTGGCCGGCACCGAAGTGATCTATACCCTAAAGGCAGGAGACAGCTTTGTTTTTGATCGTGTGACGTATGATGTGCTTTGGCCGCCTCGGGATTCCTATCCCTTTGACCCTGCTTGTATTCATATCTCCCAGGAGATTAACGCCATCTTACGAACGCAAAGCCACCAGAGGATTCAGGCGTTTCTGGAGCTGAAAGAAGAATTGTGCGCGGCTTATGTTCGGTGCATGGACGCTTTCGCCCTTCACACCCACGCGGACCAGCAAGAACGGTTCGACTGCATCGAGGACATCTGCCTGCTGATCCAGGACCTGGACGCTATGATCCCGGCTCTGCACTTGCTGCCGGTGGCCCAAACCATTACCGATCTGCTCTGCGGACAGCGGTGTAATATGGCTTACAGCGATGCGGTCAACGGTGCGAGCCTGATTTTTCACAACCGGTCCGACGGTTCCCTTTCTTATGACGACCTTCTTATGACCGGCGACGCCAACCCTGCGGCGATGGACGCCATCGCTCCCCGCCTGCGGGACAGTTATTATATCGTCAAAGCGCCCCACCACGGCACCCGTTCAGGATGGTGGCCGGGGCTTGAGTCCATGGGAATTTCCCACATTTTAATTAGTAATGGCGCAAAGGGCAGAGGCGGCCGGGTGGACGCTCGGTATCCGACGCTCAACGCCCTGCGCCATTGCACCAGCGGCGCGTCCTGTGAGTTTTGCCAGGAAAATTCCTGCTGCAATCGCCTGCTGCTGTGTCAGGAGGCCAGGCCCCGCCCGTCTGTGCCGGCTAAATGCCGGCGGTCTGGGTGTGGGATTCAAATTGTGCCGTTTGGTAAAAAAATCGCCTGCTCATGCCAAGACTAACCCAGATATTACCGAGGATTTTCGGGCGAAATTTAGAAAAAAATATGGTTTTACCCTTGACATCCCATAGCAAATATCTTATAATTCTCTTAAACATATAAGTAGCGCTGGAGAGTGAAATGCGCTGGATGGATTTGAGAGGAATCGGTTTGTAGTTTTTAGGAAAAGGAGTGGCCATACTTCTTGGTATTCTCCCGCTTAGTATCCGCCGACCGGAAAGGAGCGGGCAGATCACTCCTCCCTCTTCCTCCTCTCTATTCCCTTGCGGGCCTTTTGAGCCGTGTTGACTGTGCGCGTCTCTTCCCG
>JAAWSO010000013.1 GCA_022801595.1 Clostridiales bacterium | reverse complement strand
GCGACCGGAGGGAGCGTGCGCGACTTGCTCACCGCAGGTGTGGTATAATAACCTGGAAATGCCAACGGAATCAAAGATTCCGGGAATTTCTCAGAACATGGAATCATAAAAAAGAGCTGCGGTGCTGCCTCACTTGCGCACTGCGCAAGATTTTTATGGTATCATATCCGCAGTGAGCCTGCAGCGCCGGCATTTCGGTGCATGGGTTCCCATGCAATTTGGCGGCCGGAGGGAGCGTGCGCGACTTGCTCACCGCAGGTGTGGTATCATGACGGCAAGCCGTCTCTTCGCTCGCGCGATTAGTGAAGAGATCGCCAAACGCTTGGTGTGCGCTCGATGTTTTTCCCGGATGTCTATTTTGGCAGCATCAGAAAGCCTCCACGCGGGATAGCTGGGCTCCTTTTAAGCGGAGCAGGAAGAGCGTGACGTGTTCGCCGTAGGTGTGGTGTCGTAACAATAGGAATAAGACACAGCCAAAGATTTCCATTATATCCGATTGGGTTAAAAAACATTCCCTCAAATTATCATGTAAGTGTAAAAATATACATAGAAGGGAGAGGTTCATGAATACTACCATAACCATTCCAAAAGAAGCGGCTTTTTTATTGGAACAGCTCCACCGTCATGGCTGGGAAGCCTATGTGGTGGGTGGCTGCGTCCGGGACAGCCTACTCGGAAAGCCTCCTGATGACTGGGATATCGCCACCTCCGCGCTTCCCCAGCAAACGAAAGCGTCCCTTCCCGGTATCCAAGTGCTGGACACCGGCCTACAGCACGGTACGGTCACGGCTATTTTCAACAATAAACCCTTTGAAATTACCACTTACCGTACGGATGGGATTTATACCGATCATCGAAGGCCGGATCAGGTGATCTTCACCAGCTCGTTACAAAAAGATTTAGCCCGCCGGGACTTTACCATCAATGCTTTGGCATACCACCCAGAGCAGGGACTCCTGGATTACTTCAGCGGTCTGGAGGACTTGCACCAGAAAATCCTGCGTTGTGTTGGAAGTCCAACACAGCGGTTCCAAGAAGATGCCCTGCGCATTTTCCGGGCTTTACGGTTCGCATCTACACTGGGATTTTCCATAGAGCCGGCAACTGCACAAGCAGCCTTGGAACAAAAATCCCTGTTGCATCACATTGCGGCGGAACGCTTGCAGGCAGAGCTGAAAAAACTACTGTGTGGAATCAGTTGTGAGGCAACGCTTCGTCAATTTGCTCCTGTCCTATTTGAGATTCTACCAGAACTTTCCTCGATGGTGGATTGTCAGCAACATCACCCTTATCATGTCTATTCGGTGTGGGAACATACTCTTCATGCCATGGGAGCCATCGAACCGGATCCCATTCTCCGGCTGACCATGCTGCTCCATGACAGCGGAAAGCCTGTGGTAAAAACTACCGATGAAAACGGGATCGATCATTTTTATGGTCACGCAACGTCCAGCGTGGGAATTGCGGAAACAGCACTGCGGCGGCTGAAATTTGACCGTCATACCCGCCAACGCATCCCCCTTTTAGTCAAGCACCATGACCTTCCATTAACCCCAACCATTCCATGGATCAAACGCCAGTTAAACCGATTCGGGACTGAGGTGTTTTCTCAGCTTCTTTCCATCCACCAAGCCGACATCCTAGCCCAAAATCCCGCTCTGAATCATCGGATTTCTATGATCCAGGAATGCCGGGATTTGATGGCGGAGGTGTTGGAGCAGGAGCAGTGCTTTTCCATCCGGCATCTTGCTGTCAATGGCCATGACCTGCTGAATTTGGGCATCCCAACAGGAAAAGAAATCGGCCGTATCCTCAACCAGCTTTTGGAGGCTGTGATGGATGGAACCTGCGAAAATACCCGGCAAAGCTTATTGGATCAAGCAAGACAATTTATCCTGGTATCTTAAACGATGCCAACATTTCGTTTGGAGGACAAAATATTATGTGGGCTTATGAAAGCGTATTTTATCAAATTTATCCATTGGGATTCTGCGGCGCTCCCTTGCAAAATGATGGACAACTGCAAAACCGGATTCAAAAAACCAGCGATTGGATTGAGCATATCCAGTCCCTAAATGCCAATGCCATCTACTTCTCCCCTCTTTTTGAATCCGATGCGCACGGATATGACACGCGCGATTACCGAAAATTGGACTGCCGTCTGGGTACCAATGAAGATTTCGCTCAGGTCTGTAATCAACTCCATGCCGCTCATATCAAGGTGGTATTGGACGGCGTATTCAACCATGTCGGACGGGGCTTCTGGGCCTTTCAGGATGTGCTGAAAAACCGGGAGCAATCCCCCTACAAAGATTGGTTCCACATTGATTTCGGCGGAAACAGCAACTATAACGACGGCTTATGGTACGAAGGCTGGGAAGGCCACTTTGATCTGGTGAAACTCAACCTGCGTAACGAGGAAGTGATTCAGCATCTCTTTTCCTGTGTCCGCCAATGGGTGGAAGAATTCGACATTGACGGTTTGCGCCTGGATGTAGCCTACTGTGTGGACCGGGATTTTCTGCGCCGTCTGCGCCAATTCTGCGATGGTCTGAAACCTAATTTTGTGCTTATTGGAGAAATTTTAGGAGGCGATTACAAACAAATTATGAATCCAGAAATGCTGCACAGCGTTACCAACTATGAATGCTATAAGGGCCTTTATTCCAGCCTGAATACAAGCAATCTGTTTGAGATCGCCCACTCGCTGCAACGCCAATTTGGCCCGGAAAACTGGACCCTATACCGTGGGGAGCATCTGCTTAACTTTGTGGACAACCATGACGTTTCCCGGATCGCCAGCATCTTGAACAAGCCGGAGCATCTTCCGCTGATCTATGCCCTGCTATTCGGTATGCCGGGTATTCCCTGTGTCTATTACGGCAGCGAATGGGGTGCTCAGGGAGTCAAGGGACAGGGTACGGACGCCCCTCTCCGCCCTTGTTTTGAAAAACCCCAATCCACTTCCCTAACCCAATGGATCGCTGCCTGTGCCAAGGCCCACCGGGAAAGCAAAGCGCTCTGTTATGGCGATTATCATACTCTGCTTTTGACCAATCAACAATTTATTTTTGAGCGTTCCTTTGAGGGAAATCGGGTTCTGATCGCCATCAATGCTGACAGCCAACCGTTCGACGCTCATTTCAACGCTAATGCCGGCCGGGCCAGGGACTTGCTTTCCGGCTCTGTTCACGATTTTGGCGGCGGTAGCCATCTCCCCGCCTACAGCGCTTACTTCTGGGAAATCTTCTAACCATTTCTCTCGCGCAGTTTGTTCGTCCCTCACCCTGCTGAGCAAAAATTTAAAACGATAGCGGCGCGCTTGGTTTTTCATCATTCTCGCGCCTTGATATCTTCTTTTTTCGTAGTACATACAAAAAGGACGCTTTTCTCAATGAGAAGAAAAGCGTCCTTTTTTGTTCTGTATGATAGCAAAGATCCAGCCGTTTCATAAGGTTCTGGCTCCATCTAACTTTTTAGCTAACCCGTTCCAGATCCTTTCTCAACCGCTCCATAATCCGTTTTTCCAGACGGGAAATGTAGGATTGGGAAATCCCCAACGCATCTGCAACTTCCTTTTGCGTATGCTCCTCGGTTTCGTTCAAACCAAATCGCAAGTGCATAATTTTTTGCTCCCGCGGGGATAAATGGGAAATGGATTCCAACAACAGCTCCCGTTCCACTTCTTTTTCAATATCCTGGTTGACGGTATTCTGGTCACTGCCCAACACATCCGACAGCAAAAGCTCATTGCCATCCCAATCTACATTGAGGGGATCGTCAATGGAAATTTCATGTTTGAGCTGGGAGCTTTTTCGCAGATACATCAAAATTTCATTTTCAATGCAGCGGGAAGCATAGGTCGCCAGCTTAATATTCCGTTCCGGCCGGAATGTATTAACGGCTTTGATCAGCCCAATGGTTCCAATGGAAATCAAATCCTCTACCCCTGCGGAATGGGATTCAAATTTTTTGGATATGTAAACGACCAAACGGAGATTATGGGTGATCAAAGGCTCCCGGGCATTTTCCACTCCATTCATGATATTCTGCATTACCACTGCTTCTTCCTGCGGGGTCAAGGGGGCAGGAAGGGTTTCTGGACCATTGATGTAGTGGACATACTCCTTTGTTTTTATACGCCAGAGCAGACGGGCCATCACATTTCGCACAGGAGCGGGCAAACAACCTAGAATTTCCAAAGATCGGATCGGTTTCATTTCATATCTCCTCCCTATTATTTCAGAATCAAAAACAACATCTAAAGGACTTCTTGGGCCAACAACGCGGGATTGAGCAGGGCGGAAAATTCTCCTGCCCCGATTTTCTGATTGCATACGGCAATATAAATCTGATTCGGCCTCACTTTCTGTTTTCCACAATCTACGATACAGGATTCCGGACGAAACGCTGGCAAAACCCCCTCCCCGGAAATAGAATGAAACGGCACCATTCGAATTCCAGCAACTGGAGAAATTGTTCCAACTCCCATGCTGACCGGCGAACGCAGCGCTTCCTGCATCTCTATCGGAAGAATGGGTTTGAGGACTTCATACTCCACCACTGCCACCGGATCGTGGGAAAACGGCTCTACGAGGCTATTCCCGGTGTCAATCCGCGCTGTACAAGATACGGTTTTCGACGCATACGTAATGTTCAGCGTACATAGCGTAGAGCGGTTCTCCTGTTTTCCGGTTAGCCGGAAAATCAAGCGTAGAATCATGTAGCACGCCACCGTAGTGACGATCAGTAAAATAGGGGAAATGGAAAGATATACCACCGAATTTTTGATGACCAAGCCAGGTGGCCCCACGAAGTACCAAATGGCTAACATAAATCCAGCAAAGGAAAAATTCATGGTATAAAAACATCCCATACTTTTCCCAAACATTTTCCAGCTTTTGATTGGGAATGCAGCCAGAACAATGGTAGCGGACAGAACCAATTTCACCAGCATATTCAGAAACACCGGAATGGAGGGCAACAGAATCTGTAAGGCATAAATCGCCCCCAGCACAGCGCCAGCCGCCAAACGCCATTGTTTCTTTGGAATTCCCAGGAATTTGGCTGTTGCCAGCAGCAGAAAATAATTGATAAAGATATTGACCGCCAGAAGTACATCCACATAAATGGCCGGTTGCATCCAATCCCCCCTGTCCGTATTGGGAACAGCTTTATTATAGCCCTTCCCCCTCAACTATTTCTGTCATAAAATGTTTCCCACGCAAAAAAGCAGTTCACTTGATATTTCTCCAAGGAACTGCTTTTTGTATTCATCCAAAAGACAAGGCTCTTAAGCGTTGATTACGGCTTTGCGTTTTGAAATTTTTGTCTGGCCTGGTCAATCATCTGCTGTTGTGCCGCAGGGGTTGGATACCAACCGCGTTTTTTCATCTCGCTAAAGACGTCGGCCTGCATCTGATGTTCTTCATTCAGGAGGTTCAAAAACTCATCCCGTACTTGCTGGGTGGCACATTCATTGGTAAATGTGTTATAGGTTCCAGTCAGCATTTTTTCAGACGCCAAAAGATCATTGATCAATTCTTGATCTTGCATCGTACATGAATTCATGATAATCCCTCCTTAGTTCAGCAGCGACAGCAAAGCATCGTAATGGGTTTGATGTTTGCCTGCCAGAGATTCACATTTTTGTTTCAGTTCAGGATCGTTGCACATTTGCGCATACGCTTTGCATTTGGTTACTAATAGCTTTTCGCCATTGAGTTGGTCTTCGATTGCGGACAATTCTTTTGCTGTTAATGTCAAGGAAAACACCCCTTTCGAAAGATGTTATTAGTATGGGAAGAAGCGTTTCCTTTTATACCGATTATACGGATAATTTTTATTTTTCTTTGGGGCTAAGTCTATGTAGCCTCCGACATCGCTTGGCCCATGCCAAGTCCAAAACTAATCGACAGCGCATGGTTAATCTGGTTCATGGAAGAACGATCCAGCCGTCCCATCCGCTCCTTCAAGCGGTGTTTGTCAAGGGTACGAATCTGTTCCAACAGCACAATCGAATCCCTGGAAAGACCAGAATCCTGGGCGTTGAGCGTAATATGGGTTGGTAAGTTGGCTTTGGCGCGCTGGCTGGTAATGGCGGCCGCAATCACCGTTGGGCTGAATCGGTTGCCAATATCATTTTGGACAATCAGCACCGGCCGCACTCCGCCTTGTTCCGAACCCACAACGGGGCTTAAATCTGCGTAGTAAATATCTCCTCTTCTGATATTCAATTTTTTCACACTCCGAAATAATTTATGAATTTTTGGGCCCAAACATATTTTTACCTCGTCTCACAAATTTTAATCATCTTACAAACAAAATTTTAAAAAAAAATTTGTGAAATTCCATGGCACCCAAAAACGCAACGGCAGCTTCCAGAAAAAGAGGCCTGAAAAACCGCCTTGCTCCATAATATTACATTCCCATGTATTTGTCGCCAGCGAACCGATGATTTTTTCCCAGTTGCCGACAAAGAAAAAGCGCACCAAGCAACTGGCTGCTGGTGCGCTTTTTATCAAGATGATTGGAGCATACGGTGGAGCGAAAGGGACACCTCCCCTCTGCCCTGCAAACCTTTGAATAAGCAAGAGAATCCGGTTCTCCATTTCCTCCAATGAAACTTTGACATTCACTTTCTGGCAGTATCAAGAATCGATAAAAATTCGAGCAATACTAGCAGAGGAAATCCCTTTTATCGGCCAAGCAGGGCAACACAAACCAATCCATCCATGGCTTGCTTAGGGATGCTCTGCATAAACTTCTCCATCCAGCGGCACATTAGATGGTACCGCTGGATAAGTAAAGGTTGCCAGAAAATCATATTTCGGAATGGCCACGCTTTGTACCCTTCCAGTGCTGGAGTCCGCAGTCACGGTAAATTGCATGTCGCCATTGTGTCCTTGAAAGGAATTCTTTTCAGCTGGCGTGAGACGCTCTGTTTGCTGCGCCGCATTCAGCGCCTGGATGAGCAAAGGCGCAAAACCAGAATCCAGTGGGCAATCTTTCGCATTTACCGAAAGACCTTCATAGGTCATTTGAAAGCTGTCTCCTTTCCAAAAGTAAGACAGTCCTTTCAGCTCTTCTGGACTTTCCACGGTCACATGTGCTACTTTCGTGGGGTCATATTGAAAGGTACCCGTATAAACAGAATCCCCCATTTTGATTTGGACCTCTCCGTCTAAAGAAAATACCAAATCCGCAGCGGTCATTTGTTTTTCTGGGAAAGGCCCCGTCTCACACGCAGAAAACAAAAGACAGATGCACAGAGAAAGCAAGCTCACCAGGAAAATCCAGCGCCTTTTCATACCCAATCACCTATTCCTCAAGTTCTAAAAACAGCGCAGGAAGCTCCTCCACCAAATCCGTAGGCAGCATCGCCCGTTGCGAGTACGCCTTGGCGCACCGGTCGCCAGCCAACCCATGCAGATACACACCGCTGACCGCCGCCTTCCAAGGCTCCACTCCCTGGGCGCACAAGGCCGCAATCATACCGGCCAAAACGTCGCCGCTGCCTCCTTTTGCCATGCCGGGATTGCCAGTTGGATTGTAGTACACCTTCCCAGCAAACTGGCTGGAAATTTCGCCTGGATCTTCTTCTCCTGGAACCGCTACCAAGGTATTGTGTCCCTTCAGAACCAGAATGACTTGATGCTCCTGGGCGAAGCTGCGGGCGATTTCCAAGCGATTATTTTGAACCTCTTGAACCGTGATTCCCAAAAGGCGGGCCATCTCTCCAGGATGCGGCGTTAAGATCAGCGGTGCGGACGCTGTTTTCAATACATCTATATTCTCCGCCACTGCATTTATACCATCCGCATCCAAAACTAACGGCGCTCTCGCCTGGGAAATTAAGGCATACGCCCGCTGTTTTTCCGCTTCTTCGGTACCCATGCCACATCCGATCAAACAAGCCGTAGCCCGATTTGCCTGTTCCAGCGCTTGCTGGGTACCCGCTTCCCCATCTTGGAGCAGCGTGAAAATTGGCTCGATGACATGGTTGGCGACAATCGGATAAATCGACGACGGCACCGCAACCTGAACCAGGCCAGTTCCGCAACGGACGGCCGCTTTCGCCGATAGTACCGCCGCTCCTGCCATCCCTTCTTTCCCGCACACAGTCAAAAGCCGGCCATAGCTTCCTTTGTTGGTTTCCTTCTTGCGGGGAACGAACAAAGGGTTGACGAAAAACCGCTCGGTAATTTCTAACGTGCAGCTTTGCTTGCGGATTAAATCCTCCTCAATCCCTACAGATGCTACCAGCACATTACCGCAAAATTGTTTGGCTGGCTCAAAAAGATGCACTGGTTTTTTTGTGCTGAAGGTAATGGTGTGGTTCGCCTTAATATGTATCCCTTCCACCCGGCCGGTGTCACCATTCAGACCGCTGGGAATATCCACCGCCACCACTGGAGCTTTTGCGTCATTGACCGCAAAAAAAACCGGGCGCATTTTTTCGGGAATGGCTCCTCGGAATCCAATGCCATACACTGCATCCACAATGAGATCCGCCTCCAAAATCGCCGCGTCAATTTCCCCCTCATCATCCTGAAGGCTCAGCGTCCGAACGGTGGTGTTTCGGATATTAGCCAGCGTCTGGCGGGCAAGATCCGTTTGGGGCAGACCATCTAGCAACGCAATGGTCACGTTGGCCTCCCATTCCCACAAGCGATAAGCCACTACAAAACCATCCCCGCCGTTGTTCCCTTTCCCGCACAAAATAAGGATATTTTTCCCCTTAGTTTCAAATTGATTGCGGAGGAAGCACGTCACAGCAGCGCCAGCCGTTTGCATCAACTCCGCGTAATTTGCCCCATATGCCACTGCCCGCTCTTCCAATTCCCGGGTCTCTCGGCAATCCAATATTTTCATGAAAACCTCTCCTTTCCCGTTCTTCGTATGACGGTTACATCCGTCCCGATGCCCGCACTAAACCTTTCACCCGGCGAGCCAAATCGGGAGTCAGTTGCCCAGCCTTTAACCGCCATTTCCAGTTACCGCCTACCGTAGACGGAAAATTCATCCGTGCGGAATTGGGAAGCTCCAACAAATCCTGCGCCTGGAAAATGACCAGCCGCGCCGGGCTGGCATATCCCACCTCCAACATGGCAAAGGGAATTTCCTCTAGGGTTTGCGCTCCCAAATATTCCATAGCCCGCTGCGCTTCGTATTCTCGGTCTGTGAAATATCCCAACAAAGTTTCATTGTCGTGAGTCCCGCCATAAACCAAAATGTTTTCCCGGTAATTTTCCGGGTAATGATCGTTGTAGGGGTTGCCGTCGAATCCAAACTGCATAATTTTCATACCTGGATATCCCATCTGATCCCGCAAAGCGCTGACCTCTTCCACCAAAACACCCAAATCCTCTGCGATAATCCGGCCGGGATCAATTACCTGGTGAATCGCTTGTGTCAACTTTTTGCCAGGTCCTTGCATCCACGTTCCGTTCACTGCGGTTTCCTCTCCAGCGGGAATGGAAAAATAACGGACAATGCCGATAAAATGGTCGATCCGTACCCGGTCATACCGTTTAGAGGCAAAAGCCATCCGCTGCTTCCACCAGGCAAATCCGTCTTTCTCCATCACGTCCCAACGATAAAGGGGATTGCCCCAAAGCTGTCCATCGGCGGAAAAAGCATCTGGCGGCACCCCCGCCACCTTCACCGGCCGGCGGTCGCTTCCCAGTTGAAACTGCCGGCCATTCACCCACACATCGGCGCTATCCAACGCCACATAAATCGGCAAATCTCCAATGATCGCAATCTGCCGATCCCTGGCATATTGTTGTAAGGAGTTCCACTGGCGGTCAAATTGGTATTGACAGAACTTCCAAAAAGAAATCTCGTTTTTTAGCTGTTTGGTGTAACTCCGCACTGCATCTGGCTCGCGGTTCCGAATATTCTCGTCCCAATCTAACCACTCTTTCCCTTGAAAATAGCTTTTCAGCGCCATAAATAAGCTGTAATCCTCCAACCACTCCTGGTTCTCCTGACAAAAAATTTGATAATCTTCTTCCCTCTCCCATCGACCTCTTTGGAACGCTTTTCGCAACACGGGGATACGGGAGTCATACAGCTTTTGATAGTCCACATTAGCAGGATCGTTTCCCCAATCGGGCGCCTTCGCTTCCGCCTGGGTCAGCAGACCTTCCTCTACCAAACGATCTAAGTCAATGAAATAAGGATTTCCCGCAAAGGTGGAATAAGATTGGTAAGGGCTGTCGCCAAAGCTGGTGGGACCCACAGGAAGCACCTGCCAGCATTTCTGCCCAGCCGCTTTCAAAAAGTCCACAAAACGAAAGGCCTCTTTTCCCAGCGTCCCAATGCCATAGGGCGACGGCAAGCTGCTGACTGGAAGCAAAATTCCAGCTTCCCGTTCATAACGACGCTGGATTCGGTTTCCGTTTTCATTTATTTTATATTTTTGGAACTGATGCATCAAATTCCCTCATTTCTGCTTAAAATTTGGTAAGAATATTCCCAAGTGATCTGTTCTAACAATAGCAAAAAGCTATAAAAAAGTCAATAAATATCCTAAAAATCTACACGGTAATTCACAAAAAACTACGCTTTTCTTTTCTTCTATTTTCCCGCCCTTGCAATCCTTCCGGTAACATGATATATTATTATAGAAACAAGAGAACGCAGAGAGGAAGGAAAGTAATTTTTCATTCTGTCATCCAGAGAGGGTTTGCCCTGGCTGAAAGCAGGCCTATGTACAGAGAAAAATGAAGTTCCCTTCGGAGCGGCATGGTTGAACACGATTCCCTTCGTTTGTAGACTGTGACGGTTGGCGCCGTTATCCGCCCGAAGAGTGTTTGCTTGGACAAAAATTAGGGTGGTACCGCGGAGTGTCTATTTTGGCGCCTTCGTCCCTTTCGGGGATGGAGGCGTTTTTTGATTGCCCATTTCCGCCCGTTTCATAAAAAACACCAAAAACAGCACCGTTTTGAAAGGATGGATCAACCATGAAGCAGCAACTGGAAACAATCCGTGACAGCGCCCTGCAGGAGTTGGCGGAGACCAAAACCCAGGCCGAACTGGAGGGCCTGCGGGTAAAATATCTGGGGAAAAAAGGAGAGCTCACCGCAATCCTCAAGCAAATGGGCAAAATTTCCGCGGAGGAGCGTCCCGTGATGGGTCAACTTGCCAACGAGGTCCGCGGCGTGATGGAAGATCACATGGCCCAGAGGGCCGCCCAATTGAAAGAGGAATCTTTAAAAGCCCGTTTGGAAGCGGAAAAGATCGATGTCACCATGCCGGGCGTCCCTTGCGAACTGGGCGCCAAGCATCCCCTTTCCATTGTTCTGGATGAGATCAAAGAAATCTTTGTGGGTATGGGTTTTGAAATTGTGGAAGGTCCCGAAGTGGAGTTGGATTATTACAACTTTGAGGCTCTGAATATCCCCAAAGACCACCCTGCCCGGGACACCCAGGATACCTTTTATATCAACGACAACATTGTGCTACGCACCCAAACCTCCCCGGTACAGATCCGCACCATGGAAAAGCAAAAGCCGCCGATCCGCATCATTTCACCTGGCCGTGTTTACCGTTCTGATGCAGTGGACGCTACCCACTCCCCTCTGTTCCATCAAATTGAAGGCCTAGTGGTGGATAAAGGCATCACTTTTGCCGACCTAAAGGGCACCCTGGAAACGTTTGTGAAACGCCTGTATGGAGAGGATTCCGTGGTCCGTTTCCGCCCTCACCACTTCCCCTTTACCGAACCCTCAGCAGAAGTGGATGTACAGTGCTTTAATTGCCATGGAGAAGGCTGCCGCCTGTGCAAAAATGAAGGCTGGATCGAAATTTTAGGCTGTGGCATGGTACATCCAAAAGTTCTGAGCAACTGTGGCATTGATCCCGAGAAATACAGTGGGTTTGCACTGGGCATGGGCTTAGAGCGGGTGGTCATGCGCCGCTATAACATTGATGATTTGCGTCTGTTCTATGAAAACGACGTTCGGTTCTTAAAACAATTCTAAGAGAGCAGAAAGGAGCGAAAATCCCATGAATCTTTCCATGAAATGGTTACAGGAATTTGTCGAAATCGACATGGACCCTCGGGAATTTTCCGAGGCCATTACCATCAGCGGTTCTAAAGTAGAAGGCTATGAAATCGAAGGAGCCGGCATTGACAAAGTAGTCACTGCCAAAATCCTTTCCATTGAAAAACATCAGGATTCCGACCACTTGGTGATCTGCCAGGTTGACATCGGCGAAGGAGAGCCAATTCAAATTGTAACAGGAGCCAGCAATCTGAAGGTAGGCGATGTAGTCCCAGCCGCTTTGGACGGTTCTACCCTTCCAGGCGGTGTAAAAATCAAAAAAGGCAAACTCCGGGGCGTAGCCAGTAATGGCATGCTCTGCTCCTTGGGCGAGTTAGGACTGACCAAAAACGATTTTCCTACCGCGATTGAGGATGGCATTTTCGTACTGGACGAGGAATGTGACCGCACGTTAGGAAAACCCATCTGTGAGGCCATCGGTTTCAACGACACCAAAGTAGAATTTGAAATCACCTCCAATCGCCCGGACTGTTTCTCCGTCATCGGTTTGGCACGGGAAGCCGCCGCCACCTTTGAGAAAGAGCTGAAGCTGCATATCCCTTCCGTTAAGGCTGGGCATGGTTCCTGCAAAGAGCTGTTAGACGTTGTCATTGAAGCCCCGGATCTATGCTCCCTATACAGCGCGCGGATTGTGAAAAATGTTCGCGTAAAACCCTCCCCCCGCTGGATGCGGGAACGTCTGCGCGCCATGGGTGTACGCCCCATCAACAATATTGTAGACATTACCAACTACGTGATGCTGGAATACGGCCAGCCCATGCATGCCTTTGACCTGCGCTTTATTGATCAGGGAAAAATCCGAGTGCGCCGCGCCAAAAATGGGGAAACTATCACCACACTGGATGGCGTGGAACGCACTCTGACCAATCAAAATCTGGTCATTGCCGATGTCAACAAGCCGGTAGCGATTGCTGGCGTCATGGGCGGCGAATACAGCGGCATTATGGATGACACCACTACCATTGTGTTTGAATCCGCCTGCTTTGACGGAGCTTCCGTCCGCACCACCGCAAGAGATCAGGGCATGCGCACCGACGCTTCTTCCCGCTACGAAAAGGGGCTGGATTATCACAACTGCCTTCCCGCTTTGGAGCGAGCCTGTGAGCTGGTGGAGCTGCTGGATGCCGGCGACGTGCTAGACGATAGGATCTGCGATGACAAATCCACCGACAATAGCCGGAAAATTCCCTTGGAAACCCAGTGGATCAACGAATTTCTCCACATCAACCTAACCGCTGAGGAAATGAAAGCCATTTTGACCAAGCTGGGCTGCAACTTTGAGGGCGATATCATTCTCATCCCTACCTATCGTCCTGACTTGGTTCACAAGGCGGATATTGCCGAGGAAATTGCCCGTTTCTATGGATACAATAACATTCCAAGCACCTCCATCAAAGGTGGCGCTCAAGGCAAATATACCCCACGACAAAAATTTGAGGCAACCATCACCAACACGATGCTAGCGCTGGGACTCAATGAAATCATGACCTATTCCTTTATTAGTCCAAAATATTACGATAAAATCGGCATGCCGGCGGATTCTTCTTTGAGAAAATCTGTCACCATTTCCAACCCTCTCGGCGAAGACACCAGCGTTATGCGAACCGTAGCTCTTCCTTCCATGATGGAAGCCCTGGCTCGCAACTATAACAACCGCAACGAAGAGGTGGCTTTGTTTGAGCTAGCCTCCGAATATATTCCAACCACAGACGATCAGCTTCCTATAGAAAAAACCACCTTGATCGGTGGAATGTACGGCAAAAAAGCGGATTTCTTTATAGCGAAGGGAATGGTAGATCAACTTCTCTCCTCCCTTTCGATTTCCGGCTGTGAATATCAAGCCTCCGTGGAGGAATATTCCTATCATCCGGGTCGCTGTGCGGTGCTAACAATCGGAGATGCCACCATTGGGGTACTGGGACAAATCCACCCGACGGTTGCAGAAAATTACGGTATTGAGGAAACGGTGGTCAGTTTTTCTCTGGACGTAGACCAACTGTTTCAACATACCGCTCCAGAGAAAACCTACACTCCTCTGCCAAAATTCCCAGCCGTTACTCGTGATCTGGCTTTGCTCTGCCAAGAGGATATTCCCGTACGCAATCTGGAAAAAGCAATCCAAACAGGCGGCGGCAATTTACTGGAAACGATCCAATTGTTTGATGTATATCAAGGAGAGCAAATTGAAGCAGGCAAAAAAAGCGTAGCCTTCCGCCTGATGCTGCGTTCCAATGACGGCACCTTAACCGATGAACATGCTAATAGCACCATGAAAAAGATCATGAAAGAACTGGAAAAAATCGGGGCTGTTTTGCGCACCTAACTTCTCTTCAATTTACACTTGTAATTTTGTTCAATATGTTGTATCATAAAAGTGATGAATTACTGAAACGATGCGGGGGTGTTGACAAATGCTTGATATGACTATGACGTTTTCCTTTGAGAGTGACCGTGAAGGTGACATCAAAAAGATTATCACCACCGTTTATGATGCTCTGAAAGAAAAAGGATACAATCCCATTAACCAAATCGTGGGCTATATCCTCTCGGAAGATCCAACATATATTACGACTCATAACAATGCCCGCAGTTTAATCCGTCGGGTTGACCGGGATGAATTGCTACAGGTCTTGTTGAAATCATATCTGGGCGAATAATTTCTCGAAAAGCTGCCTGCTAATTCATAGAGATGAAGCAGACAGTTTTCTTTTTATTCCTTTCTTTTCCCAACAAAAAAGAGAAATTTATGGTTGACTTTCGCCCACTTGTAAGGTATAATGTGCAAAACAAAAGATAACTGCCACCGGGTAGAAATGCAGAGCATTCGTTTACACATCGTTAGGTCTTAGAAGATATGTCTACGGATGCTTTTTTGGAGGTTTCTATGAAAAAAATTCAATCCTTGCTCCACTCTTTCAGCAAAGGTGAAATGATCTTATGGGGTTCCTCCGTTTTCCTGATTTTGCTGTCTTTTTTTCTTTTTGACCGGGAAAATTATCTAACGCTAGCCGCCTCTTTAATCGGAGCCACCTCCCTGATTTTTTGTGCCAAAGGCAATCCCTTCGGCCAATTACTGATGATAGCATTTAGTATCCTATATGGTATCCTGTCATTTGCCTTTGCCTACTATGGGGAAATGATCACCTATCTGGGTATGACCTTGCCTATGGCGGTTTTTTCTTTTATTTCCTGGATACGAAATCCATATGACGGAAACAAATCCGAGGTCCGAGTGAACCGCTTAAAAGGTAAAGAAATTATTGTCATGATCGCTCTTACCGCCGCCGTAACCGTGATTTTTTATTTTATTTTAAAAGCATTTCATACAGCAAACTTAATCCCGAGTACGATTTCCGTGTCCACAAGTTTCCTTGCCGCTTATTTGACGTTCCGTCGAAGTGCGTATTTTGCGTTGGCCTATGCCGCCAATGACCTGATTTTAATTCTTTTATGGTCGCTGGCCACGACGACCGATCTCTCCTATCTATCTGTCATCATTTGTTTTGTCATCTTTTTTATAAACGATCTCTATGGTTTTATCAACTGGAGAAAAATGTGTCAGCGTCAAACCAATGCCAAAGCGGAAACGTCAGAAATCTCCGATCATTTTTCTTCTTCCAAACCATAGAACTCTCTACCTTCAGCATGGAAAAACCAGAAAAAGAACCAGCCAAATCCCTTGCTTCCCTTTTGTATTTCCACCACTTCATTGCACGATACGATTGAATGCTGCAAGAATTGTTCCTAAAATAGACAAAGTGATATCCCAGCAGTACCTATGATAACAGGGAGCAACAGAATTCCACTTGTTTCCTACCTATTTTTATGATATAATAACACGATACAGAAATTGGTAATAAGCGAGGGAGGCTAATCTATGAGCACAAAAAAAGCGAACGACGTGAAAACCAAAAGCGAATTCCAAACCTATAAGGGCAAACCTCTGGTACGCTGCGGCGATACCATTTATTACGGCAGTATGAAAGATAAATACGTGATCAAAATGGACATCAAAAGCAAAAAAATTGTGGCGGACAAGGAAATTGCTGATAAAGTTACGGTTCAGTTGATGTACACCGATCCAACCATCCGCACCCGGAAACAAATTGTAAAAACCAGTGAAAAAAACGGCTTGTATTTGGCCATGGATATTGCGGAAGCCTGGCTGGAGCGCAGCTTAGCCAACGCAGAAAAAGAAGAAAATCAATAAAAAAATGCTGTGGGACAATCCATCCTACAGCATTTCTTTTTATCCGATTTTATTTTCCGATATCCGTTCGGTAATGAGCGCCCTCAAAGGAAATTTTCTTCACTGCGCAATAGGCTTTCTCCAAGGATTCATCCAATGTTTTCCCGGTAGCGGTAACGCCCAAAACCCGGCCGCCATTGGTGAAAAATTTTCCCTCTTTTTTAATTGTTCCAGCGTGATAAATAGTCGCGCCTTCTACTTGGCCATTCTCATCCATCCCGAACATTTCAATGCCCTTTTGATAAGATGACGGATAACCACCCGAAGCCATCACCACACAGGCCGCTGCATCGTCCGACCATTGGATTTCGATCTCATCCAGACGTTCGTCCACCACAGCCAACAGAATATCCACTAGGTCGGTTTTCAGTCTTGGCAGAACCACCTGGGTTTCTGGATCGCCAAAACGGGAGTTATATTCGATCACCTTGGGGCCATCTTTGGTCAGCATCAAGCCAAAATACAAACAGCCTTTAAAGGGTCTCCCCTCTTTCGCCATAGCCTCAATGGTAGGTAAAAAGATTGTGCGGCTACAAAGTTCTGCCATGGCTTGGTCATAGTGAGGATTGGGGCTGATAGTACCCATGCCTCCAGTATTCAGGCCCTGGTCATGATCCAAAGCTCGCTTGTGATCCTTAGAAGAAACCATGGGCTTCAGAGTCTTGCCATCAGTAAACGCCAGCACGGATACCTCAGGGCCTGTGATGAATTCCTCCACCACAATCTGGTTGCCCGACGAGCCAAAGATTTTGTCGTCCATGATGGAGTGAACCGCATCCTCAGCCTGCTGGTAATCCGCTGCAATGATCACGCCCTTGCCCAATGCCAAACCGTCAGCCTTCACTACAACAGGATAAACATTGTTTTGTTTGATATAATCCAATGCTGCCTGGGAATTGTCAAACACCTCATAACCGGCGGTTGGAATATGATATTTTTTCATTAAATTTTTAGAAAATACCTTACTGCTTTCAATGATCGCTGCATTGGCGCGAGGGCCAAAAGCAGAGATGCCAGCTTGTTCCAAAGCATCTACCATACCGGCCGCCAATGGGTCATCCGGCGCTACAAATACCAAGTCCACGGCATTTTCCTTCGCAAAAGCTACTACGCCGTCTATGTCCATAGCCTTGATGTCCACACACTGAGCATCGCAGGAAATACCGCCGTTACCTGGCGCGCAATAGATTTTTTCCACCCGGGGACTTTCCAGCAGCTTGCGGATGATAGCATGCTCCCTTCCGCCGCCGCCAATCACTAAAATTTTCATTGTTACCACTCAATCCTTCATTCTGGACTTTTCATAAAAAATATTCTAAATTAATGGTGAAATAACCTCACTCCAGTAAATGCCATAGCGATTCCATATTTATCACAGGTCTCAATGACATGGTCGTCACGGATAGAACCACCCGCTTGGGCAATGTAAGACACACCGCTGCGATGAGCACGCTCAATGTTATCGCCAAACGGGAAGAATGCATCCGAACCCAGAGAAACACCGGTTTGCTGATTGAGCCAATCCCGCTTTTCCTCTCTGGTCAAGGGCTCTGGACAAGTGTCAAAGAAATTTTGCCACATTCCGTCAGCCAAAACATCCATGTAATCGTCCGAAATATAAACGTCGATGGTATTGTCCCGATCCGGGCGACGAATATCCTTTTTAAACGGTAGATTTAATACTTTTGGATGCTGCCGCAGGAACCAAATATCCGCTTTATTGCCCGCCAAACGGGTGCAATGAATCCGGGATTGCTGGCCTGCACCGATGCCGATAGCCTGGCCATCCTTAGCATAGCAAACCGAATTGGATTGGGTATACTTCAGCGTAATCAAAGCCAGAAGCAAATCCCGCTCCGCTTCTGCTGGGAACTGTTGATTCTTAGTCGGAAAATTGGTCAGCATATCCTTGCTGATGCAAATCTCATTGCGACCCTGTTCAAAGGTAATGCCGAACACATCTTTATGCTCAATGGGATTCGGCCGGTAATTTTCGTCGATCTGAATCACATTATAGGTGCCTTTCCGCTTGGTCTTGAGAATCTCCAACGCTTCAGCGGTATAGCCTGGGGCAATCACACCATCGGAAACCTCCCGAGCCAATAAGGTAGCCGTTTGTACGTCGCATGGATCGGATAAAGCCACAAAATCGCCGTAGGAGGACATACGGTCTGCGCCGCGTGCTCTGGCATAGGCAGTCGCAATGGGAGAAAGCTCCAGATCATCCACAAAATAAATTTTCTTGAGTACATCGGAGAGAGGAACCGCAACTGCGGCCCCAGCCGGACTGACATGCTTAAAGGAAGCCGCCGCCGGCAACCCAGTGGCCTGCTTCAATTCCTTCACCAACTGCCAGCTATTGAAAGCGTCGAGAAAGTTGATATAGCCTGGATTTCCATTCCGTACCTGAATGGGTAAATCGCTGCCATCCTGCATAAAAATACAAGATGGTTTTTGATTGGGGTTGCAGCCATACTTTAGCATCAATTTATTCGCCATATTGTCTCCCTCTCCTTTTACTGATTTTTATTCAAGATTCTGCTTTGAGTTTCCCCAGTTTTCAAGTCAATAAACCGGGTAAACAACGAAACTTTATTGTCCGCATTCAGACTATTCCAAATATTGGAGGTAAAGGTATCAATGTCCCCCTCCACCTTCACTCGAACCGGCTCCCCTTCAAAGGATGGAATCGGGTTTCCGTCACACTGATAAGTGTGGATGAAATGACCTTCCCCATTGATCGGTTCATCGTATTCATAAAAGAAACGCAAAACCGATTCTTCTCTGCCATTGTCGCTTTTTAAAATGGACATCTTATACGAAAGATCTCCATCTGCCAAAACTTGTCCAGAAATACGAGGGGTAAAATTGGGAGCGTCCGGCTCAAAGGTACGGGTACGTAAGGCTTCCTCAAAGGTTTTTCCTACCTGCAAAGCCTCATAAACCGTATCGGTTTGATCGCCATTGGTCACAACGGTGGTCTTGTCCAGTACCCGAACTGGGGCATAAATAATGAGGGATGGATCGGTCAACTTAGACTCATCAAAAGCCTTGGTTTTGATCCCTTGGCCATCCTCCACAAACACCCGATTTCGGCTGTTTTCGCTGCGTCCCATGATGAAATAGGCGATTACCGCAGACTTGCCGTCCACGTGTTTGCCCAGCAAAATTCCGCGGCCTGGATAACGATTTCCGCTGAGATACTCGGATAAACAGTTCAATTCCATGCTACTTCTCCTCTGGTATTTTTATTCAACAAAACTTATATTTATACAATTTTCACCTGTGTCCCAGAAACTTCCAGTCTTCCTTGACAAAACAGAGAAATGGCCTGTGGCAAAATCTTCCATTCTGCCTGCTCCATCACCCGAAGCTGGAGGGTTTCCGGCGTATCCTCCTGCTGCACCTCCACGGCTTTTTGCAGAATAATTGGGCCGCCGTCACAAATTTCATTCACAAAATGAACCGTGGCGCCGGTGACTTTTACTCCCTTTTCTAAAACCGCTTCGTGGACATGCAGGCCATAAAATCCATCGCCACAAAAGGAGGGAATCAGGGAGGGGTGAATATTCATAATCTGATTGGGATAATGGCTGACGATGTTGTCGCTGATAATGGTCATAAAGCCAGCCAACACAATTAAGTCAATCTGGTATTTTTCTAGCAACCCCAACAACGCCGCGTCATAGTCCTCCATGGTGGCAAACTGCTTGCGCAGCAATACTTCGGTGGCGAGGCCTGCTTTTTTCGCCCGCTCCAAGGCATAAGCCGTGGTCTTACTGGAAATCACACAGGCGATTTCACCATTGATGATTTCCCCTCGCTGCTGCGCGTCAATGATCGCCTGAAGGTTGGTTCCCCCTCCGGAAACCAAAACCGCAATTTTTAGCATAGGATAACACCCTCATCCCCGGCTTCCACTTTGCCGATCACAAATGCAGTTTCCCCGGTAGATTTCAGTTGGGCCAACGCTTCCTCTGCTTGAGCAGCCGGCACCACAATCGCCATGCCAATTCCCATATTAAAGGTGTTATACATATCGTGCTCCGGTACATCGCCCACCTTTTGAATCAAGTCAAAAATCGGCAGGGTTGGGAAGGAGGCTTTTTTGATTTCCGCAGTCAGCCCTTCCTTCATCATTCGTGGAATATTTTCATAGAATCCGCCGCCGGTAATGTGGGAAATCGCCTTCACCTGGCATTTCTCCAGCAAAGCCAGTATGGAACGGACATAAATCCGGGTTGGGGTCAGCAAGGACTCGCCTAAGGTGCAGCCCAGTTCCTCATAGGACTGGGATAGGGTTTCTTTGTTGACGTTGAAAATCTTGCGCACCAAAGAAAAACCATTGGAATGAACGCCGGAGGATTGCAAGCCCAGAATTACGTCGCCGGCCTCCATTTGAGAGCTGTCGATCATCTTTTCTTTGTCCACCATGCCAACGCAGAAACCGGCCAGATCATATTCCTCTTCTGGATAAAAGCCAGGCATTTCCGCAGTCTCGCCGCCGATTAAAGCGCAATTGGATTGGACACAACCATCGGCCACCCCAGAAACGATCTGAGCAACCCGCTCGGGAAAATTCTTACCCACTGCCAAATAATCCAGGAAAAACAGCGGCTGCGCTCCGCAGCAAATCACATCGTTGACGCACATGGCCACGCAATCAATACCGATGGTATCATGCTTGTCCATCAAAAAAGCCAGGCGCAGCTTAGTGCCAACGCCATCGGTTCCAGAAACCAAAACCGGCTCTTTCATTCCAGCGAGGTTGGGCTGGAACAAACCGCCAAAACTGCCGATCCCGGACAAAACGCCTGGAATCTTGGTCCGTGCTACGTGGGTTTTCATCCGCTCTACTGCTTCATAGCCAGCGGTCACATCGACGCCCGCCGCCTTATAGCTTTCACTAAAACTTTTCATCGTTTCGATTTCTCCTAACCTTTCCTTTATTCCTTACAGCGCTTTTACCGCATCCTGAATCGCTTGGTCCTTTTTGGCCACGCCTTCTTCCATTTGGCGTTTCAGGTCAGCCAGCTTATTTGCTAACGCTTCGTCGGACAACGCCAGCATTTGCGCGGCCAAAATCGCAGCGTTATCTGCGCCGTCAATGGCCACGGTCGCTACCGGAATCCCGCTTGGCATTTGTACGGTAGCCAGCAAAGCGTCCAGCCCATCCAGCGTAGAAGATTTCACTGGAATGCCAATCACCGGGAGGGTGGTATGGGCAGCCAACACGCCGCCCAGATGAGCTGCTTTTCCAGCAGCGGCAATGATCACGCCAAACCCATTTTCCTTGGCATGCTTGGAAAAATCAGCGGCGGCGTCCGGGGTGCGGTGGGCCGACATCACATGGACCTCGCAAGGGATCTCCAACGCTTTCAACCGTTTTACCGCGGCCGAAACAACCGGAAAATCACTGTCGCTTCCCATGATAACCGCTACCTTTTTACCATTCAACATACTTGCATTCTCTCCTCATCCTATTTCATCATAAAACCGGACTTTCCTGGGCGTCCACAACCCGATCCCCAATAAAAACAGGCTACGGCGAAAAGACGACGTAGCCTTCTATGAGGTTGGATGACAAAAAATGGAAACTGCCGCAGGGAAGCAGAGAAAGTTTCTGTTCACTTTGCTCCACCTCCAGCCGATAATCTTATTATTATTGTATGTCATTCCCAGGATAAATTCAATAGATGTGAGCTGGAAAAGTAATTTTTCGTGATTTCCTCCAGAAACATCGCCAAATTTCGCCAAATTTCTTATAAAACTGAATCAACTTCCCTGTATTTTTATCCTCTCTCAGCCTGCCTTCCCGGGGATTCCCGTCCACGGCCGCTTGAGGCAAACAAAAAACGGGCATTGCCCAAAAGCAATTCCCGTTTTGACGCCATCTTCTATGAATACATGGCCGCCCCTTTTGGATAGGAAAGCCAATATAAATTTATTTCGCTTGGTTTTCTTCCTCTTCTTGGGCAAGTTTCACCACGATCATCGCAGCAAAACATGTGGATACAAACGCTAATACGCTGCCGACACAGATATAAATGGTCTTACAGACCATCGTCGCTGCTTCTTGGCCGCTTTGATTCATCTGTACACTGCCGGGAGACTGCGAATAAATTTCTCTCTCCCAAGGGTCCATATCATAATCTTCCATATAACCTTCTGCGGCCAGATATTGGGTTTGATCCTCGGGGGTCCCCATTTTTAATCCGAAAATTAGGAAAAATACGCCGAGCGCGATGCCAGCTAACGCGCAAAGAAAGAAAAGAATGGTCGCTTTGTTTTTCAAAATAATCACCCTCGCTTCACACAACTTTAATATATTGGTAATTATATCAAAGTTTGACGTTCAAATAATTCCAATTTCGAAAATAGAGGAAAAATGTCAAATTTCCACGAAGAATAGGGGGATGCGTTGTAATATCCGACGGAAAAATGCCCTTCTTCGCCGGGGCTGTCTAGCTTGCATTCGCTCCACCTCCTTTTTCCACCTAGGTCATCCCTCGGAATTCTTCTTCCCCCTCTCCTCCATCATCTGATCATAGCATTTTTTTGCTGAATGATACATTCCAAAATAACGGTCGTGGATGGCCCATCTCTCCCATAAGCGTACATAAGCCAATGAGAAGTTTTATCTCTCGGACCCTAACCCCTTTTCATCGCATCATATTGCCACACTCCCAAATAAATTTTACAGGAAAATTTTGCAAGTAATACCCGTATATGATATAATGATTACCTGTATTACAGGTAATCAATTTTTTAAAGAAAAAAGTAACGGCATATATGGAAGGACTGCAAAATAGACAATAAAAAAAGGAAGGACGTCAAGATTCACGTACTTCCTCTTTTTATACACCTGCCAACCAAAAACCCCCGGCGCTCACGGTTGTGAAATGCCGGGGGTTTTTATAACGGAAGCCCTAAGGAGTTCCAGGGCTTTCCCGATCCATTAATACATGCCGCCCATGCCTGGGTCCATCGGCATTGCTGGAGCCGCACCTGCCGGCTCCTTCTTATCTGCAATCAGAGACTCGGTAGTCAAAACCATTGCCGCTACCGATGCAGCATTCTGCAAAGCAGAACGGGTTACCTTGGTTGGGTCTACAATGCCGGCAGTCAGCATGTCAGCATACTCGTCAGTCAAGGCATTGTAACCGTAGCCCACCTGATTTTTCGCCTTGATGTTCGCAACGATCACAGAACCTTCCAAGCCCGCATTGGCTGCGATCTGACGAACCGGCTCCTCCAAGGCCTTCAGCACGATTTGCAGGCCGGTTTTCTCATCGCCTTCCGCACCGGAAATCAGCTTCTCCACCGCAGGAGCCGCGTTCAGCAAAGCCACGCCCCCGCCTGCTACGATGCCCTCTTCGACAGCAGCCTGGGTAGCAGCCAAAGCATCCTCAATGCGGAGCTTCTTTTCTTTCATCTCCACTTCGGTCGCTGCGCCAACCTTAATGACAGCCACGCCGCCAGCCAATTTTGCCAAACGCTCTTGGAGCTTCTCCCGGTCAAAATCGGAAGTGGTCGTTTCAATCTGTGCGCGGATTTGCTGTACGCGCGCTTTGATCTCCTCTTGGTTGCCTGCGCCATCTACAATGATGGTGTTCTCTTTGTCCACCTTGATTTGACGTGCGCTGCCCAGTTGATCCAAAGTGGTTTCCTTCAGATCTAAGCCCAGTTCCTCGGTGATCACTTGCGCACCGGTCAAGGTTGCAATGTCGCGGAGCATTTCTTTTCTGCGGTCACCAAAACCAGGGGCTTTCACGGCTACACAGGTGAACACACCCCGCAGCTTATTCAGAATCAGGTTGGTCAGCGCATCGCCTTCCACATCCTCTGCAATGATCAGCAGTTTCTTACCAGTCTGTACAATTTGCTCCAGCAAGGGCAGAATCTCCTGAATGTTTGAAATCTTCTTGTCCGTCACCAAAACCAGAGCGTCATCCAGAACCGCAACCATTTTATCGGTATCCGTTACCATGTAAGGGGTGATATAGCCGCGGTCAAACATCATACCCTCAACAACCTCGGAATAGGTTTCTGCGGTTTTGGATTCCTCCACGGTGATCACGCCGTCTGCGGTTACTTTCTCCATCGCTTCTGCAATCAGCTTGCCAACAAATTCATCAGCAGCGGAAATGGTAGCAACTCGGCAAATATCCTCAGAGCCGCTTACTTTTTTGGAGTTTGCCGTTAGGTTCTCCACTGCTGCGTCCACTGCAGTCTGGATACCTTTGCGAAGAATCATAGGATTTGCGCCTGCGGTCACATTCTTCATACCCTCGCGGATCAAAGCTTGTGCTAACAGGGTTGCGGTGGTGGTACCGTCGCCAGCTACATCATTGGTTTTGATCGAAACCTCTTTGACCAATTGGGCGCCCATATTCTCAAAGGGGTCGTCCAGCTCGACTTCCTTCGCAATGGTCACGCCGTCGTTGGTAATCAGGGGCGCGCCGAATTTTTTATCTAAAACCACGTTGCAGCCTTTTGGGCCTAGGGTAATTTTTACCGTATCTGCCAGTTGATTGATACCGCTCAACAGGGCTTTTCTTGCGTCTTCGCCGTAAATAATTTCTTTTGCCATAATTTAAAATCCTCCTAGTTCAAATGCAATCAAAAAATTGTATGCGTGATCCTGTGGGAATCTTATTCCACCACAGCCAGAATATCACCTTGACGGACAATGATGTATTCTTCCCCATCCAATTTCACTTCGGTACCGGCATACTTGCTGCAAATCACCTTGTCGCCAGCCTTCACATACATGAACACTTCTTTGCCATCCACCAGGCCGCCAGGACCTACTGCGATGACCTCGGCAACCTGTGGTTTCTCTTTGGAAGCGCCAGCCAGCACAATGCCGCTCTTGGTGGTTTCCTCAGCCTCTGCCATCTTGATGAGTACGCGGTCGGAAAGTGGTTTAATCGTCATAGTAATCATTCCTCCTGAAAAGAAATCTGAATTAACAAAATGAACAACGGGAAATCCGTTGGATTAGCACTCTATAGATTCGAGTGCTAAGTTCTGTTTCTATTTTATCGCCTTATGGAGAAAAAATCAACCCCTTTTTGGATAAATCATCCATTTTAATAAATTATTTACAAATTAGGATCATCCAGACGGCTTTGTCTTGTTTTCCCCTTCCGCATTGTTATTGACAGAACCCCGAAGATTCGATTATGATAAAGGAAAACGAATAAAAATTTGGAAAATGCGAGGAAAACGATCATGATTCAACAAATCCAGCAAAGTATTTTGCAGATGAAAGAAGAAAACAATATCTTTCTTCTGGCCCACAGCTACCAAAACAAAGATATCACGGAAATCGCCGATTTCGTGGGGGATTCCTTTCAAATGAGTTTGGCCGCGCAGCATACTGACGCCGACACGATTTTGGTGGCGGGGGTGCGGTTCATGGCGGAAACCGCCAAAATTCTGGCGCCGGATAAAACCGTCGTCTTAGTCACTCCCGACGCCGGCTGCCCGATGGCGGAACAAATCGAGCCTTCGATGATCGAATCCATTAAGGCCCAACATCCAGAATATAAAGTAGTTGCATACATCAATACCACAGCCGCCCTCAAAGCAGTATGTGATGTATGCGTTACCTCATCCACAGCAGTCAAGATCGTCAAAGCGCTGGAAGAAGAAGAAATCCTTTTCATCCCCGACTGCAACCTGGGCACCTACGTACAAAAACAAGTGCCGGAAAAGAAGCTGAAACTTCTGCAAGGTTGCTGTCCGGTTCACGCTTCTGTGGATATGATGGAAGTAGAAACAGCCTTGGAAAAACACCCAAAGGCCCAGCTCCTGGTGCACCCAGAGTGTACCCCGGAAGTGCTGCAATACGCCGACTATATCGGCTCTACCTCCGGCATCTTGGAATATGCCAAGCAATCCGACCACAAGGAGTTTGTGATCGGTACCGAAATCAGCATTGCAGAACACTTGCAATATGCCTGTCCAGATAAAACCTTTTATCTTCTTTCCAAAAAGCTGATTTGCCCCAACATGAAGCTGACCACCCTCATGGATGTCTACAATGCTATGCGGGGGCAAGGCGGTGAAGAAATCATTATGACCCCAGAAGAAATTGCAAAAGCCCGGATCTGTATCGACGAAATGATTCGTTTGGGTAAATAAATGAGTGATCTTCCTATCAATCGTTTGGCCGTTACTTGCAGGCTCTTAGATATAATGAATTGGGAAACAAAAAACACACAGAGAGCCATTCTCTGTGTGTTTTCTCTTTTTCATAAAAATACCGCTTAACCTGCCTCTACTGCAGTAAGGGCTCCTGTGTGGGAATCAATCAGAAAACCTTTTACCGTCACATCCTTTGGAATCAACGGGTGGTTCCTCAGCAAATCCACGCCCTCCCGCACGGAGGTTTCCAGATCCTCAAAGCCGCACAGCCAAGTATCAAAATTTACGCCGCAAAAGTCAATCAGCTTGAGGCTGTCTTCGGAAATGCCCCGCTCCTTCATCTTCTGAATCATGGCCTTACTGTCCATGTGCTTGGCTCCGCAGTCAGAATGGCCGACGATCATGACTTCCGTCACACCTAAATCATAAATCGCCACCAGTAAGCTGCGCACTACACTGCCGAAGGGATGAGAAATCACGCCGCCAGCATTTTTAATAATTTTCACATCGCCGTTTTTGATTCCTAACGCAGCGGGCAACAACTCCGTCAAACGGGTATCCATACATGTGACAATGGCAATCTTTTTATCGGGATACTTGCTGTCGGTTGGATATTTTTCATACCCACGATTCGCAACAAATTCCCGATTAAACTTTAACATTTCTTCCAACATTGCCTTATCGCCTCCAAAACAATCGACAAATTTTCTTTTCTTTTTTATTATAGCACTTGCCTTTGCCAAAAAAAAGGAGGGAAATCAATCATAATTTCTGGATAGTAGGGATTATTTTTGAACAAATCGCATGAAAAAAATCCTGTTTGTTTCTTCTAACAAACAGGATCTGTTCCGATTTTCCGGTCGCTCGCCATTGCTTTCGTCTCTTTAACCTTGAAAGACAAGGAAAAGAAACAGAAATCCCCTGGAAGGGCTCTCTAGATAATGAGGCAATGGATCAGCCAATCATCACATTATTTAAAGTACAAATACAACTGGCACTTAATCATGCCGTTATACAGCTTGCGGCGGCGGTCCGCCTTGCGGCCAAAACATTCCTCAAACGTCTCGTCCGGGCTGATGATAGAGTAACTCCACCGTGGCTTACGCTCAAACACCTGTCCCATCACCTTATAAATTTCCTCCGCCTGCTGGACATCCAGCAAGCGTTCCCCATAAGGCGGATTGCAGATCACATATCCCCGATCCGTCATGGTTTGGAAATCCCGGATATCCCGCTTTTCGGCTCGGATATTCCCAATGACGCCTGCCTTTTTTGCGTTTGCCAAAGCCAGGGACACCGCCGCGCCGTCAATGTCATATCCGAACCCCTGGAACTGGGCGTCCCGGCGCACCAAATCCTGCGCCCGCTCTTTTTCCCCCTGCCATACTTTTGGGTCAATCTGATCCCAGTTTTCCGCTGCAAAGCTGCGGCGAAGCCCCGGCGCAATATTCAAGGCATACAAAGCGGACTCGATCAAGATTGTACCCGATCCACAAAACGGGTCCACCACATTGCCATCCGCCCGCACCCGGGACAAATGAGCCATAGCCGCGGCAAGGGTTTCTTTAATAGGAGCCTCGGTAGAATTGGCCCGGTATCCCCGTTTATGCAACCCTGGGCCAGAGGTATCGATCATCACATTAACTTGGTCTTTCAAAATCAGAAACTGCACTTGATACAAGGTCCCAGTTTCCTCAAACCAGGAAACGTGATACTTTTGCTTGAGCCGCTCCACAATCGCCTTTTTGATGATGGACTGGCAGTCCGGCACACTGGAAAGCTTGGAGCTCAAGGAGCGGCCCTTCACTGGGAAAATGTCCTTTTCCCCAATCCACCGCTCCCAGGGCAATCCCTTGACCCCTTGGAACAACTCCTCAAAGGTACGGGCGGAAAACGAACCCATCTGCACCAACACGCGTTCGCTGTAGCGGGAGCCTAAATTGGCCCTAGCTAATAGGGAAGCGTCTCCCTCAAACAGCACCCGACCGTTCTGAGGCTCCACATTCTGCGCTTCCATCGCGCGCAATTCATCTGCTACCAGCCCTTCTACCCCCAAAAGGCAAGGGCACACTAATTTGATTCGATCCATAAAGTTCACACACTCCGTTACTGAATAGCTGTTCCTGCGGTTACAAAGAGGGGCTACGCCGTGACGCAGCCCCTCCCAACCTTTATTATTCCTCTTCTGGCACTAACAAACCATATGCGCCGTCATTTCTTTTATAAACCACATTGATTTCCCCGCTCTCCTCATTGCGGAACATGAAGAATTCATGGCCCAACAAATTCATCTGGAGAATCGCCTCGTCAATATTCAGCGGCTTGACGAAGAACTTTTTGGTTTTTACCACATCATAAGTATCCTTCTTTTCATCCGGGTCCTCGCTGTTGAAATACTCTTGGACATATTGATCCAAAGCGCCGGAATGATGGATTTTCTTTTCCAGCTTAGTTTTATTTTTGCGGATTTGTCTGCCAAGGGCGCTGATCACTTGGTCGAGAGCGTCGTTCATTTCAAAATCAGTAGATTCCGCGCGGCAGATCATACCTGGCTGCCGAATCGTAATTTCCACGGTTTGACGGTTGTGCTCCACGGTTACGACAACCAGAGCTTCTGCGTTTTCTTCAAAGATTTTGTCAAAACGGGACAGTTTTTTATGTACCAATTGCTTAAAATTATCTCGTAAGTTGACTTTTCTGCCGGTAATTGTAATTTTCATACCAACAACCCCTTAACAATTTAAAATTCACGGTCGTCATTCTTTTTTGGAATTCCTTTCCGTAATCTTATTATAACATAGTTACCAAATAAAGAAAAGAATAAATTGTTAAATTGTAAGATTTTTATGACGGGTTACGTGACAGCCTACATTTACCGCCACAGGAAGCCCTGCAATATGGGTGGGATATGTCTCAATCGCCACCGACAGCGCCGTTGTATTGCCGCCAAAACCTTGGGGACCGATGTCCAACTGGTTGACTGCCTGGAGAATATCCCGTTCCATTTCCTGATAAAACGGATCAGGGTTCCCTTCGGAGACATTCCGGCACAGGGCTTTTTTCGCCAAGTAAGCGCACAGCTCAAAATCGCCGCCGATTCCGACCCCCAGCACCATCGGAGGGCAGGGATTGCTCCCGGCCAGGCGAGCTACCTCCACCACATAATCCACAATATCCTGCCGGCTAGCTGATGGGGTAAACATGTTCATCCGGCTCATGTTTTCGCTGCCAAACCCCTTGGGCGATACGGTAATAGACACTCGGTCTCCGTCCACAATCCGGGTGTGGATCACCGCCGGCGTGTTGTCGTTGGTATTCACCCGGCGGAGAGGGTCGGCTACGATGGAACAGCGAAGCAGCCCCTCCACATAGCCTTGGCGCACGCCCTCATGAACGGCTTCCTCCAGGCTTCCGCCCACCAGTGCCACCTGCTGGCCAACCTCTAAAAACACCACCGCCATTCCGGTATCCTGGCATACCGGAATTTGCAGCTCCCGCGCCGCATCCATATTGGCGCACAAGTCCTGTAAAATCGCCTTTCCGGTCGGGTTATTTTCCCGTGCTGCCGAAGCGCAAATGGATTGCTCCAAATCCCGCGGCAAAACCCGGTTCGCTTCCACACAAAGTCGCTTCACCGCCTTGGTAATTTCCATTACATCAATTTCGCGCATTTGTCTTCTCCTTTCTTTTTCCTCCATGAATATGGCAGATTAGCAAGCGAGTATTTCAAGATTCTTATACCACCCGCTTGCCACGCACAAACACCATTTCCGGTTTTGAAGCCAATTCCAAAGGATTCGCGCGGAAAACCACCAAATCTGCATCCTTGCCCACTTCAAGGGACCCTACCCGGTGGTCAATTCGGCAAATCTTCGCTGGATTGCAGGTAATTGCCCGCAATGCTTCCTCCAGGCTCATCCCTTCCCGCACCGCCAATCCTGCACACAAGGACAGATACTGGAGAGGGATCACAGGGTGGTCGGTAACAATCGCCAAGGGAACCCCGGCCTTAGACAAAATCCCCGGACATTTTGGTGTCAAATTCCGCAGCTCCGGCTTAGAGCGATCTGAAAGGAACGGCCCAGACAATACTGCAATCCCTTCTTCTTTCAAGTCCTCCGCAATCAAGTGGCCTTCGGTCCCGTGGACAATCACATAATCCAGATCAAATTCCTTACCCAAACGAATAGCGGTAAAGATATCATCCGCCCTATGGGCATGAAAATGCACTTGGATTTCCCTCTTTAAAACTGGAAGCAATGCCTCACATTTGATATCAAATTCCGGCTTGTCAAACTCTTCGGTATCCGGGTCGTCGCTTTTGGCGGATTCTTCCGCCCGCTGCAAATCCTCCCAATAGGAACGGGCTTTAAAAAGCTGTTCCCGAATCAGGGCGGCGGTGGCCATCCGGGTTACTGGGGATTGGTTTTTCCCATGGTAAACATTCTTAGGATTTTCCCCCAGCGCCATCTTTATGGCAACCGGCGCTTTTACTAGCATCCGGTCGATACAGGTACCGCTGGTTTTCATGGCAACCAACTGCCCGCCTATGGGATTGGCACTTCCCGGACCACTGATCACTGTGGTAATACCAGCTTCCAATCCTTCCTGAAAACACCGGTCTAACGGGTTGATCGCATCCACAGCTCGGAGCTGGGGCGTGATTGGGTCCGTATCTTCGTTGCCATCGTCTCCTTCAAAATCCAGCCCATCCTCCCACATGCCAATATGGGTGTGGGCGTCAATAAAACCAGGATATACATCTGCCCCTTGCAGATCCCAAATAGTTTCATTTTCTTCCTGACTCTCAGGAACTGCCCAGTTGTCGTGTATTATTTTTTCACCATTTTCCAAGTGTCCAATTTCTGTGATAATCCCATCCATAGCCCGAAGAAAACCGTGTTCAATCGTTTCTCCTGCCATGGTATGTATGGTTCCATTGATTACTAGCATGATGCGTCGATCTATCCTTTCTAACTCTTTTATGATTCCTCAAAAAATTCTTTTGCGTATTCCACTGTTCCCTGGACTTGGCTTAGACGATTTTCCTGCAACTCTTTGACTAAAAAACAGTCGTGCGGTACTGGAAAGGGAGCGGCAATTCCATACTCTTCTGCTGGCCGATAACCAAACCTCGGATAATAAGCGGCATGTCCCAGTACAATGACGCCAGGATACCCCAATGCCGCCGCCCGTTTATGGCCTTCCTGAATCAAACGGCTTCCAATTCCCCGATTTCGCTCTTCGAGCAGAACCGAAACCGGGGCCAGCGCCAGCAAAATCTTTCCTTCTACCTGCACTTTTGTAAACAAAATATGGCCGACAATCCGGCCCTCCTTTTCTGCCACCAAAGAAAGAGGGGGAAGAAAGGCAGCGCTTTCCCGCAGCCGATGTACCAATCGATGTTCTTGATGGTCGGTATGCTCCGCCGTTTCAAAAGCTTCCTGCACTACCTTTTCCACAGTTTCCCACTCCAAGGGAGTTTCCATCCGAATTTTCAGAGCCATGCTCCTTTTCTCCTTTCCATTTAAAATTAAGAAACAAAAAAGCGGAGTGCTGCCACCCCGCTGAATTGTTTATCTGGATTGACCGGAGCCATGTCTGGAGAAGCCGCCGCGTTTGGATTCCATTCCCTTCTTTAAAGCAGACATTTTTTCGTCGCTGGTCTGCTTAAACTTAGACAGCATATCTTCAAAGCTGGCCGGCTCATTGCGCTTGCTTTGCCACTCATAATTTCCAGGACGACCGGAAGAAGTGTTGCGAGGAGCACTGGGGACACGAGGCGGAGCCTCCACCGCCTTCTTCATGGAAAGGCTAATCTTTCCATCCTCCCCCACGCTCAGTACCTTAACCTTTACAGTCTGATTTTCGGTCACATATTCCCGGATCTCTTTCACAAAGGTCGGAGCCACTTCCGAAATATGTACCATACCGGTTTTACCTTCGCCTAATTCCACAAAGGCGCCAAAATTTGTAATTCCTGTTACTTTCCCCTCAAGGATTGCTCCCACTTCAAGCTGCATACAATACTAGTTTCCTCTCTTCAATCTTCAGGTTCGATCAGTCTCCGGCAATGTTTACAAACACCCGCTCATTCGGCTTCACATAGTTAAGCTCCTCACGGGCCTTTCGTTGGATGAATTCATCGCTGTCCGTCGTGCCGGTTTCCAGGGCTGTTTTCAGCTCCTCATTTTTCAGATTTTGCGCGTTCAACTGCTGACTGACCGTGGACAACTCCTGCTTTTTTTGGCCAATCTGAATCTGCTGGTTGACAATCGATACAACAATGTACACCGCAAAAGCCAAAAGCGCAATGCGCAGAATAATACTGCGTTTCCGCCGTTTTGGTTTTCCGTTGATCACTTTCACTCCTGCATCGTTCCTTCCTCTTCGTTGCCGCCATCTTTCTTTTTCCTGCGTAAACCTATAAAATGATTATACACCATATTCCCTTTTGGTTTCAAGAGATTTTGTAATTTTTTTGTAATTTTTTTTAAAAATCCGCATTTCGACCAAACCCACCGTCCAATTGCACGGAAAAACACAAACAACGGATGGAAAAAAAAACGACGGAAAAAACGGAAGATCCAGCAAAAAATTTTATGAATCCATTTTGCCAAACGTTCTGTGACCATTCCCAGGGTGAGAAAATAAATACATACGCCGATGATTTCACAGGCAATGACATAGAACCGTACCACGCCATAGCTGACCGCCAGAGACACCAGGTATGTGACAAAGGCAGCCAGGATCATGAAAAAAAAATCTTGTACCACCACATGGCTTTTTTCTCCAGACAACAACAGGCGAGCGATTTTGATCGTATCATAAACCGCTGCCAAAAGAATTCCTGCAACCAACGAAATTAAAATCCCAACCAACTGGATATCCATATTATTGACTTCCAAGGACAACTCCCCCCACCCTTTTTCTTCCCGATCAGCCGGTTAACGGAACAACTTTGAAAAAAATCCGCTTCCTCCCTGGGACTCCGTATCCGAATAAGACATAGACGAAATTTCCCCTTCCAGCGTCAGCTCGCCCGTTTCCATATTTAATTTATTGATACTAAGGTTTTCTCCCCGTATGGTCAGCTCGCCCATACTGGTGTAGGCCACAATCGTCTGTTCATTGAAGCTGTCCACATTGGAAACCCCAGTCGCCGTCAGCCCTTTGCGGTTTTCCAAAATCAGGCTGTGAGGAATTTGCGTCTTTTTATTTTCCTCCGGTATCATCATTGCCATAAAAAACAACCTCCAACAAGTTCATACAAATAAGTATGCCGTTGGAGGCTGTTGTATTCAAAGAGATTTTATTGGGACTCTTCTGCCCAGGCCTTTTGCCTTCTCCAAATCTATCAAGAAGGCTTGGACCCTTATCTTCTGTTCACTTACCTCTCTTCTTTTTTCATTCCTTGCTATGACAAGTAATTGAGAAACAATGTCTTCCCCTACGGTCACTACAAAGTTAGAAATGGCAAGGAGTTTTCTCCAAGACTTTAGGGGAGAAGTTCATATAAATCGGCGGCAGTTTCCCGGTTAGCATGTTCATTGACAGCAATGACCTTGGCTTTCACCGCACGGGCTCCCAACTGAACCTCCAGGATATCCCCACACTTCACGTCGTAGGAAGCCCGTGCGATCTTTCCATTAACCAAAACACGGCCGGCGTCACAGGCTTCATTGGCCACGGTGCGCCGTTTAATGATCCGGGATACCTTTAAATATTTGTCTAATCTCATATTGTTCCCTCCTCAGGTTTCGGGGTGATAGACAGCCTGTCCCAAAATAGGAAAACAAAAGGCTGCAACCAAAAAACCAGCATGAACCTGGTTTTTGTCACAGCCCTACAGGTTGCCTTGATAAACAAAGCAGAATTCGATACGTTATGCGTTGGTTGCATCCTTAAATGCTTTACCAGCCTTGAAAGCAGGAACCTTGGATGCAGGGATGATGATGTCTTCGCCAGTTCTTGGATTTTTGCCCAGCTTCTCATTCCTCGTGCGGCACTCAAACGTACCGAAGCCAACGATCTGTACCTTATCTTCCAAAGCGACTGCTTCGATAATGGTATCGATCACGGCATTCACAGCACCTTCTGCATCCTTTTTGGAAATCTCCGCTTTCTCTGCAACTGCTGCGATGAGTTCTGTCTTGTTCATGTTGTAACCTCCGTTATTTTATCATAAGTTCTTACTAAAAAACTTTTTCGCGAATTAATCGTTTCCATTGCGCCCATAGGTCTTTTGTTCCCATGCTTCAAATGCATGGATAAATCGGTCGCAAGCAAGGCTGAGCGTATGTTCCGGCTCCAGCGTTAGCGTCCGGGCAACATTCACCACAGAAAACAGCAGATCCCCCACTGCTTTCTGTACGTCCCCCTCTGGATGTTCCACTACTTGGCGAACCTGTTGCAAATGCTGCTCCACAGCCTGCAAAGCCGCCTGAGGCGATGTTGGAAGCACCTCTCCTACCTTCAATGCCTTTTTCTGCACTTTCGCGCTACGCATCAATCCAGGCAAAGCCGGGGAAACGCTGCGGAGCACCTGGGTTTGGGTCTTCTGATCCTTGGTCTGCTTTTTGATTTCATCCCAGTTGCTCAGCACCTCGGCGGAATCCTTGACTACCGTCTCTCCAAAAACATGAGGATGGCGGACAATCAATTTCTTTGCGATTCCATCCACCACATCGGCAAAGGTAAATCCGCCATGTTCCGCTTCCATTTGGGTATGAAGCAAAATCTGAAGCAGCACATCCCCTAGCTCTTCCTGCAGTAAAACAAGATCGTTGGTATCAATGGCTTCAATCGCCTCATAGGTTTCTTCGATAAAGTTGGAACGGATGCTTTGATGAGTCTGCTCCCGATCCCAGGGACAACCGCCCGGAGCTCGAAGAATGCGGACAATTTCCAATAAATCCTCCGTGCTGTATCGCTCTTTCAATGGAAAATCCACAATCACAAACTCCCTTGCTCTAAGATAATATGGATATCGTGTACTATATTACCTTATCCAGTTGTGTTTTTCAAGTATTTTTGCAATTTTTTGCCCCTTTGGAAGCATTAAAACGTCCGTTTTACTAATTGCTTTGCACAATAATAACGCAATTATATATACAATCACAGCAATTACCAAAGCAATGCAGGTGGCGGCCTTGTCAGGAATTACCAATGCCAGCAAGGTTTGAGACACATACGATACCGCGCAGCAGACCATGGACGACACCGCCGGCTTGATAAATGCCGATAAAAAACTCGGGCGGATTTTCGTCACCCGGCACAGCAGGATCATTCCCAATATCGTGATCAGTAAATAACAAACCAAGGTGCCTGCGCCTGCTCCTAGAATGTTGATTTCTGGAATTCCAGAGAACACATAGTTGATCGCCACCTTGATCGCCAGGCCAATCCCCAGGATTTTAACCGGCAAATCCACCCGGCCCACCGCTTGGAGCATGCTATTGATGGGGGTGCTGAGGGAGGCAAAAATTGCCCCCAATCCCATAATAACCAATACCCGGGATGTGATCGGGATGGAAGCCCGCGCCCCAAAAATCAGCCGGGCAATGGGACCCGACATCACACTCATCCCCAGCCCCGCCGGAATACAAAACAAACACGTAATCCGCAAAACCGACTCCATGCTGTTTTTCAATTCCGTTCGGTTTCCTCCCGTCCAAGCGGCCGTCACGCTGGGAAGCGCGCTGATTCCGAAAGCCTGGGTAATGGCTGGAACCAGCATAAATAGGGTCAACGCCTGGGAATAACACCCATATAAGAAGTTTGGCACAGTTCCCGCCTCAATATTCACTTGTGGGATCATTCCATCATACATTCCCAATAAAATATCTGGACTGGCCGCCATCACATCCCGAATCCGGGTCTGCAAAAAGGTAGTATCCACCAATCCAGCTACATTGACCGCCAATGCGCCAATTCCGATAGGAATAGCTGTTTTAATCAGACAGACCACCGTCTCCCGGAAAGAACCACTCTCCGGCGCTTCCTGCAGTTCCTGGCTGGTGATACCGTCTCCCCGCCGCTTATGGCGGATCAACAGGAACAAATAGCCAAAAATAGAGCCTACGGTCACCCCGCCAATAGCGGCGGCAGCGGCGGCTGGCAAGACAGCGCTCTGCGCGTAAGCCTCGGAAACCATTGGCTGGCCAAATACGGTGCCAGCGGTATAAAATTCATTCATGCCCAACTTTACTGCCGCATAGGCCGCACTTAATCCGATGGCCAATTTACAAATCGCCTCAATAATCTCCGAAATCGCTGTGGGATACATATTGCTCAAGCCTTCGTAATAGCCCCGGTAAATCGCCGTTAAACAACTGAACAGGATGGCCGGAGCCAGGAAATACATAGAGGCCAAGGCTCCCTCATTGCCGATGGCATGGACATAAAAAGGAGCGCCGATCAGCATCACCAGCAGCCCAATGGAGCCCGTAATAATGAAGATGGGAATGGAGGCCCGGTGAATCTGACGGATATCCCGGTAGCGACGCCGGGCATAATTTTCCGAAACCATCCGGGCAATGGCAATGGGAAATCCTGCCGTGGCAAGGCTGAAAATCGGGCTGTAAAAATTGTACGCCGTATTAAAGTACCCCAACCCCTCTTCCTGGATCACCCAGGTCAGGGGTACCTTGAACATCCCCCCGATCAGCTTGACGATCAAAACCCCAACGGTCAGGATAAGGGCGCCATGCAAAAAACTTTGTTTCGTTCTGGACTTTGGCTGAGAAGATGGTGTCTTCATGGCAACACATCCATTTCTTTCTTTGAAAATATTTTTCGCTTCTCCTGACCAAATATATTCTTTCCCTGGAATCAATATGTTTCACAATGGTAAGAAAAGCGCAAAACAAAGAAAAGAGGGGAACCAATCCCCTCTTCCTCCTTGCCAGCCAAAAGCAAATCTTAGTCTTTTTTTTCTTCAGTTGCCGCGTCTCCAGAACAACCACAGCCGCAGTTTGTTTCTGGAGCAGCCTGGGCAGTTTCCTCATCGCACCCACAATCACAGCCACAGGAGAATTCTTCTTCCGCTGGAACTTCATGCTCCAGTTTGGCGCCGCACTTCGGGCAGAATGAAGCGCTGTTTTCGCTTTTTTCTCCGCAATTGGAGCAAACAATTTTATTGTTCAATTTCAGAAGTTGAGCTTCAATCGCAGCCATTTGCTCGTAAAGCTCGTCAATCGCAGCCACTGCTTGGGCAGTCGCTTCCGTCGCATCGGTGCCGTTCTTATTGGCTTCATAGATCAGCTTGCCCAATGCCTCATAGCTTTTTTGAATATCGCCCTTTAGCTCTGCGGCATGGAACTTCAGCTTGGAGCTGTCAACCAAGTTGCCTGCATTTTTTCCCATCACATTTACTGCATTTTTGGCCTTGCCAACGACATCATCAAAAAATCCCATAACGATACGCTCCCTTTTAAAATGATAAAGTAAGTTATTAATGATTATTGAGTTCCTTGTATCAATTATACCACCATTGCCAGAGAAAATGCAAGATAACTGGCAGAAAATTCCCATGAAAAATTAAAAATTCACAGTTTTTGCATATCTTGTTCAAATCTCATGAATAACATGTACAAACCTCTTCTTTTTTCCCTTCTTTATCCATGTTGTCCCGCCGATTGGGCCGAGCGATGATTCTCCCGAAAACGCTGGTAGATTTCCTTGGCTTTTTCCTTCCGTTCCAGCATCTCCTGGAACCGGGATTCATATTCGTGAGGATACTTAAAATTAAAAATCCGCTCTAGCTGATTGGAATATGGATCTTTGATTTTCGAAACCGCCCCGGCTCCGCAAGCAAAAATGGTGTGGGTTTCATCCATAATATAGACATTATAAAAGCTTTCATAGCCAGGCTTGGACCAACCTGTATTTTCCAAATTCCCTACCATCCGGCTCTGACGATACAAATAATAAGGCAAATAGCCCGCTTCTGTCAGCACTCTCTGGGAATAGTCCAACATCTGCCCGGCAAGATCGGCGTCGTTGACAAACTGCACCCGGCCGTTTTGATTGATATGGGAGGAACGTTTCAAGGATAAAGTATGCACCGTCACGCTTTCTGGAGATAATTCCAGCACCCGATCCACGGTGGACCGGAAGCTGTCAAAGGTATCTTCTGGCAACCCGGCAATCAAGTCCATGTTGATATTCGAAAATCCGTATTCCCGAGCCATAGAAAAGGCTTCTAAGGTTTGCTCAGTCGTGTGATTCCGACCGATAATCCGCAGAATATCATCATTCAGGGTTTGCGGATTGATACTAATCCGAGTTACCCCATAGCGTTGAATCGCTTCCAGCTTTTCCAGTGTAATGGTATCTGGCCGCCCCGCCTCTACAGTAAATTCCCGACAGGTAGACAAATCAAAATGAGTGTCAATGATTTTCAACAGTTGGGCCATCTGCTCCGCTGATAAAGTCGTTGGCGTTCCTCCGCCGATATACACCGACTCCAAGCGCAACCCCAAATCCTTTGCTACCTGCGCCGTATAGACAAGCTCCTGGCAGAGCAGATCCACATATCTCGGCACCAAACGAGCCGTCTGTTTCAATGTTTGGGCCACAAACGAACAGTAAGCGCAACGAGTCGGACAAAATGGAATTGAGACATACAAACTAAAGGATTCCGGTTTGGATAAAGCCAGAATCTCCTGCTCGCAGTGCATGGTTCGTACGCTCAACGCTGTCTTTTCTTTCGATACCAACAAATCCTTTTGGAAGTAATCAACCGCTTCTTGCTCTCCCATTTCTTCCGCTAACCGGCGCAACAGCTTAATGGGGCGCACTCCAATCAGCACGCCCCATTTGGGTTCGTAAGAACAAGCTTCTACAAACGACCGGTACAGCAGCAGAGCCATTTCCAGCCCGCACCGACGCTCAAAGTCCGGCGCATCCAGCGGGAAAGTACCCGTCGTTTCCCCCCAGTACTCCCCCAGTTTCAAGGTAGCAGTTAAAGCGACCGCTTTTTCCCCTGGCGCATAGCCGGTGTAGGCGACGATTTCCTCTTCCTCCGCTTTGGCCCGGGCCTCCTCTTTGGTTCCATAAACCACCGTCACTTTTTCGTATGGTAAAAAAATATCGCATAAGCTTTCCATTTCATAATGGTAGCTATGTCCATCAAGCATCAAAATCATTGGTTGCATTCCTTAAAAATGGATTGTAGACACGCTCGTATTCCATGGTAGATTCCCCGCCATGGCCCGGATACACCCGGTAATCCCCCGGCAAATCCCGAAGACGCGCCAGGGACTTCTGCATTTCCATTGGATTTCCTGTTTGAAAGTCTGTGCGCCCCATAGTCCCCCGCATCAGAGTATCTCCCGTAAACAAAGCGTCCTCCGCCAAATAGCAACTGCTTCCGCGGGTATGGCCGGGAGTATTGAGCAACTTGACCGGTACATCTCCCACCGTTAGCATATCCCCGTCCTGCAAAATAACATCGGCCGTAAAGGGAACGCATTGCCGGGCGGCGATCATCCGGGATAAATTCAGATCGCTGTCTGAGGTAAAAGCAGCGTCCTGCTGGTGGATATAGATCTTAGCGCCAGTCATTTCTTTGATCATTGGTACGCCCATAATGTGATCGTAATGCCCGTGGGTCAGCAAAATAGCTTCCACATTTTCCGCGCCTACCTGCTCAACGGCCTGTTCCAATTCTGCGGAAAAAAAGCCGGGATCAACCACAGCAGCTTTCCCGGTACTCTCATCCACGAACAAATAACAATTGGTAGGAAGCAGCCCACCGGAAATCGTTTCTACTCGAATCATAGGAATCCTCTCCTTTCTTAATTAAGAACGACGAATCGACTGAATATTCGCAATGTTGGATAAGCGATTGATGACCGTCTGCAAATGGTCTTTTCCGTTGATGGTAATGGTGGCGGTCACAATCGTTTGCCCTTCTTTATTTTGGCGCGAATTCAGGTTATGCACCGAAAGATGCATATTATAAAACTGCTGGGTGATTTCCATCAGCAAACCGGTACGGGTATCCGCCACAATTTCCAGGGTGGTCTGGAATTCCTCCTTCACCTCCCCTACCCAATGGGCGGAAACCCAACGCTCCGGCTCTGGCGCGTGCTCCATGTCCTGCGGCACATTACTGCAGCCCCGTTTGTGGATGGAAACGCCAAATCCACGGGTGATGAACCCAATAATATCATCCCCAGGCAATGGATTGCAGCACTTGGAAAATTTAATCAAACAGCCGTCCATGCCGTCGATTAAAACGCCGCTGGCGGATTTTTTCGAGGAAACATGGACCACCTTAAGCTCCGGTTCAGCTGGAGGCCGTTTATTTTTCAAATACTCCTCTTTGATTTTTGGAAGCACTTTGGAAAGCTGGATACCGCCGTAACCGATGGCACAGTACAAATCCTCCACCGTGGCACAGTTCTGCCGTTTGGAGGACGCGGACAACAGCTCAAACAGCTCTTCATCGGTCACCGTGATACCGCTGCGCTTAAACTCCCGTTCTACTTCCGCCCGGCCTTCTTGAATATTTTCCTCCCGGCGTTCCTTTTTGAACCACTGCCGGATTTTGTTCCGAGCCTCGCTGGTTTTCACAATCTTCAGCCAGTCCCGGCTGGGGCCGCGGCCCATCTCTTTGGTGGTCAAAATCTCAATAATTTGGCCATTTTGAATTTGATAGTCCAGCGGTACAATCCGCTTGTTTACCTTAGCGCCAATCATCCGGTTGCCTACGGCGCTGTGAATCGAATACGCAAAATCGATAACTGTAGATCCCACCGGCAGGCTGATAACGTCGCCATTAGGGGTAAAGACAAAGACCGTATCTTGAGAAAGATCGGACTTGATGGTACGCACCAAATCGGTAGCATCATCGCTTTCCTTTTGATCCTCTAGAATTTGGCGCACCCAGCTCAGACGCTCTTCCAAAGAGCCTTGACCGCTAAGCCCCAGCTTATATTTCCAGTGGGCCGCAATTCCGTACTCCGCCGTGTGGTGCATTTCCCACGTGCGGATCTGCACTTCAAAGGGAATCCCCTCTTTGCTCAGCACAGTAGTATGGAGCGACTGATATAGATTAGGCTTTGGGGTGGAAATGTAATCCTTAAACCGATTGGGAATGGGACGGAACAGATCATGGATTACACCCAAAGCGGTGTAGCAATCCGTGACCGTATCCACAATAATGCGAATGGCAAAGACATCGAAAATCTCATCCATGGATTTCCCTTGCATAAACATCTTCCGGTAAATTCCATGAATACTTTTCACGCGACCTTCCAGATAAACCTTTGGAATAACAAGCGTCATCCGCTCCAAAATCTGCTGTTTGATCGAGGCGATAAATCCGGTTCGTTCATCGTTGCGCAAGGCCAGATTTTTTTCGATTTCCTCGTATCCCATGGGATCTAAATAGCGCAGGGAAAGATCTTCCAGCTCCTCCTTCACCGTTCGAATACCCAACCGATGCGCAATGGGAGCGTAAACCTCCATATTCTCCAACGCTTTATCCCGTTGTTTCTGAGGCTTCATAAATTCAATGGTGCGCATATTGTGCAGCCGGTCAGCTAGCTTGATGATGATGACCCTAACGTCGTCCGCCATAGCCATCAGCATCTTCCGAATGTTCTCCGCCTGCTGCTCCTCCCGCGATGTGTATGGGATTTTTCCCAACTTCGTCACGCCGTCGATGAGATGGGACACGGACTTTCCAAACGACTTGGTGATTTGCTCCAAAGTAACGTCCGTATCCTCCACCACATCATGAAGTAATCCAGCTACAATCGACTCAGAATCCATGCCAAGCTCCACCAAAATACAGGCGGCCGCAATGGGATGGGACACATAAGGAGCGCCAGAGTGCCGGGTTTGATCACCGTGCGCTTCTTTCGCCAGCCGATAAGCTCGGTCAATCATGTCCATATCGTAAGTTCTCCCGTTGGCTTTTAAAAGATCCAGCAAATCCCCATACGTTTTCAGTTGTTCAGCCATACCCCTTTACACCCCTTTTTGCGCTTGTTTCAAGCCATTCAAGATTTGAGAGTCAAACAAATCCACCTTCTGCTCCACTGGCAACACCTGGATTTGGGTCACTTCCCCATAGGTTTTCACCGCAATCAACCCTTTTTCTTCCATCACGTCCAATGCCACCAAAAGCTTCGCTAAGGTCAGCCCTTCCCCTTGTAACGCAAGCAGCAAAGCAAGGATGTGATGGCGCCAGCCGTCTCGGGCTTTCAGCAACCGGTATACCATGGCGAACGCCTGACGATCCGGGAACAGACGCTCCTGTTCGTCTATACGTAACGATTCGCCCCGCTTCATCTTTTGGTACAAAGCATCATCCGCAATCAAAGCCCCACTGTCCAGGTTAGAAAGCCGCATATCCCGGATCAGCACAGACAGGGTTTCCTGACCGCGAAATTCTTTATTGTCTAAGGTCACGGCCAAGTCCAGAAAATCCCCCGTCTGATACGGAAACTCTTGGGCCGTCATTCCAAATTTCATACAGGTAATGTTGACGTTCTTTTTTTGAAATACCAAACGCAAATGTTTACCGCCGCCCACCGGAATGACTTCTTTCAGCCGCATTTCATAGAGTCCGAAGACGGGGGCTGGATTATCCGTTCCAAACGGCTCCAAATATTTCACCTGCTGGGGCATTTCCACACTGAGCGCCGCTGGATTGAGTTTACAGTCCAGAGAAACCGATGGAACCGGCATCATGGGCAGAGAAGCCGCATAATCATTGATCGCTTTGCGGAACGCCGCTAAATGTTTCGTTGGCATACTCAAGCCCGCCGCCATAGGATGCCCGCCAAACTTGGTAAATAGTTGGGCACAGGAACAGATCGCCTCAAAGAGGGAAAACCCTTCCACACTGCGCCCAGAACCTTTTGCCTCGTCTGCGGTGTAAGAAATCACCACGCAGGGTTTTCCAAATTTATCCGTCAGCCGGGAGGCGACAATCCCAATCACCCCATGGTGCCAGTCCTCACCTTCCACCACCAGTACCCGATCATAGAGACGATCCGGCTCCCTAGCTAAAAGCTCCAACGCTTTTTCTACCATTTCATTTTCAATCTGCCGGCGGTAATCGTTATTGTCGCAAATCTCCACCGCCAGTTCCCCGGCCAACTCCATATCCTCACAGGTGAGCAGATGAACCGCCCGGTCGGAAGATCCAATGCGCCCAGTGGCGTTAATCCGGGGCACAATGCGAAACGCCACTGTGCTGGCGGAAAGATTTTCTCCCTCCAGCGAACAGCGCTCCAGCAACGCTCGAATCCCCATCCGATCACTGCGGGAAAGCAACCGCAAGCCAGTCTGGACAAAAGCGCGGTTTTCCCCGGTCAATGGCACAATATCCCCAATGGTGCCAATGGCCACCAGATCCGCGTAATTCTCCAAAAGGCCGGTGATATCCGCCCCTTCCCCTTCCAATGCGCTGATCAGTTTAAACGCTACGCCCACACCAGCAAAATGAGGGAAAGCGCAAACGCAATCTTTGCGGTAAGGATCCACCACTGCCACCGCATCCGGCAGGGTTTCCTGTGGCCGATGGTGGTCGGTGATGACCACATCCATGCCGCACTGTTTGGCGTATTCCACCTCTTCCACAGCGGAAATTCCGTTGTCCACCGTGATGATCAAATTCACCCCATATTCCTTCAAGGAATCCATCGCCTTGGTATTCATACCGTAGCCTTCCACTTCCCGGTCCGGGATATAAAACATCACATTTGCTCCGCAGGATTCCAAATACGAATACAGCATCGCCGTGGAGGTCACACCATCAGCGTCATAATCCCCATAAATGGCGATTTTCTCGAAATTCTCAATGGCACGGTGAATCCGTTCCACCGCCTTATCCATATCCGCCAAGGAAAATGGATCGCAAAATACTGGGTTCTCCATCAGTAGAGCCTGAATTTGCTCCTGGGTATGAATCCCACGGATTTCCAGCAGCATCGCCAAGAAAAAGGGGAGCTGATAATCCTCCGCAATTTTTGCCGCGCGCTCCTTATTTAAGGGTGACACTGTCCAATTTTTAATGTTCATACCGCTTTCCCACCTGCCTTATTCTTGTTTTATTATACCATTTTCTCGCTCATGATTCAACATATTGCGTTTTCCCGTCTCGAAAAACAGCTGTTTGGATTGGCTGCGCTCCTTAAAAATAAAAAAGGGCGGAAACGCTCCACCCTCTGCTTCAGTCTTTCTTTTTCAGCTCCACTTTCTTTTTATAATTACCACGGTATCTTGGTTTTACTTTCACTTCCTGGGACTTCCCGGTTTCCCGCATGTTAGGCAGCTCCTTAGCCTGGGTGGATTCCTTGGCTTTTCCGCCTTCTTGGGTTAGGAGAGTTTCCCTCTTCTTTGGGTTCTTCCCTTTTGTGGAATCCTTCGCCATCACCCGAACTTCCTTGGTTGGAATACGGGCGCAAACATCCTTGCCCTCTTTCTCCCGAACCTCAAGCTCCTTAATGGGAAGAATGCTTTTTTTCACCACCAAACCGTCATACTTCAGCTTAAACTGAACGCGGCCATAAAATTTACTCCGGCAGTTTTTGCAATAAAAAGTGGCCCGGTAGCTTTTATTTTTCAGCACCCAATCCCCTTCCCGTTGGGCGCGCCTCCCGCAAATATCACAATTGAACATCATATCGGTGCGCTTGATCAAAGGATTGGAAAGATCGCAGACAATCACGGTTTTAAAGAGGATTTTATCGTAGAAAACCTTCTCCTCCGCATTCTGGACAAAGAGCTGAAGCGCCTCTTTGTCATACAACTTCTGTAGGCAACGCAAGGAAAGCATACTGTCGTCCAGCGCCCGGTGATGCTCAATATCTTGCTCGTCAATGCCCAGAAGCTGCGCCGAGGTGGACAACCCCATTCGTTTATTGACGTCGTAATGCAGTTTCTCCTCGCAATAACTTTGCAGGTTCACATATTTCTTGAGAAACGGAATCCGTTCGCTTCCGCAAAAATATTTGCAGTTTTCAATCAAAGCCAGGATATCCGACGTTCCCCAGGTCATGAGGATCGCCTTTCCCATCCATTTTTTAAATCGGCTCATCACCTGCATGAACTGCAGTCCCGTTGCCAAATCTTCGTTGGTCAAGTTGGTCAGGGTTTTGATTTTTCCACTGAGCTTCTTCCCCACCTGTGGCCGAACCAAGGCGGAAAAGGTATCCAGAATATTTAAATTTTCATCTACCTTCACCGCGCCGAATTCGATGATTTCATTCATAAACCCTTTCAGCCGGCGGCTATAGGTGCCGTTCCATTCCAAGTCCAGTATTACAAAATCCATTGTCGTCTCCAACTTTCCGCTGTCTTCTCCGCATACCCGCCATGTTCTGCAGACAGGGCTCTCTTCCAGAAGGATTATTTTTTACTTGCCTTTTTCATCCGCAGCTCTTTGCTCAGCACAGCTTTACGCATCCGAATATTCTGTGGAGTGACCTCCACCAACTCGTCCTCCTTGATAAACTCTAAACACTGCTCCAAGCTCAAATTGCTGTGAGGCACCAGCTTGAGGGCGTCGTCGGAACCGGATGCACGGGTATTGGTCATCTGCTTTTTCTTGCAGACATTAACGGTAATATCGTCGGATTTTGGGCTGACGCCTACGATCATACCTTCATACACCTGGGTGCCTGCGCCGATGAACATCCGGCCACGCTCCTGGGCGCCAAACAAGCCATAAGCAGTAGCCTCGCCGGTTTCGTGAGCAACCAGGGAGCCCTGCGGACGCTGCGGGATTTCCCCCTTAAACGGCTCGTAGGAATCAAACACATGGTTCATAATGCCGTTTCCGTTGGTATCCGTCATAAACTCCTGGCGGTATCCCATCAGGCCGCGAGCCGGGATCTTAAACTCCATGTGGGTGGTCCCGGTATCCCGGGTTCCCATGTTGAGGATCTCCGCTTTCCGGCCGCCTAATTTTTCCATCACTGCACCCACATAATTCTCCGGCACTTCGATCATCAAGTGTTCAATCGGCTCGTATTTTTTGCCGTCAATTTCCTTATAAATAACGCTCGGGCTGGACACCTGGAACTCAAAATTCTCCCGGCGCATATTTTCAATCAAAATGGACAGATGCAGCTCGCCGCGGCCAGACACCTTAAAGGTATCGGCAGAATCGGTTTCCTCCACACGCATAGCCACATTGGTTTCAATCTCTTTAAACAAACGATCCCGGATATTACGGGAAGTCACATACTTGCCTTCTTTGCCTGCAAAGGGGCTGTTATTGACCATAAACATCATGGTAACGGTAGGCTCGTCAATCTTGACAAACGGCAGCGGCTCCACACAGTCCGGCGCGCAGGCTGTCTCGCCAATATTCAAATCCGCAATGCCGGACACAGCGATAATATCGCCAAGCTGCGCAGTTTCCGCCTCCACTTTCTTTAGCCCCTGGTATTGATACAACTTCGTTACCCGGGCGTTTTTCCGGCCGCCGTCACGGCTGCAAACCACAATAGGCATTCCGGTTTTCACCATGCCGCGCTCCACCCGTCCAACACCGATGCGGCCCACAAACGGATCGTAGTCAATATTGGAAAACAGGATTTGGGCAGGACCCTCCATATCGCCTTCGGGAGCTGGGATTTCCTTGACAATGGTCTGGAACAAAGGCTCCATGTTGTCAGAACCCTCGTCCGGGTCAAAGGTTGCATACCCATCGCGGCCAGAAGCGTATACCACTGGGAATTCGAGCTGATCCTCATCGGCTCCCAGTTCAATAAACAGATCCAGGATCTCATCGACTACCTCAGCCGGACGGGCTCCTGGACGGTCGATTTTATTCACCACTACAATGGGCTTTTTGCCCAAGCCAATGGCCTTTTTCAGCACAAAACGGGTTTGAGGCATGCAGCCTTCAAAAGAATCGACCAAAAGGATAACGCCATCCACCATCATGAGAATCCGCTCCACCTCGCCGCCAAAGTCGGCATGGCCTGGGGTATCGATGATATTGATTTTGGTGTCCTGATACATCACCGCGGTATTTTTAGCCAAAATGGTGATGCCCCGCTCCCGCTCAATATCGTTGGAATCCATCACCCGATCCGCAACGGCTTCGTTGGTGCGGAAAATCCCGCTTTGTTTCAAAAGCTGATCCACCAGCGTGGTTTTTCCGTGGTCCACGTGTGCAATGATCGCAACATTTCTCAAATCTGTTCTCATACCCATGCAAATACCTCTTCTTTGTTTCAAAGTAAAATCAATATGCGGGCCCCTGGAATCAGGTTACCCGTTTTCCGGATTTTTATAATCCAATAAAAAAGCGCCGGCATGATTACCGACGCTTTCTAAAAAACTGGAGCGGATGACGAGGCTCGAACTCGCTACCTCCACCTTGGCAAGGTGGCGCTCTACCAGATGAGCTACATCCGCAT
>JAAWSO010000012.1 GCA_022801595.1 Clostridiales bacterium | reverse complement strand
CTTCCTGGGTCTCTCCCCTTTTTTCTGCGGCTTGACTATCTTATCACCTTTCTTCTGCTTTGTCAACTCCTTTTTTCCTCTTTTTCTACTTTTTTCTTTGGTCTCTTTGCCAGACAGATTCTAAAGGGGCGACCGTCTCCTATTTATTTTAACAAAGAATATGAGGAACAAAATGGGCGCTTGCTGTATGCGAGCAAATTATTGACTGATCGGTCGAATAATGTGGACGGAGAGATAATCGTAATCGGCATAGATGGGAGCCTGGGCCTGTTTCAACTCAATTTCCACCTTAACCACTTGGGGATACCGGCGCAAAATAGCATTTGCCGTTTCTTGGGCGACATATTCCATCAAGTTATCGCTGCCCTCACTCAGACAATCCGATACCAGTTTTACCAAATCCTTTCTGGAAATCGTGTCCTCCGGATTATCGTTGACACACGGCTTACTCAAATCACAATCTAACGTCACATCAATTTCCAATTCCTGTCCCATACTTTTTTCCTGAGACGTGATTCCATGATGGGTATGGACGCGCAGTCCTTTTAAAATAATTTGATCCATCTTTATCCTCTTTCTACGAATTGTACGCTAATTTCAATGTAATTCCCCGGCTATTCTCCCCTAATATATAGGTGATCCGCTCATACCGAATTTGATGGTCGTCATCCAGCTTCCGATTAGCCTGATCCACATAGGACGCCAGCTTATAGGGCTGAGAATTAAAAATCTGGTTGATTGCCATGGAATACGTCATATCTTCTCCAATATATAAGTAAACGGCTGGACGTTTTTCCTTGGCAGCCTCCACCAAAGCCTCCACAACCCGGGTATCAGACGCTTTATTAAAACTGGCAATCAAAACGCCTTTCTGTTTTAAATAGTTGGCGTCGTCGGAATCACAAACCGGCATGGGTAAATTATAGCTTGCGGTGCCAGTGCTCAAATATTCCTCAATTTCCTTTGTGTCCATCGTACTCACGTCCACGCTGGGAGTATGGTCCTTTTGAATAACCTTGTCGCTGACATTAAAATAATCATATCGGACTACAACGTCCTCATCGTTCCAAGTAGGGTCCATATGATACCATTTTCCATCCACCTTCACCAGATTCCACATATGAACTGTTCCGCCAGCTTCTCCGTTGATTAAACGACACTCCATATCCGCATAACTCAAGAGCAGCTGCATAGCCCGGGCATAACCCTCGCACACTGCTTTACCGTCCACCAATAATCCGTATATGGTATAAGATTTCCATAACGAAGGATTTTTAGCCGCATTGGTATCATAAGTACACCGCTGGGCGATTCGGTCAAACAATGCAATTTCCCGGTCTAGTTCCGGCAAGCCTGGCTCCAAATCAGAAAGAATTTGTTTGACCTCCTGGTTCAGCTCTTGAATCATTCGGTTGCATTCCGCAGCCGATACATAAGAATACAGCCGCACGATGGTTTTATTCTCCGAATACGCCTTACTGTAAACATTGGCAATCCAAAACACTTGGGGATTATCATTTTTAAACGCAGTAATTGCCATGCGAATCTGGTCATCGGAAACCTTTCTGGACATGGTGATCTGTCCCAAGCTATAATATCCCGCGGAATGCTGTTGATCCGAGATTTGATAAGCCCGTTCCTCAATAGCCCGATATAATTGTTTGGCTTCTTTGGTCATAAGACCATCATAATTATCAGTTTGAGGACGGTAATCATACCCGCTGGAAAAGGAAAGAAGGGATTGGGAAATCTGCCGGGTGGAAGTACCGGTTTCCTCTAGGGCAATGTCTGAGGTTTGCAACGCTCCGCTTTCCAGCCCTGCTTTATTCGGTGTGCTTTGTGGGTGGGGAACCTCTGCCTGAGAACTTACCAAAGAAAAATTGGGATCGTTTTTTAGAACGGAACACCCGGTTAAGATGGAACCGGTTACCAAGAAAATAATGGATACCACTCCAAGCATCCAATTCCATCTGGAAATCTTTCGCTGAAATCCTTTTCGCATGATGTTCCCTCCTTTCCGCCATTGGCAACTACCCCATGGATAAAATTATAAAGAAACGGCAGCTATATTCTCAAAACATCCCGGAATCTTTGATTCCGTTGGCATTTCCAGGTTATGATGCCACACCTGCGGTGGGCAAATCGCACACGTTGCCATCCCTTATTGGAAAGCACGATCACACGCGCCGTTTCCTCTGTGCGTTTATGATACCACGCCTGCAGCGGGCAAGTCGCGCACGCTCCCTCCGGTCGCCAAATTGCACGAGAACCCATGCGCCCAAATGCCCGCGCTACAGGCTCACTGCGGATATTATACCATAAACAATTTTATTTTACTACTGCCGATTATTCACCAGTTTCCAGGATTGGCTGCACGTGAAAAAGTCACGATCCTAGTAGGTCCTATAACCGCTCAGCAAGCTCCATATCAAGGAATCGCCTTTCCAAATACAGATTTTCTCATTGATTTTTTTCGGATTTTTTCGTATAATAGGAATTAGCTAGAAGAGGCAATATAGTCCATGTGGACACAAAACCGAAAGCCCCAGGAGTTGCAGCTCCTGGGGCTTTCTTTTTCGGCTAGTTGTTGCAGTTATTTCCGTCTAACCATTTACAAATGTAGTAGCTCATTACATTTGCCATGACAGAAATCAGAAGAGACCATATAGGATCCATGGGTTCACCTCCTATCCATTCTTTGGATCGGAGTCAACAACAATTAAGATTATAAAGGATTTTCCCTCAGATAGCAAGATAAAAATGGAAATTTGTGGAAATTTGTCGAGAAGAACCAGTTCGCTAAGAACCATAAAATAACCACGCTTTTTATCATACGGCAAACCATCATTGACCAACGTCCATTCCTGTTTGATTGATTGGACGGAGATGCTTTCATCCCATAAAAACGGAAAAGGGAAGAACGGTTCCCCAGCCGCTTCCAAAGATTTTTTGGCGAAACAAACCAACTTTTCATAGAAAACCAAAAACCGACTTCCTGCGCTTGCCGGGTCCTTTGGATTGTGTTACAATAAATCACAAAAAGGAAACGATACCGGAACTGTGTTTTACACGATCCGTTTCAAAAACGACAGTGTACACAACGCACTGACCACAGATATGGTGCAATTCATGCACAAAAACTTGCCGCAAGGAGGATCTCTATGACATTTCAACGCTACCAAAACCCCGACCATCCAGATTGGCCACTGCTCTGGGAACTCTATCAACAAAGCTTCCCGGTCTGTGAGCTTCGGCTAGAAGAAGATCATAGAAAGGCCATGACAACCCGCTCCGATTTTTATTGCGTCGGAATTTGGGAAGATAATGCTTTTCTTGGTTTGATTTTCTACTGGTACAACGGTGACTTTTGTTATGTGGAGCATTTCGCCATCCACCCAATGCACCGGGGAAAACAATATGGCTCCCATTGTCTGACCGAATTTTGTAAGCAGTTCCCCCAAGTTATTCTGGAAATCAACTTGCCCGTGGACGATATCTCGATCCGCCGCCAGCACTTTTATGAGCGGCTTGGCTTTCTGGTCAGCGGTTATCAGCACGAGCATCCGCCTTATCGGATTCAGGACAAGCCCCATCAGCTCTTAGCACTCAGTTATCCAAATCCGATTTCCCGGGAACAGCAAAAGGAATTCCTCACCTATCGGGAACAGGATATCATGCAGTATTCTGAACCCAAACGACACGAAATCGAAAGGTAAAAAACGGCGGGGGAAAATTCCCTTCGCCGTTTTTTGCGTTTATTTTTGAATTTTTCTGTTGCATACGGACACCATCGGTAACTTCCCAATCCTTTTTGCTAGATAGCAATCACACATTGCGCCAACAAAAGAATCACCATACCAAAGGTTATTCCCAAATGGGTTTTCCAATGAAGCTTCAAAATAGCGATCCATTCCCGGATCAAAGCCACTGGCAAATAGTAGGCGGCCGTTTTACAGCAAACGCCTTCCCCTTGAATCCCTACTTGATCGGCATAAACCCCAGCACGAAAAACATGATAATCATTGGTCACAAATACACAGCTTGCCGTCCCGGTTCCCTGCCCCATCAGCCGTTTGGAATACAGCAAATTTTCATAGGTCGTCGTAGATTGGTTTTCCAGCAAAATGTCCTCGGCTGGAATGTGATTGCGAATCAAATATCGTTTCATGGCTTCCGCCTCGCTGATGGTTTCATTGGCTCCCTGCCCGCCAGAAACAATAATTTTCGGTGCACGGGCGCTTTTGCTTTGATTCTCATAAAAGGCAATTCCCGCATCCAAACGTCTAGCCAACAGCGGCGGCACTTGATCGCCCAATAAACCGGAACCCAGCACAATAATAAAATCCTGGTTGCGATTTGGCCGGTTAAACCGATATAAAAATACGGAAAGTAGAAAACTAAGCAATAAAAACAAATAGTATCCTCCAACGAAGATCAACATATTAGCCAGGAAAGTAAATTTAGGAGCTCCCTGGGCTGTCTGGTAGATCGAATAGGAAATTACGCACACTGTGACGATCATCCCCACACCCAATAAGATCGATAAAAAATGTGTCAATGCTTTTCCTTCCCGCTTCAAAACAATCCGTCCATTGATAATGAGGAAAATCCCCACAGCCACTAAAATGACAGGGCTGCAAAAAATTGGAATTAAAAAAAACCACAGGATTACGTGGACCCAAGGGAGGTAAGCGTACCGAGCGCAGGTCAAGACAATGGAAGCAAAGGTGACAGCCAATGCCAGACACAGGAACATACCGTTGCAAATTCTTTTTTTATTTCGAAAATAAGAGTGCAGAAACAGTCCCCAGAATACCAATGCCGCAACATATATCCACAGCAATGCCATATGGTCCGTGAGCCAACTTGTAAACCATCCCATTAAGAATCCCTCCTTGTTTTTGTTATTTTTATTATAACGGCTCCTTGTGACAATCCCGTGACGGTTTTATAACAATTCTGTCACGAGGAGGATTCCATTTCTCTCTAGCCTTCGAATTCTGTCTTGATGCGTAATTTTATGGACGAGAGGAACAAGATATGCTAAAATAGAATTCCAACAATAAATTGAACATGATCCGGTTCGCAATTCCAGATAATCAGGAGGCATAGAGATGACAGAAACTTATCAAGAACTCCTAGAGAAAAATATTGATCTGTCCCCGTTAGGCATTTTCCATCGTGACGAAAATTCCGCTTACTTCTGTACGCCTGAGGGCGCAAACATCATTGGCTGGACGGGTGTAGACGGAATCCACTATTGTTTCATCCAAGAATTGGGAGATATGGTATTTGCGGTCACTCCCATGAATACACCTGGCGATTATGTTCATCCAGTGGCGAAAAATTTTGCTGATTTCCTTCGTCTGCTGCTCGCCTGCGGCAACGAATCCGCTCTGGAGCAAGCATATGCCTGGACCCAAACGGAATTTGACGCCTTTTTACAGGATAATCCCATTACTGAGGAACAGCAGGAGACACTCGACGCAATCGGCAGGCAGACGGGCCTTACTCCTATGGAAACGCCTTTCTCCTACATCAAAAATCTTCAGGCAGGGTTCGATGATTCCAAAATCAAATATACCGAGGATTTTTATGATTCGTGCATAGATACAAATTGGGAGCCGGAATGGAAGGTTTGTTTTGACGGTAATTTTTGGCAACCGGAAAATCAGGAGCAGGGCGGCAAAGAAATTGCCGTTAGCAAGGAGTTCTTCTGGGGCGGCAGCCGCTGGTTGGTTCCCGCTATCTACTCCTGTGAGGAGGGGTTAATCGTTGATTTTTGTATGCAGATCGAGCTGGAGAGAATTCGGAACTTTCAACAAAAGTGGGGCTTAGACATTGACCATAGCGCAGATGAGCCTATTTCCAGAGAGCAACGGATGGAAATGGAACGGGACGATCCTTCCCGCTTTCTGTTCAATCCCCATCTTACGCTCAATGGCAAAGAACTTACGATTGCACATGCAAGCGGCATCCTCTACAATCCATGCCAACTGGAGGATATCGAAGAGGTGGAAACCAAGTATGTCATCGGCCATTATGACCTGGATGCTTCCTATGGCTGGAGCGTCTGGCGCTTTGCCTTTCCTTGGGAAACAAAGTGTCCTCCGGCAATCACAACGCTTTCTATCACCATGGAGCAGCAACCCGTTTCGTTTCCAGGTCCACATTTCCATGTGGCAGAGCCCGGCGACCGCTTTTCCTTTGTCCATCCTGCCACCGGCTGCTCCCACACGCTGACCGTACAGGAATACGAACAACAAGAGTGTCCCCCAGAACCATGTGATACCATATCGAAAATGGAGTTTCCCACGCATTGCATGGTTATGAGCTACACCATCACCCCCGATCTGCCAGATAGTGCGTTTACGATCCAAGACTGTGCAGAGGGAGATCCGCCAAGATGGAAAACGCGTGATTCTCTCGAACAGTATGGTACGATTCTCACCCTTTGCGTTGGTGCCGTGGCTTCCTGCGAGGGATTCAAAGCAGTCTGTTCCTCCCTGCACTTTGAGCCAACGGATGATGTAACCTGGTGTATGATATTCCATGAAAAGCAGTTGGAGGATATTGTGGTTGAGTTGATATAACATCTGTCATTTGCGCCGACAGAAATTTTGTCTCTCACACTTGAATCACTTACTCAAAGAAAAAACGCACCTTCGGCCCATTGGGGCTTATGGTGCGTGTTTTTCTAAATACGGCCATCAGCTTGCTTTATCGATGACAGACGCTTGATTTGGCGTTATGCTAACCGTCTTTCCGTCCGTAGAAGCCAAGATGGTTCCCTGTGTATCGGTACGGTAAGTTTCAATCTGGAAATTCTCCAATTTATTCATCGTTTCCTTGTGAGGATGACCGTAGTCATTGTCTACCCCACAAGAAATGACGGCATATTGGGGATTTGCGGCTTCCAGAAAACGGTCGCTGGTGGAAGTAGAGCTGCCGTGGTGTCCCAGCTTCAGGACATCGCATTTTACATCGTAGTTTTTGGAAAGGATTTCCTTTTCACTTTCGGTTTCCGCATCCCCAGTAAAAACAAACGTGGTATCCCCATAGGTCAGCTTACTAACAATAGAATAGTTGTTCAAATCTTTGTACTCGGTTCCGTTGGGAGCCAGAAATTCTAACTTTGCGCCGCCTGCTTCATACGCGGTCATGCCCGCTTTCGCTTCGGTAATCTTTAGGTTTTTGTCAGAAATCGCTTTCAAAACTCCTTCATAGGTTTTGGTCGTTGGGGTCTGGTCATCGGCAACCCGAGGCATATAAATCTTTCCGATCTCAAAATTTTGAATGACATTGGCCATGCCGCCAATATGGTCTGCATGGGGATGGGTAGCGATCAGCAGATCAATTTTTTGGATTCCCTTCTCCTTTAAATAGGACACAATCTCATCGGAAGTACCCCGATCACCGGCGTCAATCAGGATATTCTCCCCTCCAGGCAACTGAATTAGCTCGCTGTCTCCCTGCCCCACATCCAAATAATAGACGCTGGCGGTCTTTCCGGTTGGGATCGCCGGCGTTTGGGCGGATGGCGCGGAACTGCTTTCGCCACTCAAACCCAAATCACAAGCGGAAAATGCCAGTGCGCAAACTGCCGCCATGACTGCCGCCAAAATCCCTGTTATCCATTTTTTCTTCATGTCCCAAATCCTTTCTTGTTACAATGTTTTCTTTGCCTTTCATTATAGCAACAGAATTTTTGTTCGTCAACTAATTTCTTTTCATCTCCCTTTTCTTTTCCACATGTTCTCCCTGATCTGTGGAAAACAATCCGCCTTTCTTTCGTCTGTGTTTTATGTTACAATAATCACATGAAGAAAATTTACAAACAACATCGGACCATGGAAACAAAGGAGAACAACGGATGGAAGCACTCACAAAATTTTGGAACAATCTACAAAGCGGCACAGATATTCGTGGAATCGCTAGTGAAGGAATTGACGGACAAGAAATCAATCTGACCGATGATGTAGTGGGAAAAATTGCCCAGGGATTTGCCCAATGGCTGGCGGACACCCAGCAAAAACCCTTTGGGGAATTAAAGATAGCGGTGGGACACGATTCCCGGATTTCCGCTCCACGGATGCGTCAAGCCGCTCTGTCCGCTTTTTCCCAGCTTGGTGTTACCGTGCTAGACTGTGGCCTTTCCTCCACTCCGTCCATGTTCCTGACTACTTTGGATCTGCACTGCGACGGCGCGGTGGAAATCACCGCTAGCCACCACCCTTTTAATCGGAACGGCCTGAAATTTTTCACCAAAAACGGCGGCCTGGAGAGCAAGGATATCACCACGATCCTCCTCCATGCCCAAAGCCTGAATCGCTTACAGCAGCAAGGCACGCCAGGCGTCATTGTTCACACAGACTATATGGCTCAATACAGCCGCCGCCTGCGAGACTTAATCAAAGAGGGGGTTGAGGCTGAGGATTATGACCATCCCTTACGAGGTTTTCATATTGTGGTGGATGCTGGCAATGGGGCCGGTGGCTTCTACGTCTCCCAAGTTCTGGAGCCTCTTGGAGCCAATACGCAAGGCAGTCAATTTTTAGAGCCAGACGGCATGTTTCCCAATCATGTCCCCAACCCGGAGGACCCAGCCGCTATGGAATCCATCTGCCGAGCCACGTTAGCGGCAAACGCAGATCTGGGCGTGATCTTTGATACCGATGTGGATCGGGGCGGCGCCGTGGATTGCCATGGAAAAGAAATCAACCGGAACCGTCTGGTCGCTTTGGCGGCCGCTATTGCGTTGGAAGGAAACCCTGGCGGCACCATTGTAACCGATTCCATCACCTCCGACGGTTTGAAGGTTTACATCGAAACCACCTTGGGCGGTATTCACCACCGGTTCAAGCGGGGCTATAAAAATGTGATCAACGAAGCAATCCGTCTCAACGAAAAAGGCGTGAATTGTCCGCTAGCGATCGAAACCTCTGGCCATGCTGCCATGCGGGAAAACTATTTTCTGGACGATGGCGCCTACCTGGTAACAAAAATTATTATTCAGATGGCGGTACTGCGCAAACAAGGAAAAACATTGGAAGAAATCCTGTCCCCCTTGGCGGAACCAAAAGAGGCGGCGGAACTGCGGCTTCCCATCACGGAAGAGGACTTCCGTGCTTGCGGAAACCGCATCCTGGCTGGCCTAGAACAATATGCGCAGGCTCACCAATGGCAAATTGCCCCAGACAACCGGGAAGGCCTGCGGGTTTCATTTCCGCCGGAGCAAGGAGATGGATGGTTCCTACTGCGGCTCAGCGTTCACGATCCCATCTTGCCATTGAATGTAGAAAGTGATTCCGTTGGTGGCGTCCGTCAAATTTTGGCTCAATTACAAGAATATTTGTCTAGCTGCGGCGGTTTGCAAATCCAGCCGCTGAACAAATTTTTACAAGGATAAAAAACCCCCGCCTGTTTGCTTTTTCGCTAGAAACAGGCGGGGGTTTTTTTATCGAAAAATGGTAGACGTTTTGAAAGATTCTGCCAATGCTATTTTCTTTATAGGAATTGTACAATTTTATTTTCAAAACATCCACATTGGATGATCAAAAACAACAACGGATTTATTATAACATATCTGTCACAAAATGTCTGCTTTTCTAAAAATTTTCCCTTTTTCTGGGCCTTCCAAATATTTTTTCCAACAGGAGTGTACGCTGAGATCATGATTGCAAACGAAAAAATTCAAGAAATCAAACGAATCATTAATGATGAGGAAAAAACGAATCAGGTACTGGCCATTCTTCAAGAAAATGAAGTCATTCAAAAGGAATTCCATGCTCAACAACAAGCCAAGGGAATCGCAGAAGCGAAAGCTAGGGGGGTAAAATTTGGACGGCCTCCACGTCCCTTTCCAAAAAATTTTAAAAATATCTACGAGGGCTACCAGCAAGGCCTGCTCAATCTCACCCAAGCCGCTGCTTGCCTGAACATCAACCGGGTCAGCTTCAAACGGATGGCGGAACGCTATCAGCGAGAGAACCCTTAAATCCTTATCGATTCCGCACTTGAATTTGTAAGCCTTCCATCACATCCAGGGCCTTTTCATGGATAATTGGATCGTTGCTGGCGGTACAGGATGCGTCCACAATGACCCTAGTTTCGGGCAATGCCGTTTTCACCAAAACTGCATTGGACAGGACGCAGATATTGGAAACTACCCCGACCAATTCCACTTGGGCATACATCTTTTCCTTTAAATAGGAAAACAGTTCTGCGGAACCAAAGCAAGGCTTGCAAATACAACGGTCCTGAGGCTCTCTGAGGGCTTCGATTCCTTCTGTTAATCTCCAACCCCAAGTATCTCTGATTCCGTGTTCTACAGGCAGCCAGGCACCTTCTTGGGTTTTTAAATAATCGGAGCTATGGGTATCCAGGGTAAAGAGGATTTCGTCGCCCCTTTGACGATACACACAAATTTTTTCGGCAATTCTAGCTTCCAGCTTCTGTGCTTGTGGAAATCCCAAGCTGCCAGTGACAAAATCATTTTGATAATCCACAACAATGAGCAAGCGTTTCATCACGCACATCCTTCCCAAAGAAAAAGCGCATGGCAATGCCACGCGCAGACCAAAGGCTTATTTCCCCAAAAATTCTTTCATACAGGCTTCTACTTTGCTCTTACAGCGGCCGCAAACCGTAGCGGCTGTTGTTGCTTGCTGTACTTCCTCCACAGTTTTCGCGCCGTTATCCACTGCGCCTTTGATATCCCGCGCGGAAACCTTGCGGCAAAAACAAATGGTTTGATCCAAATCCATCCTTCATTTTCCTTTCTTTTCCGGCCAATTGTCTTGTACAATCGGCCGGTTTTCTTTTTCAGCATTGGGCAGAGGTCTGAAACAGCCGCTACCATTTCTTATTATATCAAAGAAAACATCAAATAAAAACCCTTTTCCAAAAGCAAGTCATTTTTATTTTTGATTCCCCCATAACAAAGCGGTTTTCAAAATACAAATTTGAGTTTTTGCGTCTGGAATTTCATTGCTCAGCACCATCTCCACCGCTTTTTCCAAAGGAATCCGCTCCGCTTCCAAGAATTCATCTTCATCTGGATTGCTTTGCCCTAGTGTATCCACCTGGCAGGCATAGAGATAGATGACCTCGTCACAAAAACCAGGGCTGGGATATACTTCCCCTAAAAAACGATACTGTTTTCCCACCGCCCCGGTTTCTTCCTCCAGCTCCCGTTTTCCAGCTTCCAGCGGATCCTCGCCCTTTTCCAGCTTGCCGGCAGGCAGCTCCAACACTACTTTACCGTAAGGATACCGGAACTGCCGGACAAACAGCAATTCCCGTTCTTCCGTCAAAGCTGCAACCGTGACGCCGCCGGGATGCTCCACCACCTCCCGGGAAACCAAGTTGCCGTTGGGAAGCTGGGCTTGGTCCACCCGGGTCTTTAAAATCCTTCCTTCAAAGGCGTAGGATTGGGATATGGTCTTTTCCAATAATGTTTCATCCATGGAGATTCTCCTTTCTAATCCTTGGATTTCCTTGTATTTATTTTACCTGAGAATCATATACATGGCAAGGGAAAGGTGGGATTTTATGCAGACATGGACCCAGGAACCCATGGATTACGCACGGTTAACCAAAAAAATAAAAGAATTGGAACAGGGATTTCCCTGGCTCAACATAATCTCTTTTGGAAAAAGCTTATTGGGAAAAGAGCTATTTGCTCTGGATTTTCGTCCGGCCTTTTCCCACTGCTCCAAAAAGCCCTTACTCATGGCTGGAGCCTTTCACGGCATGGAATGGATTACTACCACTTTATTGTTGGCATTTACCCAAAGCGTATGCCTCTCCATCGAAAACGGCCGTGTCCCTATGGACCGAGGGTTGGTGGTCGCCCCTTGTATCAATCCCGACGGAGTTGACATTCAGATTCACGGTGCACAGGCGGCCGGACGATTCCAAAATCTAGTGGAAATCTCCAGCGGAGGAGACACCAAGCACTGGCAGGCCAATGCCCGAGGGGTGGACATCAACCACAATTTTGACGCAGAATGGCGCGCTTTACGAAAGATGGAGATTGCGGCCGGAATCACCCAGCCAGGCCCAACCCGATTTGGCGGGCCATACCCGGAAAGCGAGCCGGAAAGCCATTGTCTGGCCCGATTTTGCCGCTGCCATGAATTTGCCATGGCTCTAGCTCTGCACAGCCAAGGCGAAGAAATCTATTATGAATTTGGAGACTGCACTCCTGCCAATGCCTATGCATTGGCGGAAGCTTTTGCGCAAGTCAGCGGGTATGAAGTATCCGCTCCTTCTGGATTAGCCTCTTATGGCGGCTTTAAAGATTGGTTTATTGCCTATTTTCGGCGTCCTGCGTTTACCATTGAGGTGGGGAAAGGGGTGAATCCTCTACCCATTTCCCAATTCCCTTCGATTTATGAAAAGGTGGAACCTCTGCTTTACACCGCCTTGCAAACCGACTAGCCAGACGGCGAGGCCAACGAGTTGGCGATTCGCTCCCGCGGCCGCTCGTCCCTCGCTTGGCTGAGTAAAAACTTGAAACCCTAGCGTCGCGCTGGGACTTATAGATGCTCCCGCCGCTCCCACAAAGCAACCATGAAAGTTTTGCTTAATTTTTTACGGAAAGTTTTGGGGTATTGGGGCAAAGCCCCGGCTCGCTCTCCCCAGAGAACGAAACCCCTCGCCTGAAAAAAGATCAGCAGGGCAGGCCAATGAGTTGGCAGTTCGCTCCCGCGGCCACTCATCCCTTGCTTGGCTGAGCGAAAACTTGAAACCCTAACGTCGCGCTTGAGCTTATAGATACTACCATTGCTTATACAAACAATAAAACGAAAAAATCAAAAAATTTCTCATAGAGGAATCCCATCAAGAAAACAGAATATCTCCAAACAAAAAGAAATCGCACAAGGTTTTTCCCTGTGCGATTTTTCTTATGGAGCCCTGTCCTATCCTAGCTTCTGAAGAACCTCCAGCATATTTTTTCTAGTTCGGATGTCCTGTTCCAAGTTAGCCCGGTATTCGGCTTTCGCTTCCGCGCCAAACAAATTCGCCTGATCGTATTCCTCGGAATTAATCCAATCCCAATTCTCCAACATTTGATTGAGCGTATCACTCAAATACCGCACCAGATTGCCGTCGAATAATCCCGTTTCCCCGCCTACTGCAAAGGGCTGAAAAGAAATTCCAGAAGAACCGGAAGCCAGATGCATCCCAGCGCAGTCCTCGGCCGACAATACGCCCATATGGGTCAGATCGGACAGCAAATTATAGTAATCCTGGGCACTGAGATGATCCAGATTATATTTCATCCGCAGTTCCGTGATTTGCGCTTCCGTGATCTCCTGATCACCTTGGGAATCCCAATTGATGGTTTTTTCGGTATCAATGGGAATCTCTCCGCCATTTCCAATAAATACCGCCAGTGTTTGATCGGTCCAACAAATGCCCCGCACGGTACGGGAGGTGGAGGTAGGCGACGGCACCTGCAGGGCCATACTTTGGTAAATTGCCTGTGGAGACCATGCTGCCTGCACTTTCTCTGAGGGCACCAATTCTTCCTGTTTGGCCTGGAGGGGAGCGTTCATAGAACGAATCAGCTTGGAAAATGCCGTTCCAACCAGCTCGGATTTTTGGGTGGTTATATTTGCTGTCGATAGGTTCGGATCGTATGGATGGGCAATCGGTTGATTCCGTATCTGCATATCGCAACCTCCTTATCATTTTCACTCTTTTGGAAAAGAGCTACCCTTTTGCTCCGTTCATATCCACATCCGCTTGGTAAACATATCCATAGGCCTGATCGTAGTTATACAGGGAACGATACAGCTCCTTAGCCCGGTCCCGGTAAAAATTCATGGTATTGGTAGCTACCTGCACATTGGCCATGGTACCGCCGTTCTGTTGGGCGTCTTGGGAAATTTTATCCAGCTTGCTTTGCTTCTCTGCGCTCCATTTTGTTTGAGCCTGTTCAATGGCTGCTTGATCCTCCTTGGAGGCTGTAGTCAGCAATTTTTCATAACAACTATCAATTTCCTGTTGCCAAATTTCAGAAAATTGGTTTTCTACTTTTACAATATCCGCATTGGAATAGGCAGTAGTTTGCGCTTCGGCATGCGCTTTATCAATTGGATTCTGCTCAAAATATGCTTCAAATTCTTCTTCACTCGCTTGTGGCGGCGTGTTCGCTTCCGAAGAAGATTGAGACGCTGTACTTCCTATTTGGGAAGAAGCGTTGACCGGAACTGAAGATTGGGTATTGGAAGGGGAACAACCCGCAAAAACGGACGCCAACAGCATGGCCGCAGCAATAACCGAAACAACAACTTTATTTTTCATAGGAATGCCACCTTTCTGGAAAGAAAGTCTTTTTCTCCAAAGTTTTCGAATCTTTTTACTTTATCATACTACGCGGAACAAGAAATTACAAGAAACAGTTTATGACAAATCCTTGAATTTTATCAAAAAAAAGCTATGTTGAAAAACAGCATAGCTTTTGATAGAACCCGATCAGCCATATCGCTTGTGGATAGGATACCCAATGCCGCTTCCCACAAACGCGATGGCGGCATAAATGGCGCAGTAACTGAGAAACTGCGGCTCATAAAATAAGAATACCGCCGGAAGGAATAAGATTCCAATGGATATGGGCAAATACATTCGCAATCCAAATCGAATGGTATGCAGCGTACAGAAAATGAAGCTGTAGATCGGATTGATGAACAGCAACAATGCTGCGGTCAGGATTTTGAATGTAAAAATCAAAGGGAAAACATAAAAAATCACGGCACCCAGAAAAAGGATCAGGATTCCATATTTCAAACTTTTACTCAAAGAAATCCTTCCTTCCTCATACTAGGCTTAATTTCTTATTCCTGGGTTGCCTCTGCAGCCGCGTCTTGTTCTAGAAGCTCAGCGGTTTCCGCTTCTTCTTCGGGAATCTCATCTTCGCCGTCATCCTCTACTTCCAGATGGTCGATTTCTTCTTCATCATGAGGGGCGCGGGCAATGGTCACCACTTTATTCTCATTGCCGTCAATCCGCATCACCCGCACGCCCTTGCTCGGACGGGAACACTGGCGGATGGAATCCGCCTGAATGCGGATAATAATGCCGTCGGACGAAATCATGATAATATCTTCGTCCACATCGACCACCTTAATCGCCGCCACATCACCGTATTTCTCCACATGATAGTTAACCAGGCCCTTGCCTCCACGGGACTGGAGCCGGTAGTCGGTGATGGGGGAGAGACGGCCGTAACCAGTTTCCGAAACGGTAAGCACCAGCCCGCCTTCATGCAGCGGGCTCATACCGGCTACCAGGTCGCCTTCCTTCAAGGTCAAAGCTTTCACGCCTCTTGCTGTCCGGCCCATGGCCCGGGCGTCGGATTCCTTGAAGCGGATCGCCATGCCCTTTTTGGTTGCCACCAGCAAATCCGTATTGCCATCGGTGACGCTGACCCAGGCCAGTTCGTCGCCCTCATCCAGATCAATAGCGATGACGCCGCCTTTCCGGGCGGTATTGTAGGCGGATAAGCTGGTCCGTTTGATAATGCCCTGACGGGTTACCATAACCAAATAGCTATCCTCGTCAAACTCCGGCACCCGGATCATGGAAGTCACCCGCTCTTCCGGTCCCAGAGGAAGCAGGTTAGCAATATTCATTCCTTTGCTGGTCCGGCTTCCTTCGGGAATCTCGTAACATTTCAGACGGTATACTCGGCCCAGATTGGTGAAGAACATCACGTAGTCGTGGCTGTTGATAACAAACATCTCCGCCGCTACGTCCTCGTCCCGGCGGGTCATGCCGGAAATTCCTCGGCCTCCGCGCCGTTGCGTTTTATAGGTATCCATTTTCTGCCGTTTTGCATAGCCGAAATTGGTCAAGGTCAGGACGCATTCTTCCCGTGGGATCAAGTCCTCAATGTCCACTTCTCCGCTGACCGCCGCAATCTCCGTACGCCGTTCATCGGCAAACTTAGCCCGGACAGCCAGCGCCTCATCCTTCACAATGGCAAGCAGGCGGGCTTGGCTGGAAAGGATGTCCTTATAATCGGCAATTTTCAGGCCCAACGCCTCCAATTCCTCCTCGATCTTCTGACGCTCCAAACCGGTGAGCTGGCCCAGGCGCATCTGTACAATGGCCTGGGATTGGATCTCATCCAGCCCAAACCGCTCCATCAACGCCGTTTTTCCTTCTGGAATTGACTTGGCAGCCCGCAGGATTTCGATAACCTCGTCAATAAAATCCAGGGCAATTTTGAGACCTTCCAGAATGTGGGCCCGCTCCTCCGCTTTCCGCAACTCAAACTGGGTACGGCGCGTGACCACATCCACCTGAAAGTCGATGTATTCCTGAAGCATTTCAATCAGGGTCAGCGTTCTTGGCTCGCCATTGACAATGGCCAGCATGATCACGCCGAAGGTAGTCTGCATTTGGGTATAGGAGAACAGTTGATTCAACACAATCTGAGGGGAAGCGTCCCGCTTGACATCCACCACCATGCACATGCCGTCTCGGTCGGAGTGATCCTCCACATTGGAGATTCCCTCAATGCGTTTTTCCTTCACCAGTTCCGCAATGTTTTCGTGAAGGCGGGCTTTGTTGACCTGATAAGGCAACTCGGTAATCACAATCTTAAACCGGCCGTTTTTCTCCTCCACAATCTCAGTACGGGCACGGACGGTAATCCGGCCTCGGCCGGTCGCATAGGCGGCGCGAATGCCGCTATGTCCCATGATGATACCGGCAGTCGGGAAATCCGGGCCCTTAATGTGCTCCATGATCTCAGGAAGGGTTGCCTCTGGATTGTCGATCAAGGCACACATACCGTCGATCACCTCGCCCATATTATGAGGCGGGATATTGGTCGCCATACCCACGGCAATACCGGTAGAGCCGTTTACCAGAAGGTTTGGGAAACGGGATGGCAGTACTACAGGCTCCTGTAACCGATCGTCATAGTTGTTGCGGAAATCTACGGTTTCCTTATCAATATCCGCCAGCATTTCCATGGCCATCTTGCTCATGCGAGCCTCGGTATAACGGTAAGCAGCCGGCGGGTCGCCGTCCACGGAACCGAAGTTGCCGTGACCGTCTACCAGCATATAACGCAGGGAAAAGTCCTGCGCCAAACGGACCAGAGCGTCATAGACTGAAGCGTCGCCATGAGGATGGTAGCGGCCCAGTACGGCGCCAACCGTATCGGCACATTTCCGGTAAGCCTTCTCGGGATACAGGGTATTTTCAAACATGGTGTATAGAATCCGGCGGTGTACCGGCTTCAATCCATCCCGCACATCTGGCAGAGCTCGGGACACGATTACCGACATAGAATAATCCAGGAAGGATTTTTTCATTTCCTTCTCAATATCCACATTTTTAATCCGCTCTGGATGCATCGGCTGTGCAACCGCTTCCACCGTTTCCTTTTGCTCTTCGTAATCTTGCATCTATCGAACACCTTCTTGCATATATTTTTCATTCATCACGCGTTTTAAATGTTGCTGCAAACGCTGTTGTTCTTCTTCGGACAAGACCCGTTTGGGGACAAAATGAAGCTCCCCGATCCCCAGGTACAACAAAAATACGTGACGGTCTTCATAGACCCGATACAGCATCGGGTAGGGAAGCTCCGCCTCATAACGCTCCGAGGAAACCTGAACGGCGTCCTCTTCAAAACGCAGTGTCTGGGCGGTCATTGGGGTGGATTCCAACAAACCGGAAATCCGCCGGTGAATCAGATAGGGATACAAGGTATCATGATAAAAACCAATCACAATACTAACTGCCAACATCAGGCCAAACCCGATTTTGGCGAAGATCCCCCAAGGGACAAAAATCATGCCGGTCAAACCGCCAATGGCCAACGCCAAGCCAATCAGACGAAAGCCAATCACTTCGCCCCGGCGCAATTCCGCCTTACAGGAGGCCTGTTTAAACTGAAAAAAATCTTCCTTGGTCACCAAGAAGTTGGCGATAACCGGCTCCATACGTTCCTCCTTTTTCAATATGCCCGGCGATATCGGGACACCAAACGATGCTGCAACAGTTCGGTAATGGCCCGCTTCTCCTTTTCGGTCAATCCCTGCTTTGGGATTACTACAAGCGGTTTTTCCAAATTTCCTTTGAATACATAATACTGCTTGTTTTCTAGGGAAAGCTCTACATCCGTCCAATATTCCAGGATGGATTCCTGCTCATTTTCCAGCAAAAACCGGTCTGGGAAAAAGGATACTGCGTAGGGGAGAGACAATGTCTGATTGGAAGCAAATAACGCCGCTCCCCGGCTTTTCACCGTGGAAGGGATCACAAAACCAAACAGACCAGCTAGCGCCAGGAAAAAGCAAGCTGCACCCGCCGGAGCCAGGCAGCTAAAAAAATACGCCAGCCAAGTTGGAATCATGGAAGCGCACACAGCCGCTCCGGTCAGGCAAAGCCCAGCCCGTACTTTGGGCAGGTGGAGGGGAGACGCATTTTTTTGCGCCAGGAAGTACCCAGCCTGAAAATCGCGACAATTCATTTTTCCTTCAATCTTTACAATGGGAAGTTCCTTTCCGTTCAGTTCCATGTCCCGCTCCTTTCTTACCGAACATTACCGATCCATATTATTTTTCCAGCTTCCGGGTTCCAGCAATAATCATTGCCTGAATATCCGGCAAAATTTGAGGCTCCACACATCGTAGCGGCAATACCGTCAATTCCTCTTCCCCTGTATGCAGTACCATCAAATTGTTGTATTCTTCACAGACAACGCTGCCGTCCAAAGGGATTTTCCAGCTTTTCTCTCCCTGACCCATACGGATCATATCGGGATACACTTCCATTTCAATCTCCTGTTTTTCCGCCCATTTCACGGCATGGGACCGAAGGGAAAAATACGGAGTGGCCCATACTAAACCAATCAAAATCGCGCTGGCAATCGTGAAAATCATTGCATTGGGATCGTCTTTCAAAATCCAAGTCAGGCCAAATAAGAGCAGCATCGCGCCTAAAACAACCGTTTCAATCTTTGCTTTCACCATAGCTTTCCGATAAAACCTAGCACGCTTCAAGACGGAATAAATTTCATCCGCTTTTAACTGATATTCCAGCCGAATCCCAGCCTGCACATCTTCAAATTCCTCATCTTCTCCAGAAGTGACGATCTCCGCTTCCGAGCCGTCCCACTGGATTGGCTCCCCATCGGATTCCTGGCGCGGAGCATTTTGTTCTTCTTTCTTCTCTTCCAGCGATGTCCGCAAGGGCGCCGTAGAGTTATCCAAGGATTCTAAAGGAATTTCATCCGCATGTTTTTTCATGGATTGTAACCATCCCTTTCCATATGTCGATGCAGGAAATCCTGCTTGTGGATTGTAAGCCTATCATGATTCCAGTATCCAGGAAACCACTGCGGGCATGCAGAGGTTTCCTGGAGTTTTGCTTCTTTGTTTATGCGCCATTGCTCTACCTCAATCCCTGTCTCTTTGGAAAGCAAACAGAAGAGAATCGTTTGCCATGGAAGATGACAAATATACGCTGCAAAACTTCCATTTGCTTATCAAAAACACTGGAAGCAAGAAATTAAGCGCCGCAGAAGGATATTCCTGCCTTTCAAGCGAGGGACAAGCGCATGTGCAAACGAATTGGCGGCTCGCTGGCCTAGACGTCCAGATTTTGGACATAGCGGGCATTTTTCTCGATGAAATCCCGGCGAGGTTCTACTTTATCACCCATGAGAATGGTAAAAATCTCATCCGCCTGAGCAGCGTCTTCCATCTCCACACGAAGCATGGTGCGAGTATCTGGGTTCATGGTAGTTTCCCACAACTGCTCGGAGTCCATTTCACCAAGACCTTTATACCGCTGAATATCATATTTTCCGGTAATTTCCGCCACAATCGCGTCCCGCTCGTCGTCGTCAAAGGCATAGCGATGATCATTTTTGCCTTTGGATATCCGGTAGAGGGGAGGCTGAGCAATGTAAATATTGCCATTCTCCACTAGTGGACGCATGAAACGGAAAAAGAAGGTCAAAAGCAGAGTACGGATATGACAGCCATCCACGTCCGCATCGGCCATAATAATGATTTTTCCATAGCGAAGTTTTTCTAAATCAAATTCGTCTCCAATGCCGCATCCCAGCGCCGCTACTACCGGCATCAGCTTTTCATTGCCATACACCTTATCCAGGCGAGCCTTTTCTACGTTGAGCATTTTTCCCCACAAAGGCAAAATGGCTTGGAACCGACGATCCCGTCCGCCTTTGGCGGAACCGCCCGCAGAGTCACCCTCAACAATATAGATTTCTGTCTCCTCTGGATTGCGGGACTGACAGTCCGCTAGCTTACCCGGCAATCCGGCGCCTTCCAAAACCGACTTACGGCGCACCATATCCCGGGCTTTTCGAGCCGCCTCCCGGGCGCGAGAGGCAGCTAACGCCTTTTCAAAAATTGCTTTGGCATTGGCTGGGTTTTCCTCCAAATAGGCAGAAAGCTTATCCCCAAGCAAACCGCTGACCAGGCCGCTGATTTCGGAATTCCCAAGCCGGGCTTTTGTCTGGCCTTCAAACTGGGCTTCTTTCAGCTTCACGCTGATAATCACCGTCAATCCTTCCCGCACGTCGTCGCCGGTCAAGTTCTTATCGTTTTCTTTGAGAATGTTATATTTCCTTGCGTAATCGTTCATCACACGGGTTAAGGCGCGCTTGAAGCCGTCTTCGTGGGTGCCGCCGTCGGTCGTATGAATATTATTCGCAAAGGATAAAATTAACTCATTATAACTATCTGTATATTGCATAGCCACTTCAGCCGTAGCCATATCATCGGCAGCCACCGTAGAAAAATGGATCACATCAGGATGGATCACCTCAACCGATTTTTTCTTATTGATATACTCCACAAAGCTGCTGATGCCCCCTTCATAACAGAAGGATTCATCCTTGATCTCCGCTGGGTTGCGCTGGTCGCTGATGCGGATATGGATACCAGCATTCAAAAATGCCTGTTCCCGCAAACGGGTTTTCAAGATGTCGTAATCGTAGTCGATGCCTTCCTTGAAAATTTCTAGGTCCGCCTTAAAACGAACCACCGTACCGGTTTTTTCCGTAGAACCGATTTTCTCCAATGGCGTGATAATATTCCCCCGCTCAAACCGCTGAGTATAGATATCGCCATCCTTATAGATTTCGATCTCCAACCACTCGGATAAGGCGTTGACTACCGAAGCGCCCACACCATGGAGGCCGCCCGACACTTTATAACCGCCGCCGCCGAATTTACCGCCGGCATGCAGCACCGTATACACTACAGTCGCGGCAGGAATCCCCATTTTCGGATGCGTACCGACCGGGATACCACGGCCATTGTCACTGACCATGATTACATTATCCGGCAAAATCGCAACCTCAATGGTATCGCAAAAGCCAGCCAGAGCCTCGTCGATTCCGTTATCCACAATCTCATAGACCAAATGATGCAGGCCACGAGGTCCTGTGGAGCCGATGTACATACCAGGACGTTTTCGAACCGCTTCCAGGCCTTCCAAGACCTGGATTTGATTTTCGTCATATTCCTGGGCTGTTTCTGTCATATGAGTCATTTCGGTAAACTCCAAGTTTAACCCTCCAATTATAGTACAATTAGTATAAAACTAATATTTTCTATACGATTTGTATTTTAATTTCAATATTATTACAAACTGTATTGATCTTGCTAGATATGCTTCAGCGACGTTTCCGTTTTTTCTGGTGCGCGGCTGGCTGTGTTTCCACCTCTTTTGGCGGGATCACTTGATACCGCACAGTCAGCGGAAACAACACGATCATACTGATCAGTACAAAGAAAATAACCCCAACCAAAATTCCCATATGGATATTTGGGATCACAGAGAGCAGAATACACACCACGGCGGCGATTACCGCCACTGAAATAGCAATCAAAACCGAACCGCCGGTATCATAGGAGCAGGCATACATCGTTTTGCAATGAGGACAAACCTGTTCCTTTTGTCTTTTTGTTTTATTTACCTGCCGATAGGAAAATTTCCCGCTGCAATGAGGGCAGACCGGAAGGCGTAATGGGAATTTCATGAAACTCCTCCCATCTAAAAATCCCACAGATTCCTGATTTCTTGCCGTGAATGCTCCATCCTTCCGTCCGGCTGAAACTTTTTTGGAAACGTCTCTGCTGTATAAAATTGGAAAGCATCAGCATCCCTTTCTAACATCGACTATTTATCTTGATAATGGCTAAAATCCCGGGGTGCGCGCTTGCCAAATTCCGCTGTATCAAATAATTTTGGCTGGGCAGTTGGCGTGCGAGCTGGGCGGGAAGGAGCATTCTTTTCCCCAGCAGGGCGAGTAGAAGCAGGCGGACGATTTTGTTGAACTGGCGCTGACCGGGTAGCAGACGGATAAGAAGATTGCGGCGGTCTTGTTTGTGGAGCGCGAGCAGACGGATTTTGTATTGGTCTTGCCTGTGAATTCCGGGCCGCAGAATTTTGACGGGTAGGCGGGCTTTGCCGATATGCCGGCGGCGGGGTTCGAGGGGTAGAATGGGAAGAAGATGGGTACGGATAAGGTGGATACCGGTTGACACTGCTTGGGTCTACCCGAGGACGTGTCGTATGCTGGGGTGTTTGCTCTTTCACGGATTTTGGGACGGAAGGCATTTTTTGCAGCCGTACCAAAAATGGGGACAACAAGGTAAATAAAAAAAACGGAACCAGCAGCAAAATCATCCCGAGCAAATTCATGCCGCCAAAAACAAACAGGAAAAGCAGCAAAATTACCACGCTGATGGCAACCGTGACAGCGCCAAATCCCGGTGTTTTCGGATCCGCCACCACATTGGAACAGACACCGCAGGCCGGACAGCAATATTCCCCTTTTGTTTTATACAGCCAAGCGACCAGAGGATTCATCCGTTTCCCACAGTTTGGGCAGGCTGGCAGCCTCAAGCCACCGGAGGATGTGTTCCCTTTTCCAGAAGGATTGGATTCATACGTTGGTTGTTTGGTATTTTTCATTGAAATACCTCCTTTGTTTACCGATCTCAATGGTCATTGAGGGCAATCCCTTCCATATATTTCGTCCGTTTCAAAAGAGTGGACGACGAGATCTGCGAAATATAAACGGTAATCTGTCCCAGTTTCCCAGAACAGATCACGAATGTCTTTGGCATTTCCATCGAAACATTGACCACTCGCCCGGCTTTTTCCGCATCGGCCAAATACTTCCGGGTGATTTTGGAAATGGTCGAGGTTTCCAGATCAAAAATCCCAATAATTTCTTCCATTTTAATGACGGTATCCTGTCCTAAATGCAGATACATGAAACACCTCATCGATTACAACATTTGATTTTGGGGCATCCCTTCCGCCACATGCTGGGAAGCAGATACCTTACCTGATTCTACATGAAACAAAGCGCCTTGCTGAAAATCCCGGATCGAATTGGGATCGCAGCAGGTGAGAAACACCTGGCGCCCTTTGACATGGTTGAGCAAATAATCCTGACGTCCAGCGTCCAGTTCGCTCATCACATCATCCAGGAAAATAACAGGAGCTTCCCCGGTGATCTGCTGCAATACCTGGGCCTCCGCCAGCTTCATGGCCAGCACAATGGAACGCTGCTGACCTTGGGAACCAAAAGAGCGGGCGGAAATGCCGTCTACCTTCAGCTCCATGTCGTCCCGGTGAGGACCGGAAGCAGTGTATCCCAGCGCAATGTCCGTATTACGGGACGCTTCCAGCGCTTCATAAAAATCCCCATCCTGCATTGGGCCTTCTCGCTTCCTCCGCAGGGAACACTGGTAAAAAATTTCCAATTCTTCCTTGCCTTGGGAAATCCCCCGGTAAACTTCTTTTACCGGTTCGGAAATAAAAGACAGATATTCCTCCCGCTGACGGATCAGCTCAGCGCCATATTTGGCCAGCTTTTCATCCCAGATTTCCAGTGTCCCTAATAATTCTCGATGGCGGGGAATATCCTTGAGCAGAGTATTGCGCTGCTGCAGCGTCCGTTGATACAACACAAACTGTTTCGCATAGGCCGGACGGCTTTGGCAAAGCGCGCCGTCTAAAAAGCTGCGGCGCAACGCTGGCCCGCCTTTTACCAAAGCCAAATGCTCCGGGGAAAAGATGACCGCGCAAAACTTGCCCACCAAAGCCGCCGCAGAACGCTTCAGAATCCCATTGATTTCCGCTTCCCGCTTTCCGCCCCGGATCGTCATCTTTGCGGTTTGTTCCCGTTCCTCTGAAAAAAACTCCAATCCCAAGGTACAACTAGCTTCTCCAAACCGAACCAATTCCCCATCTTTGGCGCCCCGGAAGGAATGCCCTCCGGTAAACAGCCACATGGCTTCCAGCAAGTTGGTTTTTCCTTGGGCGTTTTTTCCATAAATCAAATTGGTTCCTTCACAGGGGAAAATCGAATCCTCTTCCAAATTCCGATAATTTTGAAAGGTAAAACGAAGGATCTTCAAACCTGGCAAACCTCATAAATCACAGAATCATATTCCGCTCGGTCACCGGGACGCATCTTCTTTCCCCGCATGGTACAGATTTCCCCATTCACTTTCACCAAACCATCCTGAATCACCAGCTTGGCTTGGCCGCCGGTATCCAGCGCGCCGCCAAATTTCAGCAATGCGTCCAAACGGATAAATTCGGTATCAATGGCGATCTGCTCTTTTTTCATCAAACAATCCTCCTACCTTTCTAATGGATTGAACCTGATTTTGAAACCAACTTTCATTGTCCTTCTCAGAAATCTTCTTTTCATCATACCATAAAATCCCCCAAAAAAGAAAGGGAAATTGAGGTAAAAAACAAAGGATTTTTCCATTATTCCGATTTTAAACGAACAGGAAGCACCAGGAACAGAAAATCATTGCCTTCCTTGGGCACAATCACCATAGGACTGAGAGGGCCGTTAAGCTGTACTTTGACCTCGTCAGTTTCGGTATTGCGCAGGGCATCCAATAAATAGCGGTTGTTAAAGCCCATCTCCACATTGGCCCCCTGGATTTCCGCTTCCAATTGATCGTTGGCGCGTCCAATGGGAGTGGAGCAGGACGTTTTGATTTCGTGATCCTCAAAAACGCAGCGGATCGGGCTTTTCATCCGGTCGGTAATCAACAGGGATACCCGCTCCACGCTGTCCACAAAGGCCCGGGTCTTTACCACAATTTCCGTGGTATGGGACTTTGGAAGAGCAGAACGGTAATCCAAAAACTCCCCTTCCAACAGCCGGGAGATCAACGTGTAATGATCAATGGTAAACAAAATATGGCGGCTGCCGATTTGTATCGACAGGTTTTTTTCATCATCTTTCAAAAGCCGGAGCACCTCTGACAAGGTTTTCCCCGGTACCACAAAGCTAATATCAGGATCGCTTGGAATTTTTTCTTCTCGAATTGCCAAACGGTAACCGTCTACCGAAATCAGCTTGAGTAAGTTATTTTTAAGTTCAAATAGGGTGCCTGTATGGATGGGTTTGGCATCGGTTTCCGCCACAGCAAAAATCGTTTGGCGGATCATGCTTTTCAGCAATGCTTGAGGAATTTCGACTGTATTGTCTCCATGAATCGCAGGCAAGTCGGGATATTCTTCCGCTGGGATACCTGCAATGGAGAATTCACTAGCTCCGCTGATAATGGTGGTCATATTCTTACTATCTACGGATATGGTGACCATATCCGCTGGCAGCCGGCGGACAATATCTCCAAATAGTTTGGCGCTTAACACGATCTTGCCAGGCTCTTCAGTTTGACCTTCTAATAAAGTGGTCATACCAAGCTCTAGATCATATCCGCACAGTTCAATACTGGATTCTTTGGCTCGTATAAATATACCTTCTAATGCAGGAATGGAAGACTTTGTTGACACTGCCCGTTGAATATTGGTTACTGCTTCGACTAATAGCTGTTTGTTGCAGGAAAATTTCATAGTATCACCTTTTTTCTCTTTAATAGAGAGGAATGTTATGGTTTAATTTAGAATTAGTAGTAGAGAGGCGGGAAAAGTGGAAACATTCCACAAACTAAGGTAGGATGCGTTTTCCACGGTTTTTCCACCGGGGGATTTTATGTGCAGAATTTGTGTACATAAAAGAGGAGATAAGTTCTTTCCACCTGTTTGTGGAAAACTTTGTGGGGAATGTGGAAAAGAAGTGGAATATGAGAAGGGGGTGTTTTTTTTGCAAAAATTTAAAGAAATGCATTTTCCGGAATAAATAGTGGAATGTGGAAAAAGTTTTAAACTTGTTTTTAAAGAATTAAAAATTCGAAAAAAATAATACGCTTTTTTGCGTTTTTGAATCAGTGGGTTGTTTCTCTCTGTGGATAACCCCTGTTTTTCTCCACAATACCGTATTTTTGTTCGAAAAAAGCTGCCGTTTTTGTCGGTTTTCTTTTCCACAATCACTTTTTTGTGTGCTGATCAAAATTTATGTTACCGATCCCGGATGTTTTTGATGATGTCTTCCACAGTTGCTTTGATCTTGGGATCTTTTTTCATATTCTTGTCCACCTGCTGGGTGGCATATACCATGGTAGAGTGATCCCGGCCTCCGAATTCTTTGCCGATGGAAGCTAGAGGAAGCTGCGTGATCTCCCGAACTACATAGACAGCAATCTGACGAGCGGAAGAAATATTTGCCGACCGTTTGGCGGAACGGATGTCCTCCGCAGTGGTGCCGAAGGTGCGGGCCACTTCTTCAATGATCTTTTCAATGGTCATGGGGGCCGGCTGATTGTTGTTGATGATGTCGCTGATGGCAGCCTGGGCGGTATTGATGCTGGGGGTATCTCCATCCAGGAGATAGTATGCCTGCATCTTTTTCACAGCGCCTTCCAACTGCCGGATATTATTTTTCAGTTTGCTGGCAATATATTCAGCCACTTCGTCGGGCATGTCGATTTCCAGCAGCTCCGCCTTGCGCTTGATGATGGCCAGCCGAGTTTCAAATTCAGGCGGCTGGATGTCGGCGGTCAGGCCCCATTCAAACCGGGTTAAAAGACGCTCTTCTAAGGTAGCAATATCTTTTGGAGGCCGGTCGGAAGTCAATACGATTTGTTTTTTGGCTTCATACAGCGTGTTGAACGTATGGAAGAATTCCTCTTGGGTGGATTCCTTACCGGCAATAAACTGAATGTCATCCACCAGAAGCACGTCCGATTTCCGGTATTTTTGGCGGAACTCTGCGGTGGTGCCTTGACGAATGGATTCGATCAGTTCATTGGTGAAATCATCGCCTTTGATGTAGACGATATTCATGTCCGGGTTATTTTTGGAAATTTCCGCACAGATCGCATAGAGCAGGTGGGTTTTGCCTAGTCCCGAGTTCCCGTGAATAAATAGTGGGTTGTACAGGTTAGCTGGATTGGTGGCCACCGCCATGGAAGCCGCATGAGCGAATTTGTTGGAGGGGCCGACGATATACGTGTCAAAGGTAAAGTCATAGTCGTCCCGCTTGATTTTTTTCTCCTTCTCCACCTTTTCTTTTTCCATCTGATCCTCTGTGACAAAGCGCAGATGGAATTCCGTACCCAGTACTGCTGCAGACGCTTCCTGGAGCAGATCGGCGTAAGAGCTCATGATGATATTTTGATGGAACTTGGTGGGCACCTTCAGGATCATGATCTTCTGGTCGAAATCCAGGGTCACCGGCTCGATGCGCCTGATCCAGGTGTTGTAGGCGACTTCCGTGATTTTATCCTGGGATTTGCAGTAGTCGCAAAGTAGGTTCCATGCATCAGTAAAGGATTCCATTGTTACCTCCTGAAATAAAATTTCCGTTTCCCTTCTGGACTCTGGAAGGAGAACCGCCAAGGGATTTCCCCAATATGCCATTTATTGTATATAATATACCTAATAATTGCGTGGAAATGGGAATTCAGATAGTTCTTTTTATGATAACATAAAGCAGAGCTTTTTTCAATGTGTTTTCAACAAAACTGTGGAAACATTCGTATTTTTGTTGAAAAGTTCCCAGGAAATCTTTGTGGGGATGGGAAAGGGAGGAAAATAATCTCAATTCCTTGTGGTGAAAAAATTTTTTGGTGCAATTCCCCTCAAAAACCTAGGGGAAACAACCAAAATCCTTCCAGAAACCGCTGAAAAAATTTCGTAGCGAATCCGGAAAATTCCCTTTCTTTTTCGGAGAAACTATGGTAATATAAATCAGTATAAAGTGAAAAAGAAGGATATCCTTGCACAAAAGCGGCATTTTCCAATGATTTTCCCCCGAAATGGTTGACAGGGCCTAAGGATGTACGATATAATGCTAACTTGTAAGGTTTTACCCGAAAGGAGGTTTTTGCATGCTGAGAACCTATCAGCCGAAGAAGCTTCACAGAAAAAAGGAGCATGGTTTTAGAAAGAGAATGTCTGATCGCAACGGCCGCAAAGTGTTGGCACGTCGTAGAGCTAAGGGCAGAAAGCGCTTAACCTACTAAGATTGAGAAGGCCACCGATAGTGTGGTCTTTCTTTATTCATGATGTAATTTTTACAGGGACAGGCAGGCGCCGGTTCTTGTGGACGTGTTGCGCAAAGGAATGAGAATTCGTATGGAACCATACGTGAAACCTGGCGGCTCGGCAGTGCCTGAGCCTGGCCAAACAGAAGTCATCCCGAAAAAGCGGAAAGCCTACCGGCTGGTTTCCCTGACGGAAAACCGGGATTTCCGGCGGATTTATGCCAAAGGAAAATCCTGGGTTTCTCCGGTTTTGATCACTTATGTGACAAAAAACCGTTGGAAAACGGTGCGGGTAGGCATCACCACCAGCAAAAAAACCGGCAATGCGGTCAAGCGTAACCGGTCCCGGCGGGTGATTCGAGAGGCATTCCGGGGGCTGATGCATCAAATCCCCAACAAACAAGGGGTGGATCTGGTGTTTGTGGCCCGAGCAAAAACCCCGTTTGTCAAGAGTACAGATATCAAACGCGTGATGGCGGCGCAGCTCAAGGAAGCTGGTGTGCTGAAATGAAACGGGTTTTGATGGCCTTGATCCGCTTTTATCAGGTGAGCATTTCCCCAGGGAAGCCCCCGTGCTGCAAATATATCCCAACCTGTTCCAACTATGCCCTGGAAGCCATCAGTCGCTTTGGGGCGTTTAAGGGGCTTGGACTTGCCTTGTGGCGTTTCCTGCGGTGTAATCCTTTCAGCCGGGGCGGTTATGACCCAGTCCCGGAAAAGAAGGCCAAGCCGTGAGTTGACAAGTTACATATGAGGAGTAACGCTGAATGGAAATTTTTAATTATTTTGGTAATATCTTAGGCTATGTCCTTGGATTTTTGTACATGATCGTAAGGAATTACGGCGTTGCCATTCTTCTGTTTACGATTGTGTTCAAAGCTGCTTTGTTTCCATTGTCGATCAAGCAGCAGCGTTCCATGGCATCAAGCGGAAAGATTGCGGAAAAACAAAAACTCCTTGCCGAGAAATACAAAAACGACAGGGAGAAATACCGGGAAGAGGTGCAGAAATTGCATGCCCAAGAGGGTTCGTCCTCTGGAAGCGGCTGTTTGATCACCTTGATCCCGTTCCCTATTATGATGGGCCTGTATTATACGGTCATCAACCCACTGTCCAATGCGATGCACATCGCGTCGGAGTCCATCTCCCACGCAACCAGCTTTTTAGCGACGATTCCAGGCGTCAGCTCCACGTTCTCCTCCCGGTTTATGGAAATGGAGATCATGCGGAATTTTGACAGCCTGCGTCCGCTGTTTGAGCAGCATGAGATCTTTTCCCAAAGCGAGCTGCAAACCATTGGTGATTTTTCCCATAGCTTTAATTTCTTAGGACTGAACTTGCTGGATACCCCAAGCACCAGCTCTTTTGGGAGCATGATGTGGCTGATCCCGGTGGTGTGTTTGCTGCTGAATATCGGGAGCCAGGTGTACATGATGTTTACCAACGAAGCCATGAAGGGCCAGCAGGGCTGTATGAAGGTAACCATGCTGCTGATGCCTTTGCTGACTGCGTTCCTTGCGTTCACCATGCCAGGTGCAATCGGCTTCTACTGGATTTGCAACGCACTGGTTATGTTCGGCCAATCCATCATCATGAATCATTTCTTCAGCCGCGAGCATATGACGGCGAACAAAGAAGCCCGCAGAATCGCCCGAAGAGTGCAGGAAGAAGCCAGCGTCCGGGTTATCCCCATGTCCCAGCGAAAGGTATTTGCAGATCCAGCGCCCAATGCTGGCGGAGCGAAATCTTCGAATCATAATAATAAGTCCAAAAAGAAAAAACGGTAATGCAGGGACGGTTCGGAAGCGTACGGGACCGTATGGAGAGTTGTGAGAGAGGTGGAACTTGTGATTAAAGAAGCAATTGCAACAGGCGATACCGTACAGGAAGCATATGAAAATGCCTGCAAACAATTAGGCGTGGAAACCTATGTGGCAGAGCAGGAAATCCTGGAAATGCCAGTGAAAAAAACCTTAGGATTATTTGGCGGAAACCCGGCGAAAGTACGGGCGTTTATCCAGGTTAGCCCAGCCAAAAAGGCGGCGGATTATCTCAAGCAGGTAGTGATTGGCATGGGCATTCCCACTGTAGAAATCGAAATCAAGGAAGAGGAAGGCGGCGCAATGCTGTGTCTCTCCGGGGAAGAGGTAGGGTTTGTCATTGGCCATCGAGGGGAAACCCTGGACGCCCTCCAATATCTAGCCGGACTCGTGGCCAATCATGAGGAAGAAACATACTTCCGCATTACTTTGGATATTGGGAATTACCGGGAAAAACGTCGAGAAACCTTGGAGATTCTGGGAACGAAGATTGCTCACAAGGCTTTGAAAACAGGCCGGAATTGCGCGCTGGAACCAATGAATCCCTATGAGCGCCGGATTATTCACGCAGCTGTACAGGAAATTGCCGGTGTGAAATCCTGGTCGGAGGGGGAAGATTTGAACCGTCACATTGTGATTGGTCCAGAGGGAGGCGAAAAGCCGGTACACCGGAAGTATCCTTCTGGAAGGCCGGGTGGCCGAAAGCCAAATGGGTATTCCAATCGGAGCGCAAAGCCTTATTCCAACCGGAAGCCAGCTGGAAAACCAACCCCTTCCTCACAAGGACAATAAAAAGCAAAAGGCAGCTCAATTTGAGTTGCCTTTTTTGTATGAAGGAAGCCAATGAAACCGCAGAGAAAATGGAAGATGCGCGCCTGTTGTCCCGGCGTTGCCAGTGTCAGAATAGGAGGACTGTCATGGATCTTGTACCAGTGATTCACCCTAAAAAAGCAAATTCCGCTTCCGCCACCATTGCGGCGATCTCCACTGCCCAAGCTCCGGGAGGGATTGGGATTGTGCGGATTTCCGGCGGAGAAGCTAGGCAGATTGCCGAGCGGGTTTTTACTTCGCCCAGCGGAAAAAAAATTCAGGAGGCCAGCGGGTATACTGTCCTGTATGGCCATATCCATGACGAGCATCAAGAAGTGATGGACGAAGCCATCGCTTTGGTGTTTGCGGCTCCCGCCAGCTTTACGGGGGAGGATGTGGTGGAGCTTTCCTGCCACGGAGGGCTGACGATTTTAAAGAATGTACTCCGCGCTGTGCTGGCAGCGGGAGCAGTGGCCGCTGCACCAGGCGAATTTACCCGTCGGGCATTCCTCAATGGAAAGATGGGATTGACGGAAGCGGAGTCGGTGATGGAACTCATTTCTGCCCAAGGGAACCAAGCGGCACGGGTCGCTTTGGCAGGCCATGAAGGCGCGTTATCCAAACGGATTCAGGCGATCCGGCAGCTTTTGGTGGATGCGGCGGCTCATTTATCCGCTTGGGCGGATTATCCCGAGGAGGATATCCCCCAGTTAGATCCAACTGTTTTAAAAGGGACTTTGTTTGCGGCCCGAAAGGAAATGGATACTCTGGTATCTCAATTTGATGCAGGGCGGGCCATCCGGGAAGGGGTGGACACGGTGATTGCCGGACGTCCCAATGTGGGAAAATCCACGTTGATGAACCTGTTGTCTGGCTGTGAGCGTTCCATTGTCACTCAGTTCGCCGGCACCACCCGGGATATCGTGGAGGAAACCGTTTTGCTGGGGGATGTGGCGCTGCGGTTGGCAGACACAGCAGGGATTCGAAATACTACCGACCCAGTGGAGCGGATCGGTGTGGATAAGGCCAAGGGACGGGTGAAAACCTCCCAGTTGGTTCTGGCTGTGTTTGATTCTTCCCGTCCTTTGGAACAGGAGGATTTTGATCTGATTGAAACGCTGCAAGGCGTTCCCTGTGTGGCGGTAGTTAACAAAAGTGATTTAGACTGTGTTATTGATTTAACGTATATAAAAGATCATTTTGAACAAATGGTATTTTTATCCGCCCAATCGGGGAGTGGCTTGGAAGAATTACAACAAGCCGTTGCTCAGGTGTTGCACACTGCTGCAATTAATCCAGCGGAGGGAATTTTATTTACCGAACGCCAGCGGGATGTTGCTCAGTCTGCGCGAAAAGGAATCGAAGAAGCGGTTTTTGCTCTGGAAAACGGGATGACGCTGGATGCAGTCACCGTTTCCATTGAAGGAGCAATCAGCAGTTTGTTGGAGCTGACTGGTGAAAGAGCCACAGAAGCGGTGGTGGATTCCGTATTTTCTCATTTTTGTGTGGGGAAATAGGAGGGAGTCAATTGCTCCGATAAAAAGAATCAGAAGACTCTTCTATACATAGATATGGAAGCAGGCCAGCTAATTTAGCTGGCCTGTTTTTTCTTTATTCGGAAAAAGGGATCGCTGATGGAATTTTTTTCTAGAAATTAATGAAAAACCAGAAAAATTCATCAATAAATTCTTGACAAAAAAGGCAAAAATCATGTATAATACTAGTAAAATAATAATAATTATTATTATTTTACTTTTGTTTCAATTTAATTTATTTCAGGAGGTTTTTACTATGTCTATGATCAACAAAGAAATTGGTGAATTTTCTGTTCAAGCATTCCAGAACAATGCGTTTCGTACCGTAACAAAGGCGGATATTTTGGGAAAATGGAGCGTATTTTTCTTCTATCCCGCTGACTTTACTTTTATCTGCCCAACGGAATTAGAGGATTTGGCTGACAAATACGAGGAGTTTAAGGCGGCTGGATGCGAAATTTATTCCGTGTCCTGCGACACTCATTTCGTCCATAAGGCTTGGCATGATGCTTCCCCAAGAATTCAAAAGATTCAATACCCAATGCTGGCTGACCCAACCCACGCTTTGGCGAAGGATTTTGAAGTTTATATCGAAGCCGACGGTTTGTCCGAGCGCGGAAGCTTTATCGTAAACCCAGAAGGAAAAATTGTGGCTTATGAAGTACTGGCAGGTAATGTGGGCCGAAATGCGGACGAGCTGTTCCGTCGAGTTCAAGCCAGCCAATTTGTTGCGGAGCATGGCGACGAAGTTTGCCCAGCAAGATGGAAGCCTGGCGCAGAAACCCTGAAGCCAAGCCTGGATCTGGTTGGCCAGCTTTAATATTATGAAACAGATTGACAATCTTTATGATGTGGTCGTGGTGGGAGGTGGGCCGGCCGGCCTGACCGCCGCCTTATATTTGGCGCGCGCTCAATATCGGGTGTTGGTGGTGGAAAAGGATCATTTTGGCGGACAAATTACGATTACAGCTGAAGTGGTCAATTATCCTGGTGTGGAACACACCAGCGGTTCTGCCCTGACCGAAACCATGCGGAAGCAAGCCCAAAATTTTGGCGCCGAATTTCTTTTGGCTGAGGTGGAGAGCCTTGACTTAAATGGAGATATCAAAACCGTTAAAACCAATCGAGGAGACAAGCAGTGTTTTGGTATTCTTTTAGCCACTGGCGCTCATCCTCGTGTGATCGGTTTCCAGGGAGAAGAAGCGTTCCAAGGGCATGGGGTGGCCTATTGCGCCACTTGTGATGGTGAATTTTTTACCGGCAAGGAAGTATTTGTGGTAGGAGGCGGTTTTGCCGCTGCGGAGGAAAGCGTTTTTCTAACCAAATATGCCAGCCATGTAACCATTTTGATGCGGGAGGACGATTTTACGTGTGCCAAAACCGTTGCGCAACCTGCTCGGAATCATGAGAAGATTACCATACGAACCAATGTTGCGGTTGAAGAAGTGAGAGGAGATTCTGAGCTGCGGTATTTGCGGTATCGGAACTTGGAAACAGGAGAGGTGACGGAATACCGTCCTCCAGAAGGCGATACTTTTGGCGTATTTGTCTTTGCAGGCTATGTACCGGATACGAATCTGGTGCGTGGTCTGGCGGAATTGAACGAACAGGGCTATGTGGTGACAGACCGAACCCAACGAACTACTGCGGAAGGGCTTTATGCCGCTGGCGACGTTTGCGTGAAATCCTTGCGTCAAGTGGTGACGGCTGTGGGAGACGGCGCTTTGGCCGCAACGGAGCTGGAGCGGTATGCCGAAACCATGCAGAAGAAAACGGGGCTTTGCCCAGAACTTCCCAAGGCTTCCGTTCAAACTCAAGAGGAACAGCCCCAATCCTTACAGACCTCCACAGATTTGTTTGATGAAGGGATGTTGGCCCAGCTTCAGGCGGTCTTTTCCAAAATGGCGCGCCCTCTTGTTTTACAGCTATTTTTAGACGATACTCCCGTTTCGGAAGAATTGGAACATTATATGAAAGATCTCAGCGCCCTAACGGACAAGCTATCCTTGGAAGTTTCTCAGGAGCCTTCCAGCGAGCCAAACCGTCCTTGCGTGCGAGTATGCCAAAAGGATGGAACTTGGACGGGGCTTTCCTTCCATGGCGTTCCTGGAGGCCATGAATTTACTTCCTTTGTGCTGGGGCTTTACAATGCCGCCGGACCGGGGCAGGCATTGGACCCAGAGGCGCAGGAAGCGATTCAGGCAATGGATCAGCCAATCAACCTGAAGGTTTTGGTTTCTCTTTCCTGCACCATGTGCCCGGATTTGGTGACAGCCGCTCAAAGGCTGGCTTCCGCAAATTCTAAGGTAACGGCTGAGGTCTATGATCTAAATCACTTTCCCGCTTTGCGGGAGCAATACAAAGTCATGAGCGTCCCTTGTTTGGTTATGAACGATGCCCATGTTTCTTTTGGAAAAAAGAATATGCAGCAGCTTTTGGATTGGATACAATCTGGACAGTAGTCATTGAGATTTTGAGGCAATATAAGATCACAAAAAGGACGGGAGCAGTTTGGTAGCTGCTTTCGTTTTTTATTTTCTTAAGCAATGAGGTGAGGTTCCAGATAAGAGACACCAGAATTTTTGTCCCTTTTACCATCCGTGTTGATGAAAGCTGGTTCACAAAATCTTCCATCAAATTGACCAAATAGGTAGCTGTCCCGCAAATTGGTATTATTTTTCTTTCTTATTTACCATCTTTTTTATGCAGGTGAGTAGTTAATAAACAAAGGAATGAAGAACCTAAACACAAATTTACAACCCATTACTCCCATGTTTACTGATGATACCTATGAAAGCGCTAATATAAAAACATATTGCAGCAGTCAAAAAACAAATAAAGGCTACTTTCTCTTTCTTCTCATACTTCATTACAAAAGGTAAAAGGGAGGAATTTTTTGATGCAAAAAAGCAAGGGGAGAGGAATCCAAAGTGGTACTCCCTTTTCAGATTGGGGTTGCTACTGCTCTATTTTTCAAACTTTCCGTTAAAGTGACGGAACCGGGTGTATTAAGATATAGGGTGACTGTTCATACTCAGTCACCCTATATCTTGATTAAAATTATAGATAGCTACCGCTCTGCCATATATTTGACTATTTCATCGGCAGTTAATTTACGTACTTGTGTATTTGGGTATTCCATATATTCTCCCATAATGAAAACTGGTGCCATTGTCTCGCATATTTTGTCTTTATTTTTCTGTAAAAATGATTGCAAATGTATAGTACTTGCAAAAATCTTATATGAAACTTTGCTGTTGATAGCTTTGATTTCATAAATGCCGCATGACTTTTTCATCGTATAATCAGCCGCACGTAAATATAGTTTTGCAATTTCCAAGGACTTGAATGGAAAGTTCCATCGTTGCAATCCACGCTTTGAGTCATGTTCAATACAAATACACCGCCCGCAAGTTCCACATATATATTGTGTGTGATTGTTCAAACAGTCTATCGGCTTAAGTAGAGGAGTAGCCCTTTTTCGGTTTGTATAACATTCTACGCACATTTTGCATTTACCTCGTTAAAAGATTGGTTGCTTTTCTTTCTAAGTATACAATATTTTCTTGTCTATTACAAGGTTGGAGATGAACTGAAGTTGCCCTCGGCCCATTATTTTGTATGGGGCTGCATATCTATCGGACACTTTAGTGAAATCGCCGGAGTTTATATCCAACAACCATTATTTCAAAAGGGAGAGGCGGTAAGGCGGATTTACATTCCTTGTAAAATATGTTAGAATGAAACAATCTAAAATATTACGGTTAAAGGGGGGGTTCGTTTGAAATATGATGCAGGCGCTTACGATGTGGCGGTCATTGGGGCGGGACATGCGGGGATTGAAGCGGCGTTGGCCAGCGCTCGGCTGGGGTGCAGCACGGTGGCGTTTACCATTAACCTGGACGCGGTCGGAAACTGCCCTTGTAATCCTTCCATTGGCGGCACAGCCAAAGGCCATTTGGTGCGGGAAATTGACGCCTTAGGCGGGGAGATGGGACATGCTGCCGACGCTTCCTTTATCCAAAGCCGAATGTTGAATTTGGGCAAGGGACCGGCTGTGCATTCGCTCCGGGCGCAGATCGACCGCCGGGAATACAGTAAAATTATGAAACATAAATTGGAATTGGAGCCAGGGCTTCAGCTCAAACAAGCGGAAATTGTAGATCTGATTCCTCAGGAAGACGGCGCTTGGCAAGTCGTGACCAGGATGAATGCGGTCTACACAGCCAAGGCGGTGATCCTAGCCACCGGCACCTTTTTGGGCGGCCGAATTTATGTGGGAGATATCAGCTACGACAGCGGTCCTGACGGTATGTTCCCAGCAGCGTTTCTAGGCGAATCCCTAAAAAAGCTGGGTCTTCGCCTTCGCCGGTTCAAAACCGGAACCCCGGCTCGGGTGCTGCGTTCCAGCATTGATTTTTCCCAACTAGAAGAGCAGTTAGGGGATGACCCAGTGGTTCCCTTCTCCTATGATACGGAACACCCAGGAGAAAACCGGGCATCTTGTTTTGTGGCTTGGACCAATGAGGAAACGAAACGGATTATCCAGGAAAATATCCACCGTTCGCCCATGTACAGCGGGCAGATTGAAGGGGTTGGGCCCCGGTATTGCCCCAGCATTGAGGATAAAATCGTCCGTTTTGCTGAGAAACCCCGGCACCAGGTCTTTATTGAGCCCTGCGGCCTGGATACGGAGGAAATGTATTTGCAGGGCATGTCCTCCTCTTTGCCAGAGGATGTCCAGTTGGCCTTTTATCATTCCGTGAAGGGGATGGAACAGATGCAGGTTATGCGTTCCGCCTATGCCATTGAGTATGACTGCGTGGACCCACTGCAGCTGGACGCGACCCTGGAATTCCAGGAAATCCCCGGCCTGTACGGGGCGGGGCAGTTTAATGGAAGCTCTGGCTATGAAGAAGCCGCCGCACAGGGATTGGTGGCAGGGGTGAACGCTGCCCGGAAAATCCAGGGCAAAGAGCCGTTTCTGCTGGATCGTGCATCCTCCTATATCGGTACGTTGGTGGACGATTTGATTACCAAGGGGGTGACGGACCCCTACCGGATGATGACTTCCCGTTCGGAATACCGGCTGGTGCTTCGGCAGGATAATGCCGATGAGCGGCTGACGCCCATGGGCCGGGAGATCGGTTTGATTGGGGATGACCGTTGGGAGCGGTTCACCAAAAAACAGAAGCAGAAACAGGAAGAATTGCAGCGGGTGAAAGCGGTGGTGATTCCGCCCTCTGAGGAAGTGAACGCTATGTTGGTTTCACGTGGAACATCGAAAATCACCACGGGGGTGCGGATGATGGATCTGCTGAAACGTCCCCAACTGGACTATGCCTGCTTGGCTCCCTTTGATGTGCAGCGCCCGGATTTGCCGGCGGCTGTTTTTGAAAATGTGGAGATTGAAATTAAATACGATGGTTACATCCAGCGGCAAAAAGCGGAAATTGCGGAAATGCGCCGATTAGAACAACGGCTGCTGCCCAAGGATATGGACTATACCAAGCTGGTTGGACTGCGGGTGGAAGCACAGGAAAAGCTTCAGAAGGTACGCCCGCAAAATATCGGCCAGGCGTCCCGAATATCCGGCGTCAGCCCGGCGGATATTTCTGTCCTATTAATTTGGCTTTCCAAATGGAAACCAGAATAAAATAATTTTTTGGTTTTGTGTACAGAATAAACATGACATCGTTACCAATAGACACCCAGGAAACAGAAACAACACATCTGATTTTTTAGAAATGGGGGAATGTCATGAAAGAAAACAAGAAACAAGCGGCCAAAAAGCTAGGTTCCAAAATTCAAAAAAACCGTTTTTTTGGAACCATTTTGCAGATTGCCACCCGCTGTTTTAACCATAATATTTTTGGGATGGCCGCCGAACTGGCTTATTATCTTTTGTTTTCCTTTATGCCTTTGATTATCTTTGGCAGCTCACTGATCGGTTTACTCAATTTTGATATCTCTCAATTTGCTTCGTTTACGAAGATGATCCCAGAGGATGTTATGGCGTTGGTACGCACGTATTATCAATATATCAAGGAAATTAAGAGCCCTACTTTAATGTATAGCGGCTTGGTGTTGAGTATTTATTTTGCGTCGTCGGCTATGCGGTCGCTGATGCGCTCTTTAGATACCGCCTATGATGTGAAAAAGGGAAGACATCCCGTGAAGCAGTTTATTATTTCCTTTTTCTTTGCCGTAATCTTTTTGGTGATCATTTTGTTCAGTATGCTTTTGATGCTGGCCGGAGGATACATTATCCAATTGATTGTGGATCTGTTCCCCGAGTTTGCCAACTTCCAGGCGCCGATTCAGCTTTTGCGGTTTGTGGTTATGATTTTTCCCATTTGGGGTTCCTTATTTTTGCTCTATCTGTTTGCTCCAAACCGGAAGCTTACGGTACGCAGCGCCTTGCCAGGAGCTTTGTTCAGCACGGTGATTTGGATGGCTGTATCTATGTTCTTCTCCTTCTATGTGACGAATATGGGCAATTATTCGTTCTTGTATGGCTCTTTGGGAGCGATTATTGTGTTGATGCTTTGGCTGTATATTACCGGGATGATTTTTATTTTAGGCGGGGAATTGAGCTTTGTGTTGATGATCCGGAGGGAAGAAAAGAAAAAAAGGCAGATCCAGGCTTTGCTGGAGCAGGCCAAACAACAAGAACATTTTAAAGAAAACGATCCTCCTGTGTAATTGGGATGGAAATCAAACAATCGAGGAAAGCGATATGGAGAATATAGAAGGATTTTTGCGAAGCGCAGCCAATGCGTTGGGAGTAGCGTTGTTTCCCGCGCAAACCGATGCGTTTCAGAAATATATGAAGCTGCTTCTGACTTGGAATGAAAAAATGAATTTGACAGCCATTACCGAGCCAAGAGATATTGTCATCAAGCACTTTGCAGACAGCTTGACCATTCTGAGCTGTTTGGAACTGCCAAAGGGGGCGAAAGTGCTGGATGTGGGTTCTGGAGCGGGATTTCCAGGGATTCCCCTGAAGATTGCCCAGGAGGAGATTGACTTGACTCTGCTGGATAGCCAGAACAAACGGCTGACTTTTCTCAAGGAGGTTTGTGAGAAAATCCGAATCAAGGCGGAGTTTGTCCATGCCCGGGCAGAAGACGCTGGGCGGGAAAAGAAAATGCGGATGAAGTTTGATTTGGTAACGGCTCGGGCCGTAGCCCCGCTGAATGTCCTGTGTGAATACTGTATGCCTTTTGTCCGCATGAACGGTTATTTTGTGGCAATGAAGGGGCCAGGCGCTCAGGAGGAGATTGAACAGGCGGAAAAGGCGATCAAAGAGCTGGGCTGTGATTTACAAAACGCTAAGCAGCTTACCCTAATGGATGGCAGCCAGCGTACTCTGGTGATCTGTAAACGCACCCGCGGGATCTCTGGGGAATATCCCCGCAGCAGCGCGAAAATTAAAAGTAAGCCTCTTTAACCAAGCATTAGTGGTGATAGGAAACTATTACCACAGAGGGCGGCGTGATTGTGAGATCACGCCGTCTTTCTGCGTCCATAGGTAGTTTCTGTGATAACGGGTTCACCGATCTCCGGCATATTCAGTTGGTCCAGGAAGTTAAAGATAATCCTGACATTCTGAATCCGCTTGACCCACTGGATGTCATAGCCCAGGGCATCAGCCAACTGGACGGTCTCCTTATAGCGGAGGGACGGCTATGACGGTGCGGTATGCCTGGAACTTAAGGCGGGAGGTCATTATATTAGATCCATATACAAAGAAGATTGATACTTGACACAAGATATGGTATAATTTCAGAAAATACATCAAAGGAGCCTTTTTATGTGGGACTTAGAATATTTATTGGAGTATACGAAGCAGTGCCATGAGGCCAAAGACGCTACGGAAATTTTAAATATTGTCCAGGATATTGAGAAACTGGACTATTTTTACCAGCAGGGAAATCAGATGGAAATCATTGAGCTTGTCCAGAAGGTTATAAAAGATCATAAAACAGAGGTAGACGAACACGATAAGGGCCGTCTACCGGCACAGGATATTCATCATCTGTACCATTCTTGCCGCGGTTTCTTGGTAGGGCTTGGCAGAGACAAAATTGAGAAAAAAGCCAAAGAAAAATTCATGGAAGAAGCGCTGAAACACTTGGGAGGAAACTAAATATGTCCACCAACCTCTCCAAACAAAAGTGGGACGACCTGCTCTCCAAAATCAAGGCCTTTCAGAGGTTTTGAAGATGCCTTCGCATCAAAGGGAATTTTATGCCTCCCAAGGCACATGGAGATTTTTCTCCATGTGCTTTTTTTATGCGTTAGTTTCTGGAATCAAAGGATTCGGATACTAATGCAAAGCTTTGTTTCCAAAGGAAAAATCTAAAAGGGGAACAGCTTGCTTAAGACGAAAACTGGTAATTTTTCTAACCGGACGGGGCAGAGATTGTCGATTTGCCGTCGTCTTTTGTTTAAATGGAAAAAGATTGGGTATGATAGGGATAATCTTGTTATTTCCCGTCGCTTAAAATTATTTCCGGCACTAGGAAATATGACAAGATTTTTAGGAAATATATGGTAAGTTTAGAGAGGGAAATAATTTACATTTTATGGTAAAATTTTGGATAAGCTTGTATGTTTGTTTTGCAAGCGATCAAAAGGAATCAGAACAAGGAGGTCAAGTCAATGATGCTATTAAATCAACTTACCCAGGAACGTCGGAAGGTCGTCGAAATTTCGTTGGACAAGATTGTTCCAAATCCATCCCAGCCAAGAAGGATTTTTGCACAGAACGAATTGGACAGCCTGTCAGAAAGTATTCGAGCCAATGGTTTGCTGCAACCGATTTTGGTTCGAAAAAAAGGGTTTGGCTATGAGTTGATTGCTGGAGAACGCCGTTTACGGGCTTGCCGAATTGCTGGGCTAAAAACAGTATCCTGCATCGTCAATGACTGCGATGAAAAGCAGTCCGCTATTTTTGCCATGCTGGAAAATTTACAGCGCCAAGACTTGCAGCTTTTTGAGGAAGCGGAAGGGATTCAGCGTTTGATTGCAGAGTGGGGGGTCACCCAAGAGGAGGCTGCCAGCCGATTAGGGAAAAGTCAATCGACTTTGGCCAACAAAATGCGCTTGTTACGATTGAGCCCGGAACAACGGAAAAAAATTACCGAAGCAGGGCTCACAGAGCGGCATGCCCGCGCGTTATTGCGGATTACCCAGGAGGACAAGCGTGACTTGGTGCTGGATGAGATCATTGATAAGAATCTCAATGTTCATCAAACGGATGAGCTAATTGAAAGCCTGATGACCCCCATTCCGGTCTTGGAAGAACCAAAATCGAAAATGAGCCGTACCTTTATTGTAAAGGATATTCGAATTTTTATGAATACAATTAACAATGCCATTGATATGATGAAAAAGTCTGGGATTCAGGCAGTCACACAGAAAAAGGAAACAGAAGACTATATTGAATGTGTTGTGCGGATTCCAAAAGCTAGACAGGCCTGATAACAGAAAACTCAAACAGGTGCATAATTGAGGTGCAAAAGGCAGACGATGGTCTGCCTTTTTTGTGTGGAAAAGGGGCGAGAAGAAAGGAATTTTGTTCGCCTATGTGGATGTTTCACGTGAAACATCCACAGGAAAATCAGAAAATGTCTTTCATTTAAAGATTAAGAGTGCTATAATAAAAAATAACGGAAGAAATTCGAACAAATCTCTGTTTGAATCAGCAGGAAAGGGGAAACCATGGGCAAAATTATTGCAATAACCAATCAAAAAGGAGGCGTGGGAAAAACCACAACTTCTGTGAATCTTGCAGCGGCATTGGGTTGTAAAGGAAAGAAAACCCTGCTTGTGGATGTGGACCCACAAGGCAACAGCTCCAGTGGGCTGGGCGTGGATCGCCGGCAATTGAAAACATCGATTTATGATGTATTGATTGGCGCCCAAAACGTGGAGGATGTGCGGATATCCACAGAGTTTGAAAATCTGGACATCCTTCCGTCCAGCATGGATTTAGCTGGTGCGGAAATTGAATTGATTGATTTTGAGCGCCGGGAATCTATCTTGAAGAATGCATTGGTCCCATTGCGGGAAACCTATGATTATATCCTGATCGACTGCCCGCCCTCTTTGGGAATTATCACGACGAATGCCCTTTGTGTAGCGGATACCATTCTGGTGCCAATCCAGTGCGAATATTATGCGTTGGAAGGCTTATCTCAGTTGATGAATACCGTGCGCCGGATAAAACGGCAGTATAACGATCAATTGGATATGGAGGGAGTGCTTCTAACCATGTACGATGGACGGCTGAACCTGACGCAACAAGTGGTGGAAGAAGTAAAAAAATATTTCCCCAAAAAGGTATTTGCGACAGTCATTCCTCGGACGGTACGACTGTCGGAAGCGCCAAGCTTTGGAAAGCCCATCCAATATTACGATCCATATTCGAAGGGTTCCAGCGCATATAACGAGTTGGCCGAGGAGATTATTGCCAATTATACATAACAGAAAACAGGAGGGATCGCCGATGGCAATCAAAAAAAGCGGTTTGGGAAAAGGGCTGGACCTGATTTTCGCGGAAAACGATACGGAAGATCCAAATTCTGTGGTTGTGCTGAAGATCAGCGAGATTGAACCCAACCGCGACCAGCCGCGGAAAGAATTTGATGAAGAAGCTATGGCAGAGCTGGCGGATTCCATCGCCCAGCATGGAATTTTGCAGCCGCTGTTGGTGCGTCCGATCTTTGGAGGGGGTTACCAGATTGTAGCTGGAGAACGCCGTTGGCGTGCTGCGCGTATGGCTGGAGTATCCGAAGCGCCTGTGGTGGTACGGGAGCTAACCGATGGCCAAGTGATGGAATTGGCTCTGATTGAGAATCTCCAGCGGGAGGATTTGACCCCATTGGAAGAGGCGCTGGGTTATCAGACGTTGATCGAGACCTATGGTATGACCCAAGATGAAGTATCCAAAACAGTGGGAAAATCCCGCCCCAGCGTAACCAATGCGCTGCGTCTGCTTCATTTGCCAGAAGAGGTACGGGAGTTGTTGGAGGAGAAAAAAATCAGTGCTGGACATGCTCGGGCATTGCTCAGTTTACCAGATGAAGGGTTGATGATGGAGTTGGCTCATCTAGCGGCGGATCAGGAAATTTCGGTTCGGGAGTTGGAACGGCTGGTAAAAAAGATCCATCAAGAGCAAAAAAAAGAATCAAAATCCACGCAAAATAAGGCGCGGATTCCCTATTTTCAGGAAGTTGAACTGGCGCTTCACGACCATTTGGGCAGGAAGGTCCATGTCAACGGCACAGAAAAAAAGGGGACGTTGCAAATTGAGTTTTATGGGGAAGACGATCTTTCGGAACTGATCCGTCTTTTGAATTTAAATCAATAAGAAAAGGGGAAATCAAACAATGCTTGATATTAAAGTAATTCGTAACAATCCAGATATGGTCAAAGCGGCTATGAAAACCCGTAATATGGACGCAGACGCCTTGATTGATGAGATGTTGCAAATCGATGTGGAGCGCAGACAAATTACCGGCAAGGTAGAGGCCATGAAAGCGGAACAAAATGCGGAAACGAAAAAAATCCCAGTCATCAAAAAGGAAGGCGGAGACGTTTCCGAACTGATGGCACGGATGAAAGGGTTATCCGATCAAATTAAGGAGTGTGACACGGAGCTTTCCGCTTTGGAAGAGAAGCAGAAAGAATTGCTGCTTTCCCTTCCGAATATTCCCCACAACAGTGTGCCAGTTGGAAAAGATGACAGCGAAAATGTTGAGATTCGACGTTGGGGAGAGCCTACCCAGTTTGATTTTGCGATCAAGGCGCACTGGGACATTGGCAAGGATCTGGATATTCTGGATCCAGAGACCGCCGCGAAAGTAACCGGCGCCCGGTTCCATTTCTATAAGGGGTTAGGAGCCCGTCTGGAGCGTTCTATCATCAATTTTTATCTCAATACTCATGGGGAACATGGCTATACGGAAATCCTTCCGCCATTTTTGGTAAACCGGGCTTCCATGACTGGCACCGGCCAGCTTCCTAAATTTGAAGAGGATGCGTTTCGTCTGGCAACGAAAGTTTCCAATGAGGATTATTTCTTAATTCCTACGGCAGAGGTTCCAGTTACCAATATGTATCGCGGGGATATTTTGGAAGGAAATAAGCTGCCCATCAAACATTGCGCTTATTCCGCGTGTTTCCGCGCAGAAGCAGGTTCTGCTGGCAGAGATACCCGTGGCCTGATCCGCCAGCACCAATTTAATAAAGTGGAACTGGTGAAGTTTGCACATCCCGATCATTCTTATGAAGAATTGGAGTCTTTGACCAACGATGCGGAACGTGTGCTGCAAGCTCTGGGCTTGCCATACCGTGTGGTATGCCTATGCAGCGGAGACATTGGATTTTCCTCGGCAAAAACCTATGATGTTGAGGTATGGATGCCGTCTTATGGCCGTTATGTGGAAATTTCCTCATGCTCCAACTTTGAGGATTTCCAGGCGCGGCGCGCAGCCATCCGCTTTAAGGAGAACGTGCAGGATAAGGCCCAATTGGTGCATACGCTCAATGGTTCCGGCGTGGCAATCGGCCGGACCGTAGCCGCGATTTTGGAAAATTATCAAAATGCAGACGGCAGTGTAACCGTACCGGAAGTGTTGCGTCCTTATTTGGGAGTGGATGTCATCCAGTAAAAAAGAAACCGATAAGAAATGGACAGGGTAGTTTTGTTTAGAAAAACAAGCTGCCTTGTTTTTCTAAGAAAAGAAAATGAGGGAAGAAATCATGCGGGTTATGAAAGAGCATATCCGTTGCGTCCACATTACCAGCCATGATGTGGATACCAAGCAGGAATTAAAACTAAGCAGTTTGCTGGCTATGTGTCAGGAAAGCTCCGAGCAACAGTTGGCGGAATTTGGGTTGGATCATGCGGAATTGAGTAGGCGGGATCTGGCATTTTTGTTGGCACGGGTATTCATCCAGTACCACCGGATTCCGGTAGAAGGAGAGGATGTGACGATTTCGGTTTGTCCGCGGGGGGCGCAGGGCGCTCAATATTTCCGCGAGTTCCACATCAGAAAGGGTGAGGAGCTGCTAGTAGAAGTCATGGAGAGCTGGATTCTGGTGGAACTGAGTACGCGGAAAATTCGGCCTCCCAGCATTATGGAGGATTTAAAAATTGACATCGAATCCCATCGAGGGAAATGGATGGGAAGGTTATCCCGGCTAAAGATGCCAAAGGAAATGCCGCTGCTCAGCCAGAGAGAGATCCATTATTCCGACCTGGATTTTAACGGCCATGTCAGTAACATCCATTATGGGCGGTTTCTTCTGGACGCTTTGCCCAGCTATGCTAATTTTAATCCAGATCCAGAAAAGAAGATGGAGCCGCCCCGCAGCTATCAGAAAATCTGGATCAACTACATTGGGGAAACCAAATGGGCGGATATCCTAAGAATTTATGGTCAAGAGAATGAGAATGGATTCTATCTTTATGCTGAAAACACAAGTGGCCGCAGTATCGAATGCAAGGGTGAATGAACTAGAAATTAGGATGCGCTTCTTTTTCTTTGGAAAATTTTCACTAAAGGGGGAAGTGTGGGTATCGGAGAGCCGTTTTGTAGAGTCATTTTCATAAAGAAGTATTTCAAATGTTTCACGTGAAACACTAGTGAATGGCTCCCGCCTTGTGGCTACGCTAGATCGCGAGCCTTTTCTTTGATCGCACATAGGCTTGTTCCTTGCCTGGCAGACAGGAAATTTTGCTCAAGCATTCTTTTCCGCTCCAGATCCTTCAAAAACAAAAATGCAACAGAGTTTCTTTTCTAAAAAATAAAGACTATTTTTTCTCGACTTCTTTAAAGTAGTATTGTGTCCAGCAGGAGATGAAATTGTTTTCCGTATAGAATTACAATACCATTACCTGCATTTCTCAAATATCAAATGGGGAGCGGAAAATATTCCGATGGATATTTTCCCATGAGAACCCTCAAGCAAAAAAAGACACTGCCATTCTCTCCTTCACATAAGGAAGTGAGGGAATGGGGGCGGCTATGACAAATTACGGTATAGTCATTCGTGGCTATGCCGTTTTTTGTTCCTCTGAACGCTTCTGTTTCAAGCGTTCTTGGAACATGGCTTCATATTCTTGAGCGGATGGAGCGTTAATAATGCCAACACCATTATAATAAATATCAATCTGTTTGAATTAAAGTCTGCCCTGTCATCAATGTGGATTTGTTCAATAGTACCTTCACCAACTCACATTCACATAATATTTTTTCTTCAGTTTCTTTCCAGAGACACCATCTCCTATCTTCACGTCCATGAGTATTGCCATTCTATTTTCCTCCAACTTGAATTTTTTAAAATGCCAAAAATCCAAATTAAAGAGTGGTGAATGGCAGCCAACACCAGAAGCAGGCTTACGGCGTATTTTTACAAAAAACAATAAAAGAAAAACCGCAAAGGTTCTGTGACTTTCACGGTTATAAGAAATAATAATTCTGTTAATGGATATTGTACTTCCATAGTGAGAAGTAACGTTACATTGGCAGAAATTTTTTTGACTGACTTCCCGCCGTTCCCCGATTGGCTATATATGAATTGATTTTTCTTTGCATGAGCAGATGGATAACCACCCGAAAAAAGGACATAAAAAACCCTCCAAACTCAAACAGGTTTGGAGGGTTAAACTATTTTCATTTGGACGTAAAGATACAGCCTACCAAAACACTGTTTTTTATTTGGTAGGATATAACTTCAACTATAAGATTTATCCCAAAGACTTCAAATTTTTTCTATATTCTTGCATCTCCATTTCATCTGTGTTATCTAAAACGAATTGCAGCTCATTCGTGACCTTTTCACGGTCATACGGCAGATATGCCGTTACTGGCGTAAAGTTTGAAACCGTGTTTGCAAACAGGTGTGTGCGTATATTTAGATTATTGATTAGTATTTGCAATTCACGGATACGCTCTTTTTCTTCGGCAGGTACAAACAAGCTTTGCTGTGCCATTTTATATAGCTGCGTATCTGGGAAAAGAGTAAGAGAGTCAACGGAAATAAAATACGGATTAAGCCGACTGAAAAGTTCCGCACTATTCATTGCATTTTGGTATCCGCCACTTTTTCCCGCAAGCCCTGTCATATAAACAAAATAGTATTCAATGTTCGCTTCCTCTAACTTTTGGCATTGCTCCAGAATGTCAGTCGAAGTGTATCCTTTATTTGCAAGGGCAAGTGTTTCGTCATCGCCGCTTTCTACGCCGATGCTCAGTCCGTTAACACCCATTGCCCTCAATTTTCTAAGCTGCCATACTTTCTTGTTTTTGATGTCACGGATACTCGCAAACATAGCCATCGTCTGGCACTTAATCAGATAGTCTCTTACCGTCAACGCCCGTAGTTTGAGATTCTCATAGCTCATTGCGAATGGGTTAGCCCCCGTCCAGAAAATCCTTCGGGCATTTGGTTGATAACTTTTTATCTCTGCTAAATCCTCCTCAAATTCTTCAATGGGCAACATTCGGAAGCACTCGTTTTTATACAGGCTACAAAACTTGCATTTATTATAGGTGCAGCCAGAGGTAGCCTGTATGATGACCGAATGAGCTTCATACGGTGGTCGCCAAGTTCTG
>JAAWSO010000011.1 GCA_022801595.1 Clostridiales bacterium | reverse complement strand
GGGTGATGCCTTGCTGCAGAAAAGTTATACGGTGGATTTCCTCACCAAGAAACGTACACAGAACAAAGGGGAAATCCAGATGTTTTATGTGGAGGATGATCACGATGCCATCATTTCTAAGCGGATTTGGGAATGCGTACAGCTTGAAATAAAACGCAGGAAAAAGTACCTGGAGGAGCATGGGACAAACTCCTATTCCCACCGTCCGGAAAGCAATCCATTTGCATCCAAGATAATTTGCGGAGACTGCAATAAAGTATTTGCACGGAAAGGCTGGAGGAGCAGCACAGGCGTTGACCGTAAGGTATGGCAGTGCAGTGAGCGATACAAGGTCAAAGGAGCCATGGGATGCGCCAACCGTCACGTGGAGGAAGAAACGTTGATAAAGGCTTATCTGATGGCTTGGAATGCATTGGTGGAGAACCGAGCGGATTTCATGGAACAATGGACGGAGCAGCTGCAGAGCGAGAACCTCTTGGAAGGTTATCGGGCAGAGAAGTTCATAGAATACACTGATGGGGCAGAGCCTTTGACGGAGATGGATACGGATTTCATGTTGAAAACACTGGACCACATCAAGGGATCTGCATTACATGTACTGGTACCGCATTTTGAAAGTTATTTTAGAACGTTTTTTGAATGGGGTGGATTTCCAACCACTTCATTAAAAAGTAATGGACTTCAACATGAGCAGAATTTCAATGATTTTTTGAGACAGGATTTTGTTCCAGAATCTTTGGATGAGAATTTGTTATTTATGATAGAATTTGTGATGGTAGAGCAGTTAGGCAAAAATCTACGAAATAATATTGCACATGGACTTAGTGATATTAAAATGTTTAGAAAGAATAACTGTTTGATGGTAGTTTATTTGTTTTGGTTAATTACGGCTATCAAATGGGTATTTCCATCAGAAAATGTAGAAGAGTAGCTTGTAAGTGGAGTAAAGGCTATCCTCCTAAGTGGGGTATAAACCTTTTCGCAAAAGGTAACGATTTCGTTATTTAGTATAAGAAGTAACTTTCACCGCATGTGGAGTGTGTAGCACTTCTAACCCACATAAAACAAGGATTTAGGCGGGGTTGAGGGTGTGGAAAAATGTGGTTTGCCACCGATTTGCCACCCTGATTTTTGGGAAATTCTCTTCCTATGAAAAACAACACCGTTTTGATCGTTTATTTGCTTACATTATTAACAAAGATATCATAAAGCGGCAAGAAACAACAACTTGGAAAGTGCTTCTTGCCGCTTTTTTTAGCGAAGGATTCAATATGACGATCTATATGGCGATCTTAAATAAAAATAGAGGTGGAGTTTTTGATATCTTTTTATAGGATGCGTCTTGTCGTTTTCCCTTTTTTTAGATAAAATAAAAATGGATAACGATGATAAAATCCAGTATAAAACAAGGGAGATTTGAGAGCTTTTGAGAAAGATAAAGAGAGCGCAGAGGAAAAATTTCTATATTTCCTGGAAAGTTTCCATTTCCCAAAGAATGAGGAGAGATGCATAATGGTGAAACATGTATTGTTTGTGAAATTGAAAGATAATAGCAAACACGAATGTCAAAAATTAAAAGAGTTGTTTTTATCTATGAAGGATAAGGTTGATGTAATCCGTGACCTCCAGGTAGGCATTGATTTTCTTCATTCTGATCGATCCTATGATATGATTCTGGAAATTATTTTGGATAGCCCAGCGGCTTTGGAACAATATCAAATCCATCCTTATCATGCAGATATTGTTAAGCCTTACGTCCACCAAGTCCGAGAAGCTAGTTGCATTGTGGATTACGAGATGGAGTAACACCATGTGGACCCAACTCCAAAATTCCAACAGAGTGGAGGATGGATGATGGTTCATAACATAGATCGATTTAGAATCTTTTTTATTGAGTAAGAGAATTGCTATTTTGGTGCTGGTGCTTGCGCTTATCTGCTGGACGGACATCCGTGCTATTTTCTTCAAATTTTGATGGGGTGCCGGTCAGGCCATCCAAAACGGCACTAAGATGGTGGATGAAACCGCCAAATCTTTGATACTGGTTGTAGATGGAGTCAAAGAGGTGGAAGCGGCAATTACGAAAATTGCAGAAACCCTCCAATGAACAAGCCAGCGCAATTCACCAGATCACCGAGGGTGTAGATCAGATGTCTGCAGCAGTATAGACGAACTCCCACATCCGAAGAAAGTGCCGCTACCAGTGAGGAATTGTCCAGCTAAGCTAAGTTTTTAAGCATTTAGTTGAAAGTTCCAGTTAAGGGATGATTCGGGCACGTTGGTTTCGGTGGACCGGTTCCTTTGGAGGACTTTTCTTCCGAGGATAGGATATAGTTCGGAAAATTTTTAAATCCCGTATTTGAAATATTAATCAAACGGAAAGTTTCGTCAGAAATGAGTAAGTTTATTTAGTAATAATTGTTCTTAATGGTCGATAATATGTATTTTAAAAAGCCATCCCATTGGGGTGGCTTTTTTGAATATAATTATGGAAAAAGAAGAAGAGTCGGATAAAATCCAATTCATATTATGACTTTTTCCCTAAATAATTAACAAAATTTAACAAATTTATTACAAAAAATAGAAGAAATAGATTGATTTTTTCTATCTTTACTGTTATAATAGGAAATATAATAGGAAAATAAAATGGAAAGAAAAGTATACATTTTTAACAATTTATTTTTCTAAAAAGATGTAGAATTTTTTCAGGAAGGAACTACCATTTATGAAATCAATTAAAGTGAAGATTTTAGTGAGTATGATTACAGTAGCCGTAGCGGGAGCAATTATAATTGGGGGAATTGCTGCCGGCCTGAACTACAAAGGCACTATGGATGTTTTGCAGGAAACGATGGAGCCATCCGCCAAAATGGCGGCGATTACCATTGAGGAAAAACTGGAAAATTATTGGGCTGTGTTGGGAGAGGCTGCCGTGCTGGATGCGTTTCACACGAAAGGCCCTATGGATCCTGATATCATCAATCGTAGTAATGTGATTGCACAGCGCAATGAGTTCGTTCGAGTGGGAAAGGCAGATGTGGATGGAAATGCCACCACTGGGGAAAATATTGCCCATGAAGATTTCTTTCAGCGATGTAAAAAAGAAAACCAGAATATTGTTTCAGATGTGACCATTTCGACGATTGATGGAAATCCTATTATTGTATTCATGGCGCCGATCCAAACCAATGGACAATTTGATGGCTGTGTTTATGGCGTGGTAGACGCTACCTTCTTGAGTGAGCTTGTTTCCAATCTACGGATGGGGAACGAGGGAGAAGCTTATGTTTTGGATGAAAATGGAAATGTGATTGGCCACACGGATCCGTCCTTTGTGACCGATCAAGTGAATATTATTAACCAGGCTAAGAGCGACGCAGCCCTCAAACCTTTGGCCCAATTGCATGAAAAAATGTTAGCTGGAAACAGTGGATTTGACTCCTATACTTATCAAGGTCAGGCAAAGTTATTTGGCTACGCTCCGATTGAAGGAGGTGAGGGATGGAGCATTGGAGTAGTTGCCCATCAAGATGAATTTTTGAGCAGTTTTGTGATCAGTATCATTGTGACTGCGGCAGCCGTTTTGGTAGTTTCTGGTGTGGCAGTTTTTGTAGCTTTCCGAATGTCACACTCCGTATCCAATCCAATCAAACAGTGCGTGGATCGTTTGGCATTACTTGAGCACGGGAATTTGTCCGCTCCTGTTCCAGAAATTAAGACGAAGGATGAAACAGCCCTTTTGCTTGGAAGCCTGGGGCGCACCATTGGTAAATTGAATATGGTGGTGGAGGATATCTCTTATCATATGAATGAGATGGCAAAGGGAAATTTCCAAGAAAATATTGCGATTCAGTATGAGGGGAATTTTGTAGCGATTCAAACTGCGATCATCGACATTCATGGATCTCTGAACAATACATTGTCTCAAATCAACGAAGCGGCTCAACAGGTGTCCAATGGTGCAGATCAAGTATCCAATGGAGCCCAGTCCTTGAGTCAAGGCGTAACAGAACAGGCAGGTTCTGTAGAAGAATTGGCCGCAACCATTAATGATATTTCCAATCAAGTGCAGTCCAATGCAGAAAATGCTCAGGTCGCTAGTGGAAAAGCCAGCGAAGTGGGTGAAAATATGCAGCAGAGTAACCAGAAGATGCAGGATATGATTCGCGCTATGAGTGAAATCAACAGTGCTTCTGATGAAATTAGCAAGATTATCAAAACCATTGAGGACATTGCGTTCCAGACCAACATTCTGGCGCTTAATGCGGCTGTGGAGGCGGCCCGTGCAGGTACGGCGGGCAAGGGGTTTGGTGTAGTGGCGGATGAAGTACGTAATTTGGCTTCAAAGAGTGCAGAGGCTTCCCAAAATACTTCTTCTCTCATTGAACATTCTTTGACCGCTGTGAAAAACGGTACCCAGATTGTGGACGAAACCGCACGATCTTTGCTCCAAGCGGTAGAGGGAGTGGGCCATGTGGTAAGCTTGGTTGATGAGATCGCGGAGGCTTCCAATCAACAGGCTAAGTCGATTGAGCAGGTGACCATTGGGGTAAACCAGATTTCGGCAGTCATTCAAACCAATTCTGCAACTTCGGAAGAAAGTGCGGCTGCTAGTGAAGAACTGTCCAGTCAATCTCATTTGATGCAGCAATTGGTGGGGCGGTTCCAACTTGAGAGAATGGATCCCGGAATGATGCGGGGAAACCATTTTTATGAGCAGGATGCTCCTGTCCAATCGGAGGACTCATATCCATGGAATGATTCCAACGATTACCCTCAACCAAACGATAAATATTAATCTTTCCTAAATGTAACCAGCCCCCAGATTTGCAAGCCTGAGGGCTGGTTTGATTTTACCGATTTTCGTTGTAGTTCGTTATGAAAACATAAAAGCATGTCGAGATTATCCCGGCATGCTTTTACGCGTTGTGAATGACCACATTCATGGTTTAAATGATCTTGTTTTTTCGGATTTTTGGTGTGGAAACTTTAACACAGGACTTACAAGACGGCTGTTGAATTTTCTTTGTTTGAGCTTTATTTTTTACTCTCAAACGGATAAGATAGTTTTGTTTCATCTCTTGCATTTCTATACTCCTTTTTTATTTTGTAAGTTTATACATATGCTCTTTGAAAAAGAAAGCAATGTATAAAAATAAAAAGACACATAACATATATGCGTCTTTGGGATTAGGAGGTTCATAATCCATAAACTTTCTACAATGCAAGAAATCATTGTGAGAACCGTTTTGGCATGACCTCAACCATTCACGCTGTTAGAAAGATTGTAGGCACATTTTCCAGATACTCTCATGAGTTATGGTTTCCTCTTGCTTGCTTACACGACAAAATACCGCAATATCATAGGATAATATATTACATAATTTTGCTTTTATCGATCTAAAAGCGCAAATTGTTTATAGTTTACCATAACTCATTTGAAATTTCAAGTCCTTTTTTTATTATCTTAATAATTACAAAATATTGTTTTTTTTTACAGAGAATATCTGGAAATTTATTTGTAAATAGGATAATTTTACTGATTATCTATTAAATAATCTAATCAATGAACAGAATGTCTTGAATTTCTATTTTTTTGAGCGATCATCGAACCATATTTCCCTGAAAAACAGGATTTTCAGACCTGGAAATACAAATTAAGGATTTTAACACTTTGAAAATATGAAAAAAGAAGATGCGCTATGGTATAACGAACACGCAATACCAAAAAAATTAGTTTCACCAAAAATAGAATTATAAAATGGGACTGCATTCCTATAATGGTTGCTCGTCATGGACGGTGTAGTGCTTTATAGACGTTTGTATCGTTGAAAGAGATAATCGTTTGGATATCGGAGGATGAATATTTTTTTATAAATATACGGCGAGAGAATATTATCCAAACGCCTTAGAACTGTGACATGTGCTCCAGTTCAAATTTTCTCACCATTGGAGCTAGAGATGAAGGTTTTGGGCATATCAATCAGGGATGCCATGCGGTTCTATTTCCGCTGGAAGAGACTGTGGAAATATTAAACAATCATGAGAGATTTTACTAAGATGAAATGCTAAGGTGATAGAAACCATCCAATAAAAAGAAAAACTTCCTATTCGCCCCTTGCAATCCAAAGCAGTTAATGGTATGATTTTTTTACTATGAAAATGGAGGGAATTTATGAAAAAGGTGTGGCTTTTGATCATTGGCGCGGCTCTGGTGGCAGCGTCTTTGTCTGCCTGCGCGGGAAGTGATGAGGATCGTTCCAGTTCATCCGTATCGGACGGTTTGCAGCATTTGGAGAGTAACCTCAACGAAAATGTGAAGGTTTCCCGCAGCGCTTTGGGGGTTCCGACCTATGAGGTTACCACACCGGTGGAAATCCGGTATGGAACCGGAGGTAATCAATATGTGGAATGGTTTCAGACCACCAATGAAAGGGTAATTTCGGATTTGAATCAACGGCTGAAGGAAAAAGGATATGCTGAATTGAAAATCCTCAATGAGAAAAATCCAGGAATCTATAGCTATGATGGCAGTACATGGACCTTGAGCTTTAATAATACCCGTGGCATTGATGAAACTTTAGTGTATGAGATGGAACTCAACCTGGCAGTTCCAGACAGTGAAACGGCCAAGATCAAGGGCTTTTATGTAGCGGCTTTGATTGACATGTTTAATCCAGGACAGCGGGATCTGATCACGGAAACTTTGGGGATTTACCAAAATAAATCGGAACGGGCGTCTAAAACCATGCATATGGTTTGTGGCAACACAAAGTATACCTTAAAGACAGGGGAAGGGGATACTGCAGACCGGCTGATTATTGCCCCTGTGTACACAGAGAAAACCAGTGGAGATTCCGCTAAACCTGCACAACCGGAATGAAGAAAATCGGGCGCTGCAACATCGGAAGAGATGGTTGCAGCGCCCGATTTTGATTTCCATAAAAAATGGTGTGGCAGTTATGCCACACCATACTCAATCTTATTTGGTTTCGTTAGCCAGTTGAATGAGCAATTTTTCTGCTTCCACGGCATCTGCGCGTCCGCGGGAGTTTTTCATCACATGTCCCAGCAGGGATTTGAGCGCTTTTTCTTTTCCGCCCAAGTAATCGGCCACCGCATTGGGGTTATTGGCAATAGCTTCCGAACACAGCTGATGCAGCGTATCCTCATCAATACCGCCCATATCGCTTTCACTAATTAGTTCGCTGGCTGGTTTGCCGGTATCCAGCATTTTTTCCAGGGTGGATTTCAGCAGGTTCATTTTAATTTTCCCCTGATCCAAAAGCAATACTAAATCACGTAAGTATTGGGGAGGAATGGAAATCTGGAACGCTTCTTTTTCTGTTTCGTTTTCCACACGACGGAATACTTGACCAATAATACAGTTGGCCACCACTTTTGGGTTCGAGACTTCTTGGCAGGCAGCTTCAAAATACTCGGCAATCTTACGGTATTTTACCAGCATGGCCGCATCCGTTTCTGGTAAACCCAATTCTTCCACATACCGGTGACGTTTTGGATCTGGAAGCTCTGGCAGGATGGAACGAAAATAGTCAATTTTTTCCTGGCTGACTTCAATGGTCACTAAATCCGGCTCCCGGAAATACCGGTAGTCGTTGGCGTCTTCCTTTCCACGCATACTTTCCGTGCGGTCTTCCTCCACAAGATAGCGCAGGGTTTCCTGTGTGATTGCTTCACCACTGTCCAGCAAATCCGCCTGGCGAGAAATTTCATATCGCATGGCTTTTTCCATGTACGTAAAGGAGTTCATGTTTTTGATCTCCGTGCGGGTGCCAAATTCCTCTTGCCCCACCGGACGCAAAGAAATGTTGACATCACAGCGCAGGGAGCCTTCCTGCATTTTGCAGTCGGACACCCCAATGTACCGCATGATCATTTGCAGCTTTTCCACGTATTCCCGAGCCTCTTCCACGCTGCGGATATCCGGTTCGGAAACAATTTCAATCAGCGGAACGCCGCCCCGGTTGTAGTCCACATAGGTGTTGCCCCGCTGGTGAATCAGCTTGCCGGCGTCCTCCTCAATATGGATGCGGGTAATGCCGATTTTCCGACCGTTGGAAAGCTCAATATAACCATTCTTGCAAAGAGGCATATCGTATTGGGAAATCTGATACGCCTTAGGCAAATCGGGGTAACAGTAATTTTTCCGGTCCATTTTGGAGATGGGGGAAATTTCACAGTTTGTGGCTAAACCGGCCATAATCGCGTAATCCACTACTTTTTCATTCAGCTTTGGCAGGGTGCCTGGCAACCCGATGCAAATCGGGCAACAATGTGTGTTTTGTTCACCGCCAAACTCTGTGGTACAGCTGCAAAAAATTTTGGTGTTGGTAGACAGCTCTACGTGGGTCTCCAAACCGGATACTAATTCATATTTCATAGTTGCACCCCCATGTTGACTGCTTGAAAGGTTTCGGTTCTGGTGGCGGCCTCATATTGGTAGGCAGCGTTCAAAATCGTTGCTTCACAGAAGCTGTTTCCAATAATCTGCAAACCAACCGGCAAGCCTTTGGAATCAAATCCGCAGGGAATGGAAACCGCTGGCAAACCGGCAATGTTTACCGGTACGGTGCACAGGTCGGTCTGGTAGGTTTCCACAGGATCTTTTACGGCGGAACCGCTTTGGAACGCTGTCATTGGCACCGTAGGAGCCAGGATTACATCGCAGTTTTGGAATGTGTTCTGGAAGGATCTCACAATCATGCCCCGCAAGTTCTGCGCTTTTTTATAGTAAGCGTCGTAATAGCCGGCGCTCAGTACGTAGGTACCCAGTAGAATCCGGTGCTTCACTTCCTCGCCAAATCCTTCGCTGCGGGTCTTGCGCACCATTTCGTTGATATCGTTGTAATGGGCGGTTTTATAGCCATAGCGAATGCCGTCGTAACGGCCCAGATTAGAAGAAGCTTCCGCGCAGGCCAGGATATAATATACCGGCAGCCCATACTTGATTTCTGGCATGGAGAGCCGGACAATCTGTGCGCCTAGGCTTTCGTAAACCTGGATTGCCTGGTCAATCTGTGCCCGCACGTCGTCCCGGATTCCAGCAAAATATTCTTTCACAATGCCGATTTTCATGCCCTTAATATCATCCATCAGAGTCATGCTGGCGGGAGAGCCTCCCCGGCAGGTGGAGTCCATAGAATCCTGTAACGAAATCGCGTCATAGACCAAAGCGGCGTCTTCCACCGAAGTGGTGATGGGGCCAATTTGGTCGAAACTGGAGGCGTAAGCGATCAGGCCGTAACGGGATACGCTTCCGTAGGTGGGCTTCAGGCCCACAATGCCGCAGAAACTAGCCGGCTGACGGATCGAACCGCCGGTGTCGGAGCCCAGGGCGAAAGCGGCCAAATTGCCGGCTACTGCGGAAGCGCCACCCCCGGAGCTTCCCCCCGCTACATAGTCGGTATTGTGTGGATTTTTCGCCCCGCCAAAGCAGGATGTCTCGCAGGAAGAGCCCATTGCGAATTCATCCATGTTGGTTTTTCCTAACAAAACTGTATTCTGATTTTGGAGAAGCTCCCACACGGTGGCGTCATAGATCGGAGTATAGCCGGACAGGATCTTCGAGCAGCAGGTGGTCTCGATATTCCGGGTGGAAATGTTGTCCTTGAGGGTCATCGGCACGCCTTCCAGAGGAAGCAAATGATCCCCCCGTTGGATTCTTTGATCTACGGCCTTGGCGGTTTCCAAAGCAACGTCATCGGTCACCTTGACATAAGCGTTCAAAACCGGGTTCTCCGCATGGATTTTCTCTAAATATTTTTGTGTCAGCTCTGTGCAAGAAATCTGTTTTGAGGACAAAAGCTGGCTGATTCGTTTGATTTGACTGTACGTTGTTTCCATAGATGATACGCCTTTCTATGCGGAATCAGGAACGCTTTTTCACAAGGAAATAGCCTTCGTCCTGGTTCTCCGCATTTCTCAAAATTTCATCCCGGTCAAAGGATTCCTCCACCACGTCCTCCCGCATCACGTTGATAAGGCCGTTAATATTGTCAAAGTCGGAAGCCTCGGTGGAAACCGCGCTGATTGTGTCGGCAAAGGAAATCATTTCACTCATATCCTTCGTCAGTTTTTCCAGTTCCGACTCGTCTACGGAAAGTTTGGCCAGGGTGGCGATTTGTAAAATATCTTCACGGGTAATGCTCATCTCTTATTTCCTCCCGGTTAGTTTCGTACACGGATGTGGACTTCCCGAAGCTGCTGTTCGGTGACCTCGGTAGGGGAACCCAGCAGCAGGTCTTGGGCGTTGCTGTTCATGGGGAACGCGATGACTTCCCGGATATTTTGCTCCTCGGTGAGAAGCATCAGCATCCGGTCGATGCCAGGAGCCATGCCGGCGTGAGGCGGAGCGCCGTATTGGAAGGCGTTGTACAGGGCGCCGAATTTTTCTTCTAGATCCGCCTCTGTGTAACCAGCAATTTCAAAGGCTTTGATCATAATATCTAAGTCATGGTTCCGCACTGCGCCGGAGGAAAGCTCAATACCGTTGCACACAATGTCGTATTGGTAGGCCAGCACTTCGGTTGGGTCCTTGGTCAGCAGGGCTTCCATACCACCTTGCGGCATGGAGAATGGGTTGTGGGTAAAAATATGGTTTCCGGTTTCTTCGTCCACTTCAAACATGGGAAAGTCCACCACAAAGCACATTTTAAAGCAGTCCTCTTCAATCAGCTTCAGCCGCCGACCCAGCTCATTGCGGATTTGGCCAGCTAGCTTGGCGGCAGCATTTTTCTCGTCCGCAATGAAATACAGGACACAGCCCGGCTCCAGCTTGGCTTTTTCCACCAAAGGCTGACGCTGGTCGTCAGGAATGAACTTATTGATGGGGCCGAGGAATTCCATGGCGTCGTTGACTTTGATGTACCCCAAGCCCATCATGCCCAGCTCATCAGTGGCGAATTTCAGCATGTTTTCAAAGAAGCTTTTGGGTTGAGAGGCGCATCCCGGCACGTTGATGGCTCGGATCGTTTTATTTTTAAAAGGCGCGAAGGTGGAGGTTTCAAAAATCTCGGTGATGTCGATGATTTCCAGAGGGTTGCGCAGATCCGGCTTGTCGGAGCCGTAGCGGAGCATGGCTTCCTCATACGGGATTCGTGGGAAGGGGGCGGGGGAAACCTTTTTATCCGTAAATTTTGCGAAGGTTTCGGATAGCACTTCCTCCGCTACGGACAGCACGTCCTCCTGGGTGGCAAAGGCCATCTCAAAATCAAGCTGGTAGAATTCGCCAGGGGAACGGTCAGCCCGTGCGTCTTCGTCCCGGAAGCAAGGAGCTACCTGGAAGTAGCGGTCAAAACCGGATACCATTAGGAGCTGTTTGAAGATTTGGGGAGCTTGGGGAAGGGCGTAGAATTTCCCCTTGTGCTTCCTGCTTGGAATCAAGTAATCCCGTGCGCCTTCCGGGGAGGAGGTGGACAGGATGGGGGTTTGAATTTCCAGGAAACCCAGTTGCTCCATTTTGCTGCGCAGGAAGGAAATAACCTGAGAGCGCAATACGATGTTGTCATGAACCTTTGGATTGCGCAGGTCCAAGAAGCGGTATTTCAAACGGATATCCTCTTTGGTTTCCGTAGAGGTTTCCACTTCGAAAGGCAGAGCGGAAGGGGATTTGCCCAATACCGTCAGGGAAGCCGCCTTGACCTCGACTTTACCAGTAGCAATTTTAGGATTGATTGTGTCTTCGTCCCGCAACACAACGGAGCCAGTTACGGTGATGGCACATTCTTTATTGACCGGGTTCAGCAGCGCCTCATCATAAACAACCACTTGTACGACGCCGTATTGGTCCCGCAGGTCGAGGAATTTGATGCCGCCGTGGTCGCGGATATTCTCGACCCATCCTGCGACCCGAATTTCTTTTCCAATATCAGTTTCATTAACCTCCCCACATAGGTGGGTGCGGTATTCATTGACACAAATCATAGTTCCATAAATCCTTTCGTCGGTGAATTGGCGATTCCATATGAAAAAATAGGTAAAAAACCATATATACAAAAGATTATACCACTAAATGAAGGTTGTTTCAATAAGAAAGCACGAGAAAATTTGACATGCATTTCCACCCAGTCCCTGGGTTTTATCCGTAAAAAGGCGTATGATTTTCTCCGGTCTCCCGAAATTCAGTCAGCATTCCTAGGATTATCTTGATCAAAAAATGGAAAAATATTTACAAAATGGTTTGGGTATAACAGTAGTGGGTACCGAAAAGAATAAATTTATCAAAAAATGAAAACGGGAAAGGAGCGCCGCTATGGATTTTTTATACATTGTATTGGCATCGATCTGTTCGATTATTGTGCTGTTTCTGCTGACCAAAATCATTGGAAACCGCCAGATGTCACAATTAAGCATGTTTGACTATATCAACGGCATTACCATCGGTTCGATTGCGGCCGAAATGGCCACCGCCATTGAGGATGTGTGGCAGCCGCTGGTAGCCATGATAATTTACGCCATTGCTGCGGTAAGCATTTCTTTGATTAATAGTAAGTCCATCCGTATGCGTCGGATTTTAAACGGGAAATCCTTGGTTTTGTTTGAAAATGGGAAGCTCTATTTTGAGAACCTAAAAAAAGCCAAGCTGGATTTGGGGGAGTTTCTCAGCCAATGCCGGATCAGCGGTTTTTTTGATTTATCCCAATTGCAGGCGGCGGTATTGGAAACCAACGGGCACATCAGTTTTCTGCCAATGGAGGATCAGCGGCCTTTAACGCCAAAAGATCTCCACTTAACGGTTGCGCCGGATCGCCTGGTGGCCAATGTGATTTTAGACGGGCAAGTGATGGAAGAAAACCTACACAACATCGGCAACAACCAGGAATGGCTGGAAAAGCAGTTGAAACAGCAGCATTATAAGGTATCAGAAATTCTTCTAGCCACCTGCGATTGTCAGAATACCCTGACTATCTATCCTAAAACCCACAAAAGGAAAGACCGGGATATTTTTGATTAAGATGATGGCTCCGTCGGGAAAGGGGCATAGGTTGGGGAGGATCAAAAGAAAAGGGAAAATGGCCGTGAAAACGGCCTTTTCCTTTTATTTTTGGTTTTTTTATCGTATAATAGAAAAAAGGAAAAATCCAGAGGATTGGCAAAGGGGCGGAGCAATGAAACGGAAAACCTATGTGAAAATGATGGAGCACTGGGAGGAAACGCCTGCTCGCCGGCGGGCGATGGTGTGGATTTGCCGCTTGTGTCCGTATGCGGTGATTGCCCTTTACGGAGCGGTGATGCTGTACCTGATTTTCCAAGATCCGATGAAGCTGATTTTTTATTTGAGCGTGCCGGCTTTGGTTTTGGTGGCGGTTAGCGTCATGCGGGCCAAGCTGGATTGGCCCAGGCCCTTTGAGGAATTGGCCTTTGAACCGCTGACCGGCCACGGGAAAGGGAAATCCTTTCCCAGCCGCCACACAGCCAGCGCCTTTATCATTGGGATGGCCTGCCTGTATGTGAATTGGTGGCTGGGGGCGTTGGCCTTATTCTTGGCGTTGGGCGTTGGGGCGACTCGTGTGCTGGCCGGCCTTCACTATCCTCGCGACATCTTGGCTGGCATGGTCATCAGCATAGGCATAGGATACGTATGCTTTTTTCTTTTGGCTCCGCTTTTTCATCTATAAGCGCAAAAAGGATTTTCCGAAAAACAATCGGAAAATCCTTTTCTTTTTTGATATTATCCACCGAATACCGCAAGCAGGAACCCAGCGGCAACCGACGAACCAATGACGCCGGCTACGTTTGGCCCCATCGCATGCATAAGCAGAAAATTAGATGGATTGGCTTTTTGGCCTTCCAACTGAGCGATTCGGGCAGCCATCGGTACGGCGGATACACCGGCGGAACCGATCAAGGGATTGATTTTTCCCCGTGTGACAATGCACATCAGCTTGCCGAACAGGAGGCCGCCGACGGTGCTGAATACGAACGCCAAAAAGCCGAGTCCCATAATCAGCAGGGTTTCGGGACGCAGGAAGTTATCGCCGCTGGCTTTTGCGCCAACTGAGATGCCAAGGAACACAGTGACGATATTCATCAAAGCGTTTTGTACGGTATCGGAGAGACGTTGGGTGACACCGCATTCCCGCAGTAGATTGCCTAGCATCAGCATGCCCAATAGAGGAGCTACGGCAGGCAGCAAGAGACAGACGAAGATGGTAACGATAATGGGGAACAGGATTTTTTCTTTTTTGCTTACCACACGCAGTTGCTCCATCTTTATTTCCCGCTCTTTTTTGGTAGTCAGCAGACGCATGAGTGGCGGCTGGATCATGGGAATGAGAGCCATATAGGAATAGGCGGCGACCGCGATGGCAGGCAGCAGATAAGGGGCCAGCTCATTGGTCAGGAAAATGGCGGTTGGGCCGTCCGCACCGCCGGTGATCCCGATGGAGGCGGCCTCCGCCGGGGTGAAGCCCAGCAAATTGGCTAAAAGAAACGCGATATAGATGCCAAACTGTGCTGCCGCACCCAGAAACATACTGCTGGGATTGGCGAGCAGAGGGCCAAAGTCGGTCATGGCCCCAACGCCGAGAAAAATCAGAGCCGGATAAATATTGAGGTTTACGCCTTGGGATAGGTAATAAATCAAACCGCCTTCCTGCGTCAGGCCAGCTCCTGGGAGGTTGGCGAGCAGTACGCCAAACGCAATCGGAATCATGAGAAGAGGCTCATATTTTCGGAAAATCCCCAAATACAGGAGAACCAAAGAGATCAGCAACATAACCGCCTGCTGCCAGGTAATCTGGGAAAATCCAGAGGAAACCCAGAGGTTGGAAAGGGTGGATCCAATCGACATTTCAGTTACCCATCCTTTCTTTGTAAAAATAGCAAGGGATCTCCCGTATTGACAGACGCGCCTTCCGAAACGGCGACTTGGAGGATCGTGCCGGCGAAAGGAGCGAAAATTTCATTCTCCATTTTCATGGCTTCCATTACGACCAGTAAGTCGCCTTTCTGGACAGTTTGCCCGGCCGTGCATTTGATACTCACGATCACGCCAGGCATAGGGACGGGGACCGGTTCGCCAGCCGCAGGGGCGGATGTTGTGGGCGTGGGCGCAGCTGCCGCAGCGGGAGCCGGGCTAGGAGAGGGGACAGGCTGAGCGTCGGAAACGCGGACTAATTTCGCGTCTCCATGTTCAACCTCAACTTCATAGTTTTTCCCCCGAAGGGAGACAATGTATTTCATAAAACGGTCCTTTCTTTATTCGATTTTACTACAAGGGGATGGATGGGGGGAATCATCTTTGATTTCCCGAATAGATTGAAACTGAAGTTCGCTAAGCGGAAGCTTACATTCATCCGCCACGATCGCCATAATCATCGCGGCAGTCGCTTCGTCCACTCCATAAAGCTTGACTTCCCCAGACGATTCTGGCGCGGGAACCCATTCTTCCGTCTGGATTTCTGCGGGAGCGCAGTCTGATATTGCCGGGGAAGTTCGCTTTCGGTCGGTGGATCGAGTGATGGCCGACATTGCTCGGATAAACAAGCTCAGTGCAAATAAAACCGCAAAGACAATGGCAATCCCAATCACAGACAGGAGAAGGCTTTCTCCGAAGCCCATATGTTCCAACATGAGACGTCCTCCTTTATTCTTCGATTTTCATAATGGTGTAGCTGCATTGGTTTTCTTCCTGTTTTTGACGGTACTGGAAAAATTTTTCCGCAATCTTAGGGAAGGCGATGTAGGATAAAACATCTTCCTCACAGCGGGCTATCGCTCCCAAAGAAGCCTTTGCCGGTTCAAATTCTGGCGCAAGAGTATCGGCAAAACGTCCGGTAAACGGCTGCTCATCCCCCAGAATTTTTTTCTGAAGATCGGAATCGATGGGAGCGGGAGGCTTGCCGTATTCTCCGCGCACATACGATTTAACCTCCTTGCCGATGCTTTGGTACCGCTTGCCCAGCAAGACGTTAGTCACAGCCTGAACCCCGACCATTTGGCTCATGGGGGTAACCAGAGGAGGGTAGCCCAGATCTTTGCGCACAGATGGAATTTCCTGGAGAACTTCATCAAGACGCTGGGTGGCGTTTTGCGCTTTTAGCTGGGCGATCAGGTTCGAGAGCATCCCGCCAGGGACCTGGTAGATCAGCGCGTCAGTATTGGTGGCAAGAACTTTTGGGTCCAACAGGCCATTGGACAAGTATTCATCCCGGAGGGGCTGAAAAAAGTCATTGATTTCTTTTAGAGCTTTCAGGTTCATGGAGTGGGAAAATCCCATTTGTTGCAGGGCATAGGCTAAGGTTTCCGTCGCCGGCTGAGAGGTTCCGCCGGAAAAGCTGGAAATTGCCGTATCAATGACATCCGCACCGGCTTCCACAGCTTTGAGGTAGGTCATAAATGCAAAACCAGTGGTGGAATGCGTGTGTACTACCACCGGGAGGGAAACCGTCTCCTTGACGGCTTTGACCAGGTCGTAAGCCTCTTGAGGGCCCATAATACCTGCCATATCCTTGATGCAGATGGAGTCTACCCCCATCGCTTCCATCTCTTTGGCTAAGGCTTGGTATTTAGCTAACGTATGAACCGGGCTGGTGGTGTAGCAGATGGCGCCGGACGCATGGGCTCCCCGTTTTTTTGTTTCCTCAACGGCAATCTGAATGTTCCTTAGATCATTGAGGGCGTCGAAAATACGGATAATATCAATGCCGTTGCCCACGGAATATTGAATGAATTTCCGCACGACATCATCGGGATAGTGCTTGTAACCGAGCAGGTTTTGCCCGCGCAGCAGCATTTGCAGCTTGGTGTTGGGGAGTTTTTTCTTCATTTTTCGCAGGCGAACCCAAGGGTCTTCGTTTAAATAACGAAGGCAGGAATCGAAAGTGGCTCCGCCCCAACATTCTGCCGAATAGTATCCAGCCCCATCCATGGTTTCCAGGATTGGTTCAAAGGCCGCAAAGGGCATCCGGGTAGCAATCAAAGATTGATTGGCGTCCCGCAATACCGTTTCCGTAAATTGAATTTTCATAAAAAGGAAGACCTCCTATGGTATATATTCACATAAATTGACCTTATTGTTAAAAAATTAACAATAAAATTCCTAAAAATTAAGATTTTTGCTCAAATCTTTACTTTTATTATAACAGAAAAAGTAACAAATTTCAAAAAGTTATTTCAGAATAATAACAAAACTGTAAAGGCAAAGAACCTGGAATAAACTTGAAGTCGAGATTCGTCGAATGGTATAATGAGAATCGGAAGAACTCTTTTTGATTGGTGAGTCTTCTAAGTTTTTTGAATGGAGAGAATGAGAATGAAAAAGAAACCAAAAACAAACCGAATGCTTGGATGCCTAATGGCGGCTTTGTTAAGCGTGGTTGGGATAACCGGCATGACTGCCGGAGTGAACGCTGCTTCTCCGGTGCAGGAACCAGCGCCTCTTGCCTCCATTGCCCAGGCGGGCGTCTCTTTAGCGGTTCAAGCAGTTGGATCAAAAGGGTCCATTATGCTGGATACCGCTCAGTACACGATGGCTCCAGGGGATACGTACACCATCGGCGCGTTTCTGAAAGACGCCAAGGGCAATGCGATGGACGCCAGCCAAGTGCGGGCTTTGGTCGATGGAGGAGCCTTGGTGGTCAAGGATTCCCGAACCGGTTCCATTGTGGATTTGGTGCAACTGTCTACCGGGCATTTCCGGGTAGTTGGAAAAAATGAGGGTACGGCATACATTATTTATGAGATCGGAGGAACCCATGCTTCCGTGCGGATAGACGTAAAAAAGGGCGCGAAAGCAAGCGGTTCCGCGGTACGGAATACCTCCTATTTTACCAGTGATATCCCCGAGGTGAAGCCCATTCCAGCTGGCCCCAAGGTTGCATTGACCTTTGACGACGGCCCAAATGGAAAGGTTACGCAGCGGATTGTCAATACTTTACAGAAATACGATGCAAAGGGAACCTTTTTTATGGTGGGGAATCGGGTGATGTCCGATCAAGAAACCGTAAAAAAAGTGTATGCATCTGGCAGCGAAATTGCAAGCCATTCCTATGATCACTCGGATCTTACCCGATTGAGCGCCAGCGGGGTGCAATATCAAATTCAGCAGCCCAAAAAACTGATCCGTCAGATTGTCCCCTACACGCCAAAATTGTTCCGTCCACCCTTTGGCGCCACCAACGCTTCGGTGCGGAATGTTTCTAGTGTACCGTTTATTCTTTGGTCCATTGACACCCGGGATTGGGAGCATCGGAATGCCAGCAAAACGGTTCAGGCGGTATTGAGCCAAGTGAAGGATGGCGATATTATCCTCATGCACGACCTACAACCTTCCACCGCTGACGCTTGTGAGACCCTGATTCCCGAACTGAAAAAGAGAGGCTATCAGTTAGTTACAGTCAGCGAATTGCTGGCAAGCAAGGGAATTACCCCGGTAGCTGGCAAGGTTTATTCCTAAAAGGAGCAGGCGAGCATGACGGAAAAGGAAAAGATGGCCGCTGGTCTCTGGTATCGAGCCGATGATCCTGATTTGCTACAAGAGCGGCAATCCGCAAAAAGCTTACTTTTTGAACTCCAGCGACTGCATCCATCCAAGGAAAAGGAACGAATTCAGCGATTGCGGCAATTATTTGGAAAAAGCGGGCCCCAGATCTGGGTGGAGCTGCCATTTTCCTGTGATTATGGGAGCAACATTTCGGTGGGCAATCATTTTTATGCCAACCATAACTGTGTTATTCTGGACTGTGCTCCAGTTACCATCGGAGAACATGTTATGCTTGGACCCCAGGTGGGGATTTATACTGCGAACCATCCGCTGGATTTCTTTCAAAGAGGGGAAGGATGGGAGCAGGCGTTGCCCATTACCATTGGCAGTCATGTTTGGATTGGCGGCGGAAGCTTGATTTTGCCCGGCGTTACCATTGGGGATCATACAGTGATTGGCGCGGGAAGTGTTGTCACCGGAGATATTCCACCTAATGTGGTGGCGGTTGGAAATCCCTGCCGGGTTCTGAGAGAAATTACCAAACAGGATTCGATTCCACTTCAGGAATCGGAACGGTAAAAGTCGTAGAAAACGAAATCTGCTGTTGTGGAAAAGCCACGGCAGCAGATTTTTTCATTTTGGTAGAGGAGAGAGGATGGAAAAAATTTCTGTTTTTACAGGAAATAGTAGGAAATTTCGTTCGGATTTCTTTTGAAATAAAATTTTTGAAAAAGATCCTTTTTTGCTGGGATTTAACGAAATGAATATATTTTTTAGATCATACCATAGGTGAACGAAAAAGTCTATCTTATCGTTCATCATGCAAAAGATTATGGCTTCTTCAAGAAATAAAAGAAATCTAATTAAAGAAAAATGATACCGCTTGGGATTTTATCCGAAATCAAAAATTACTTGGAAGGAGATTGGGAAATGCTTGCAGAAAAATTAAAACAAATTGAAGTAATTATTGACGACAAGGAAAAATATGACCAAGTGGTTATTCTGATTCAAGAAATGGAAGAAGTGGAAAGAGATTATAGAGCAAAGAGACAGGCGGACGGTATTGCAGCAGCCAGAGAACGAGGGGTAAAGTTTGGCCGTCCTCAAAAGCCATTACCCCGAAATTTTAAAAAAATCTATGAATGCTATCAAAAAGACATAATTACAGTGGCGGAAGCAGCCACTTGTCTACAAACCAGCCCAGTGAGCTTTAAGCGAATGATAGAACGATATGAGCAAATTTTGAAACAAAAATCCAATTAGTCGGATTCCAATAAAAGCAGTTTTACAGGTAAGAACTAGTTTTCTGATAATAAAAAACAGAAAACAAAATCATTGAAAAACTAGGAGGCTGTGATTCAGAAGATAATTCGGGTAATGGGCTGGAGTCGATCGGCACGATCCTGCTTCCTGGAAAAATTTTGTTAAAAAATTCCCTCACAAAACCGGAAAGTTTGGTGAGGGAGTTTTTCTTTTGATTTTATAGAGAAACTTGGTGTTTAACACGATCTCTTTCTTCCGCACGCTTTGCGTTGTTCCAGCGGTTGGTTGTACCAACCAGATAGCCGGTGATCCGGCGAATCCGCTCGAATGGGACGGATACGAAACTATAAGTAAGATTGACGTAATCATCATCTACTTCAATATTGAGAGAAGCCAGTTCTTGGCCTGGATATTGCTTTTGAATATGGTCAATATATGCATTGATTTCAGTTTGATCTAATTGGCCGCCGATTACTTGAATATTTTCTAACATTAGTATCATCTCCATAACTGTAACAAGATTAATTTTTGTATTTTTATCCAAAGCAATTCTGTTTTTCTTTGGATTATATAATATTGTACCATATATTGGATTGTATGTCAATAAAAACACCATATATAGATTTTATAAATTGGATAAAAAAGGAAATGGATCTTTTGTTGATCTGGCTAGTTTGAAAGGAAGCTGATGAGAACAATTTCATTCATAGATAGAGATGTTCTTTGGTTGGATAATATATCGAAAAGAATGAAAAAATCAGGTGGAAGTGAAATGAAATTTGAAAGTGAGATATAAAAATACAGGCTATTTTGGATGAAAAAACTGTGTGGATTTCTTTTTTTTTAGTGAGAAAAAAAGGAATCGCAGAAGTGGGAGTTTTTCGACTGATTTTTCCAAAACAACACTTGCTTGCATCCTGGAAAGATGCTATAATTGCCATGTAATATTAAAATTTCGTAAAGAAAAAATGAAATCTATGTAAAATTAAGAGAGTTTGAAAAAGCGGTAATTCCTTTGTTTTGCAAAGAGGATATCGTCCCAAAGGGAGAGTGATTTCGCCTGGAAATTTTAGATTATTTGCCTTTGCTGGCCGGCGTCGGGTTATTTCTCTATGGCATGAGTATGTTAGGCGGCGCGTTGGAAAAGCTAGCCGGCGCGGGACTGGAGAAAATTCTGCAAAAGCTGACTAGCAACCGGATCAAGGGAGTATTGTTAGGTACGGGTGTCACGGGTGTGATTCAGAGTTCTTCCGCTACGATCGTTATGGCAATCGGTTTGCTCAACGCGGGTATCATCCAGCTTGCGCAGGCGTTGCCGGTGATCATGGGGGCTAATATTGGGTCCACTGTGACGGCGCAGATTCTGCGCCTGGGAGACTTGGGCGGGGCAGGCGTATTCATTAAGCTGCTGAAGCCGTCTGCATTTGGCGCAATTCTGATTGCTTTGGGCGCCTGCTTATACATGTTCACTAAGAAGAACAGCACCAAAAATTGGGGCAACATCAGTATGGGCCTGGGGATGATCTTCTTCGGCATGAATACCATGGAGAAAACCCTGTTGCCTTTGAGTGAAGCGGAGTGGTTCAGCAGTATGCTGACTGTGCTGCAAAATCCTTTTTTAGGGATTTTGGTTGGCGTGGCGATGACCGCCGTGCTCCAAAGTTCCTCGGCATCCGTTGGAATCCTACAGGCCTTGTCCTCCACCGGCGCCATTACCTTTTCCTCGGCTATGCCCATTATCTTAGGGCAGAACTTAGGCAAGTGCGTGACGGTGGTGTTGGCGTCGATAGGCTCCAAAAAATCGGCCAAACGGGCAGTGCTCCTGGATGTGCTGGTGAATTTTTCCGGGTTAGTGGTTTTTGCCGCTGTATTTTATACCATCCAGGGGATTTGGGGCTTTCCGTTTTGGGACAACGTGGTTAACCGGGGCAACATTGCCGACTTCCATACCTTATTTAATGTGGCCACTACGGTGATCCTTCTGCCGTTTTGCAATCAGTTGATTCGTTTGGCCACCAAGCTGGTGAAAGACAAAGCCCTTAGTTCCAAAGAGCAGGAAATGGCCCGTCTGGACGACCTTCTGATCAAGACCCCGTCCATTGCCTTGCAGCAGGCCCGCGGCGTGATCGTATCTATGGGAGAATCGGCCTTGGAGGCATATCGGCTGGCCCGGGAGCTAAATCGGAAATATACGGCGGAAGGCATGGCCAAACTCAATGAGGCGGAAGAATTCTTAGACCGCTCCGAGTTTGCGCTCAACAATTATATTTTAAAAATTACGCCTAATAACCTCAGCGGGGCGGAAAACCGTATGGCCACCGAATTATTGCATAGCCTAGGGGATTTTGAACGGATTGGGGATCATGCGGTAAATATTTCCGAGGTGGCTCAATACAACCACGAAAATAATGTGAAATTTTCTCCCCAGGGCTTGGCGGAATTGGAAATCATCTTTAACGCGGTTGAGGAGGTTTTGGAGAATACGGTATCCATGTACCGTCTGGAAAACCTTCAGGAAGCGGCGACGGTGGAGCCGCTGGAGCAAGTGGTGGACAACCTGGAACAAGAGATGCGGGACCGCCACATCCGGCGCCTGCAAACCGGCCAATGCAATGTAGAAAGTGGAATTTCCTTTGTGGAGCTGCTGACTGACCTGGAAAGGATCTCCGATCATTGTTCTAACATTGCCTCCAATGTGATCCAGCGCAAATCCGGGCATTATTTGGAAACGCCGGAGGAGGAAGAACACATCGAACAAACCTATGCGTACCAGCAAGGCTTTGAGATGTACTCGCAGAAATATCAGCTGCCAGACGCAGGAGCAGCAGAGAAAAAGTAAAGCGTAAAAAAAGCTGTGCCGGTGGAAGAGAGTCGTCCATTGCGCACAGCTTTTTTCGCCTGGAATTTGTGATTTCCCTTTACTTTGTGGGTGAGCGGAAACTGGACAAATGTCACTATGGATTTGATCCAAGGTAGTTCGTATTTCAGAACTTGAAGATCTTCCAAGTGAGGCTACGGATATGGAATTTAAAAGGATGCAGCTATTCCTATGATGGATGAGGCGTTGAAACCAAGCTTCTTGGATATCCTAACACGCTTCCACCCCGATGAAGGAAAGACGGGATGCTGCTCTTTCAAATGGGAACGATTGTGGGGGAGGATCAGGAGTATATGTTTGGCGATTGCGGACATATTTATTTCTGGATCCAAAAACAGGATTTTAATAAAATTTGGTTGATTTTGCAGTGTAGTTAAGGGACTAAGCGTGAAAGCAATTTTCTGTTTATTGGGGCGAATGGAGGCCAAAAGGCTTCTCTTTTCCCCGTTTTGACAAATCCGTTTGGAAATCAGCTTGGCTCAACACAGTAAAGGAACCGGGACTTTTGGATTGGGATGTTGAATTTCCATAGGAGAACGGGTATAATTTTACATTAGGCTTTCTCAAATAGCTAAAGTTTTTGAGCATAGATTCAGCATAATCTCCTAGAAATTTCAAAGAAATATCGGAGATTTGTATGGTAGATGAATAGAAAAAAAGGATTTTTTTTTAAAGATTGTTTACAAAATAAATTCCAACTTTTCAGCAGCAAAGTGTTTACTTTAAATACCAAATCCACTATAATAGATACTAGGTTTATCATTTTGTGAAAAGAAAGATCTTGCTGCCGAAAAGGCAGAAAATAGGAATTCGGGGTTTCCGGCGTGCCCTCTTTTCAGGCAGGCAGTTTCTGTGCGTCGGCGCTCCCGGACATTCAAAGGAGTTTATTGCATGATGAATTTAGAAGATATCAAGGGTCTGATGCAGGAGTTTGACCGATCCAGCATTCATAAGATGACATTGAAACTGGAAAGTGTTACCTTAAAATTAGAAAAGGAAAGCGCCCAGAAAGAGTTGGTGATGGCTCCGTCTCCTTCTTCCCTTGCTGCCCCAACCGCACCGCTTTTGCCCACTCCTGTGGTATCAGCATCCACAGAGGCTTCGGAAGTTGCGGCGGAGCCGGTTGGCACTCCAGTGAAGTCCCCAGTGGTTGGCACCTTCTATCGGGCCAGCTCGCCGGAGGCTGCGCCGTTTGTCACAGTAGGCCAACGGGTGCAGAAGGGGCAGACCCTTTGTATCATTGAAGCGATGAAAATGATGAATGAGATTACCGCACCGGTTGCCGGTGAAATTATCAGTATTTTGGTCAACCAGGAGGACATGATCGAGTATGACCAGACCATTATGCTGATCAAAGAAGATTAAGGGTGAAAGACATGTTTCGTAAAATATTGATCGCCAACCGGGGAGAAATCGCAGTCCGCATTATCCGTACTTGCAAGGAGCTGGGCATTGAGACGGTGGCCATTTATTCCAAGGCGGACGAGGCGGCGCTGCATGTGAAGTATGCGGACGAGGCCGTGTGCGTCGGCCCAGCAAAATCTTCCGAAAGCTACTTAAACATGAAGAATATTCTGGCGGCAGCCACCACTCTGGGATGTGACGCGATCCACCCGGGTTTTGGCTTTTTGTCAGAAAACGCGACCTTTGCCCGCTTGGTGGAAACCTGCGGGATCAAATTTATTGGTCCTAGCGGCGACGTGATCGACTGTATGGGCAATAAGTCCGCGGCTCGCAAATTGATGATGGAAAATGGTGTTCCTGTGGTTCCTGGTTCCAACGGCAGCGTTCACACCTTGGAAGAAGCCCGGAAAGCAGCGGAGGCGATCGGATATCCAGTACTGATTAAAGCGTCGGCAGGCGGCGGCGGCCGGGGAATGCGCAAGGTGTTTTCGGCGGAAGACTTCGAGAAGGAATTTTTGGCGGCCAAAAGCGAAGCAAAGAGCTGTTTTGGCGATGATGATATGTATTTGGAAAAGTTGATCCTCAATCCAAAACACATTGAATTCCAGATTATAGCGGACAGTTTTGGCAATGTGGTGCATTTGGGGGAGCGGGACTGCTCCATTCAGCGCCGCAATCAGAAAATGATTGAGGAAGCCCCCTCCACTGCCTTGACCCCGGAACTGCGGGAACGGATGGGCCAGGATGCGGTACGGGCTGCCCGGGCTGCCGGCTATGAAAACGCCGGAACCATTGAATATGTACTAGATAAAGAGGGGAACTACTATTTTATTGAGATGAACACCCGGATCCAGGTGGAGCATCCCGTCACGGAGATGATTACGGGAATCGACCTGATTAAAGAGCAGATCACCATTGCGGAAGGACGGCCTCTTTCCTTCCATCAGGAGGATGTGACACTGCGAGGCCACGCCATTGAGTGCCGGATCAATGCAGAAAATCCAAAAGAGAATTTCCGTCCTTGTCCTGGTATGGTGAAAGCAATCAATCTTCCAGGCGGTTTGGGCGTGCGTGTGGATACCGCTCTCTATCAGGGTTATCCGATTCCATCGTGTTACGATTCCATGGTGGCCAAAGTAATTGCGTACGGCAATACCCGTGATGAGGTTATTCACCGGATGCGCCGGGTGCTGGAGGAACTGATTATCCAGGGGGTGGATACCAACGTGGATTTGCATTATATGATTTTGTATACGAAGGAATTTATGTCCGGGGATTTTGATACAAGCTTTATCGAAAATAACCTGGAGAAGCTGGTGAAATGATGGAAGATTTATTTAAAGAGCGCAAGGAAAAACTCAATCTATTCAAGGCGCTGCTCCCCAAAACGAAAGAAGCGCCAAAGCCTGCTCAAAATAATGTGCCCGAAGGGCTGTATACCAAATGCCCGAATTGTCAGCGGGATATGCTCAGCCAGCAGATGAAGGCGAATTTGTATGTGTGCCCGGAGTGCGGATGCCATATGCGGGTAACTGCATGGGATCGGATTGAAATGTTGGTGGACCCAGATTCGTTCCGGGAAATCCGGCCCAAGCTGCGGACGAAAAATGCCTTGGGTTTTCCAGGATATAATCAGAAGCTGTACCACTTGGAAAAGGCGACGGGGCTCAACGATGCGGTGATAACCGGCCTTGCTCGCATTGACGGCCATCGAGTGGTGCTGGGCGTAATGGATTGCCGTTTTATGATGGGCAGCATGGGCAGCGTGGTGGGTGAAAAAATCACACGAGCCATTGAATACGCCACTCGGAAGGGTCTGCCGGTGATCATGTTCTGCGCATCCGGCGGCGCCCGGATGCAGGAGGGAATCATTTCTCTGATGCAGATGTCGAAAACCAGCAACGCTGTTGCCCGGCACAATGCCGCTGGCCTTTTATATATCTCTTATCTGACGGACCCAACTACCGGCGGCGTGAGCGCCAGCTTCGGCTCCTTGGGGGATATCACCCTGGCGGAGCCGAAAGCCCTGATTGGATTTGCAGGCCCCCGGGTCATTGAACAGACCATCAAACAGAAGCTGCCGGAAGGCTTCCAACAAGCGGAATTCCAGCAGCAGCAGGGTTTTGTGGATCAGGTGGTGGAGCGGAAGCACATGAAATCCACCATTGCCCTGCTGATCAAGCTCCATGCAAAGGAGGTTCGCTGATTATGACATTGCAGGAAGCGGAAGCCAAGGTGCGGGAACTGGACGAAGAGCTGGAAAAACTGACCCAGCTTACCGAGCATGACCTGGACACCGACGCTGTCCGCGATGAGCTGAAAAAAGCGAAGGAGCGGGTGCTGAAGCTGGCTTATCAAAATCTGACCAGCTATGACCGGGTTTATTTGGCGCGCAAATCAACCCGTCCTAACGTGCGAGAGTACATTGAAAATTTATTTGACAATTTTTTCGAACAGCGGGGGGATCGGCTCTACCGGGATGACGGCGCGATCATTGGAGGAATTGCCACCTTTAACGGAACACCGGTGACGGTCATCGGGAATCTGAAGGGCCGGAACCTGGAGGAAAATATTAAGTGTAATTTTGGGATGGCCAACCCGGAAGGATACCGGAAAGCGCTGCGTCTGATGAAACAGGCGGAGAAGTTTAAGCGTCCCATCATTACATTTATTGATACCTCTGGAGCGTATCCTGGTATTGAAGCGGAAAAGCATGGGCAAGCAGAGGCCATTGCCCGAAATCTGATGGAAATGTGTAGCCTGACTGTTCCGATTATCGCCATTGTGATTGGGGAAGGCGGCAGCGGCGGGGCGTTGGCCCTGTCAGTTGCCAACCGGATTTGGATGTTGGAAAATGCGATTTATTCCATTTTGTCACCAGAGGGTTTTGCTACTATCTTATGGAAAGATGGCAGCCGCGCTAAGGAGGCCAGTGAACTGATGAAGCTGACGGCTGCTGATTTGCTGGATTTGAATGTCATTGATCTGATTATTCAGGAGCCAATCGGCAACCTTCGGGAACATGCTGATGTGGTATACAATCAGATCCGCAGCCATTTGGTCAGCGAGCTGGCCGTTTTGAGCAAAATGAGTGAACGCGCGCTCTTAGACCAGCGTTATAAGAAATTTCGCAGCATTGGCGATTGCAGCAGTTTGTAAAAAGATCGCAGGAACAGTAGGGAGAATTGGAATTGAGTGGTTTAAAAATAGTAGGGATAGGGCACGCGGTGCCGGAGAAAATCCTGACCAACCAAGCGTTGGAAAAAATGGTGGACACCAGTGATGAATGGATTGTGACCCGCACAGGAATTCGGGAACGCCGGATTGCGGAGAAGGAAAATACCTCGGTGCTGGGCTTTTGGGCGGCGCAGCGGGCGATGGAGGATGCGGGAATTCCTAAGGAACGCATTGGGGCGATTATTGTAGCGACTTGTACGCCGGATGATTACCAGCCGTCAACTGCATGCCGGATTCATCAGTTACTGGAGTTTGCGAATGGGCAGCCAGTGATGGCGTTTGATATCAACGTAGCCTGTACCGGATTTCCTTATGCACTGACAGTAGCCAACGGTTTGCTGGCAACTGCCATGCCAGATCGATGTATTTTGGTGATCGGAGCGGAAACCATGAGTAAATTCGTGGACTATACCGACCGGAATACTTGTATTTTATTTGGAGACGGCGCGGGTGCTGTGGTGGTGGAACGCAGTATGGAGCAGGAGTTTCACAGTTATTTGTCTGCCAAAGGGGACGACACGATGTTCCGGATCCCCGGCGCTCCATTTGCTGGAGAACATGCTCCATCTCTGATTTCCATGGATGGGAAAAGCGTCTTTAAATTTGCGGTGGAAAGCATCCAGACATGCGTCGGACATGTTTTGGAGCAGGCGGGCTTGGAGATGAAGGATATTTCCTATATCGTGACGCACCAGGCGAACCGTCGTATCATCACGACAGCAGCGAAAAAGATGGATCTCCCGCTGGAAAAATTCTTTATGAATATCGAAAAATATGGAAATACCTCTGCAGCGAGCATTCCCATTGCTCTGGATGAGATGAAACGACAGAATTTGTCTCGGCCAGGCGACCGTCTGATTTTGGTCGGATTCGGGAGCGGGTTGACATTAGGGGCAGTGTTGCTGCAGTGGTAACGGTTACATAATACTAGGAGGAACTATGAAACTGAATGAATTGATTGGGACAAAGTACCCTTTGATCCAGGGCGGTATGGCAAATATTGCAACGGGAGAATTTGCCGCAGCGGTTTCCAATGCGGGAGCTTTGGGTTTGATTGCAAGCGGCAGCATGGACACCCAGCGGCTGCGGGAGCAAATCAAAATTTGCCGCGGCTTGACTGATAAGCCGTTTGGCGTCAATCTTATGATGATGAATCCCCAGGTGGATGACCTGGCTCAGCTAATGATTGACGAAAAGGTTCCGGTGGTAACGACGGGCGCAGGAAATCCAGGCAAATATGTCCCAGCTTGGAAAGAAGCGGGGATTAAGGTGCTTCCAGTTACGGCAACCGTGGCTCTGGCAAGACGGTTGGCGCGCAGCGGAGCCGACGCCTTGATTATTGAAGGCACGGAAGCTGGCGGGCACGTTGGCGAGCTTACTACTATGGCTTTGGTTCCACAAGTACTGGAAGCAGTCGATATCCCGGTGATTGCTGCTGGAGGCATCGCTTGCGGACGTCAAGTTTTAGCTGCATTCGCTTTGGGTGCAATTGGCGTACAGGTGGGCACATGCCTTCTGGTAGCAGAGGAATGTCCCATTCATGAAAATTACAAACAATCGGTTTTGAAGGCAAGCGATACCGATACTACAGTCACTGGCCGCATTGCCGGGGTTCCGGTACGGAGTATTAAAAATAAGATGACCCGGGAGTATTTGAAGCGGGAAAAAGAAGGCGCTACCCGGGATGAACTGGAAGAGTTCACCTTGGGTTCTTTGCGCCGCGCAGTGTATGACGGTGATACTCAAGCGGGTTCCTTTATGGCTGGCCAAGTGGCTGGTTTGTGTAACGAAATTAAGCCGGTGAAGGAAATCATTGAAGGATTGTTTGCTGACTGCAAAAAAGCCTATGATGATTTGTCCAATATTTAAAAATCTTTCCTGCCCTGTGGATCCGTGTTTGGAGGCATGGGACAGGAATTTTGGAAAAATAAGCAGAATGAGAGGGATCAGATCATGAAACTTGGTTTTGTTTACGCTGGCCAGGGAAGCCAAGTGGTGGGGATGGGACAGGCGTTGTATCAGGAGTATCCAACGGCGAAAACCGTCTTTGACTCGGTTTCCCTTGATTTTGACGTGAAAAAGCTCTGCTTTGAAGGGTCGCAGGAAATGCTGTCCCAAACTCAATACACCCAGCCGTGTATGGTGGCAACGGCGATTGCCATTACGGAAGTGCTTAAGGAGCAGGGGATTACCCCGGATTATGCAGCTGGCCTGAGCTTGGGCGAATACTCCGCCTTGTATGCGGCTGGCGTGTTTGATCAGCAAACAGCCTTGGAGCTGGTGCGGTTTCGTGGGCAGGCTATGGAAGAAGCGGTGCAGGGGCTGGAAAGCAAAATGGTCGCGATTTTGGGTCTGGATCGGGAACTGCTCCAAGAGGCTTGCGCGGAAGGCTCCCGGCTGGGCGTGGTAGAAATCGCCAACTATAATTGTCCTGGCCAGTTGGTGATTGGAGGGGAAGCAGCGGCGGTGGATTGCGCGGTTCAAGCCGCTTTGGATCGGAAGGCCAAGCGTGCGGTTCCGCTGAATGTGAGCGGCCCATTCCACACCTCTTTGATGAGTCCAGCCGCAGAAAAACTGGCAGGCAAACTAGAGACGGTTTCCTTTGGAGAGATGAAAATCCCGGTGATTTTTAACGCCACGGCACAACCACTTCAGGAAGGGCAGACCGTGAAAACTTTGCTCACCAGACAGATCAAATCCTCGGTTTATTTTGAGGACAGTGTCCGCTATATGCTGGGGCAGGGTGTGGACACTATGATAGAGATTGGCCCTGGAAAAGTATTGAGTGGATTTATCAAGAAGATCACCAAGGAGATTCCAGTTTATCAGGTAGAGGATGTAGAATCTCTGAAGAAGACCTTGGATGGATTAAGAAAATAGGGAGCGTGAATCAGACGATGAAAGATCGAGTAGCGGTAGTGACCGGCGGCAGCCGTGGGATTGGACGGGCAATTTGCCTAAAATTTGCTTCCCTAGGCGCCAACTTGGTCATCAACTACGCGGGAAACACGGAAAAAGCAGAAGAGACCAAGGCTATGTGCGAAAAATTAGGTGCAAAAGTAGTGTTGGTTCCAGGCAGCGTAGCAGACATTATGGTTTGTGAAAAATTGATTGCTGAGGCTGTGGAATCCTTTGGCCGTGTAGATATTTTGGTAAACAATGCTGGAATCACCCGGGATAATTTGATTATGCGGATGAGCGAAGAGGATTTTGACGCTGTGATTGACGTAAATCTGAAAGGTGCTTGGAACTGTATGAAGCAGGTTTCCCGGATGATGATGAAGCAGCGCAGCGGACGGATCGTTAATCTTTCCTCCGTCGTTGGTGTAGTCGGGAATGCTGGACAGGTGAATTATGCTGCCAGTAAGGCTGGAATTATTGGCATGACCAAATCCTTGGCAAAGGAATTGGCAAGCCGAGGAGTGACCGTGAACGCGGTAGCGCCTGGGTTTGTGCAAACCGATATGACGGATGTTTTGGGAGAGGAAATGAAAGAAAATCTGCAAAAGACCATTCCAATGGGGCGTTTGGGAGAGCCAGAGGATATCGCCAATGCGGTGGTTTTTTTGGCTGGCGATGAGGCTTCCTATATTACAGGCCAAGTGATCCATGTGGACGGCGGAATGGTAATGTAAGGAGGATGTGCGTAGTGAGAAGAAGAGTAGTAGTGACCGGTATGGGGGCAGTCACCCCAATCGGTAATACGGTAACGGAAACTTGGGAGGCGGCCCGAGCCGGTAAATGCGGCATCGGGATGACCCAACAGTTGGACGTTAGTCAACATAAAATTAAGATTTCCGCTGAGGTGAAGAATCTCCCGGTAGAGGAATATCTGGATAAAAAAACGGCTCGGAAAATGTCACGTTACCGCCAACTGGCTATGATTGCGGCAAAACAGGCTTACCAAGATTCTGGCTTAGCTGAGGCAGAATTTGATCACACCCGGATGGGCGTTATCGTTTCTTCCGGGGTTGGCGGTATGGACGCCATGGAAAATGAACATATTAAGGCTTTGGAAAAGGGATATGACCGCCTTTCTCCCTTTTTTGTAACACAATTAATTTCCAATATGGGCGCTGGCGATATTGCCATCGAATTTGATGCAAAAGGGATCTGTACCTGTACGGTCACCGCTTGCGCCAGCGGCAGTAATGCAGTCGGTGACGCATTTCATCGGATCCGCGACGGTTATGAGGAAATCATGATTACCGGCGGTGCAGAATCCACGATTACCCACCTGGCCCTAGGCGGTTTTACTTCCATGAAAGCATTGCATGATGGAACTGATGTAAACCGGGCTTCCATTCCCTTTGATAAAGAACGTTCTGGTTTTGTGATGGGAGAGGGAGCGGGTATCTTGATTCTGGAAGAACTGGAGCATGCAAAGGCAAGAGGAGCAAAAATTTATGGTGAAGTAGTGGGATACGGCTCTACCTGTGATGCGTTCCATATTACCTTGCCGTCTGAAACGGGAGAAGGGGCCGCTCGTTCCATGATGTGTGCCATGACCGATGCAGGAATCGCACCGGAACAGGTTGATTATATCAATGCTCACGGAACCTCCACGCCGCCTAATGATAAGTTTGAAACCATGGCCATCAAAACTGCATTAGGCGATCATGCTTATCAAGTTTCCATCAGCTCAACCAAGTCCATGACTGGTCATTTATTGGGAGCAACCGGTGCGGTAGAATCTATTTTCTCAATTTTAGCATTGAAGGATGGCTTTGTTCCGCCAACGATCAATTATCAAGTGCCGGATCCAGAGTGTGATTTGGATATTACCCCAAATGTGGGCAAAGAAAAAGAAATGGAATATGCATTGTCCAATACCTTTGGGTTTGGCGGACACAATGCGACCTTGGCATTCCGAAAATATAAAGGAGAATGAGGATGGAACTGAACAGCAACCAAATTCAGGAAATTATTCCCCATCGTTATCCATTTTTATTGGTGGATAAAATCACTGATTTTGAGCCGGGTCAATGGGCGAAGGGGATCAAGTGTGTCACGGCCAATGAGATGCATTTTATGGGACATTTTCCACAGGAACATTTAATGCCGGGTGTTCTGATCATTGAAGCATTGGCGCAGGTTGGTGCAGTAGCGATTCTTTCCCTGAACGAAAATAAAGGGAAAATTGCTTTGTTTGGGGGAATTAAAGAAGCGCGGTTCAAAGGCCAGGTTCGACCAGGTGATGTGCTGGAAATGGAAACGGAAATTATCCGTCGAAAAGGTCCGGTTGGGATTGGCAGCGCAGTGGCAAAAGTAGATGGAAAAATTGTAGCGAAAGCAGAATTGACTTTTGCGATCATGCAGTCCTAAAGAGGCAGAAAAAAGCTTGCGGAATCATCCACAAGCTTTTCTTTTTTTGATTTTCTATATTGTTTTTGTGGTATGACTTATAAATATATTGGTCATACCACTTTTTTTTTAGGATTGTTCCAAAAAATTTTCTTTCCAACTTTTGTGAGTACTCATTCTCTTAAAAACAGATATTTTAAGTATATTTTCTAGTCATAAGCTTTCCCTGCAGAAATGCATGTAAGTCCATTGATGACGCATTGCTTGTTGTATTTTTTATCCCTAGCAACGCTTAACAAGGGCACACAGGCCATACTATAAAGCGCAAAATGAAAGGTTTTCAGATTTTCCACTCAAAAGAAACACGGTCGCTGGTGGCCTGGATTTGGGAAAGAATAATATCCGTCACTTGCCGCCTGTCGTCAAAGTCAATGTTCTCCCAGTTGCCCAGGTGGGCAGACAAAAACTCGATTTTCTGCGGGGAAATTGTTTCAGCGTCCAGCTCCTCAATTTTCCCGTTGGCGTAGGACAGCAAAACCGCATTAGCCCCCGTTAGGGTGTTCAACAGCTTTTCAATCTCGTCCTCCACCTGGGCCAGCTCCACATTTAGGACGGTCAGTTTCGGATTGACCATCGCTGATTTGGCGGTCAGGGTTTGAAACTCGGAGAGTTTTTTCACCATCTCCCCAATAGACAAACTGTTCAAACTCCGCCGTTCGAAGCGTCCCGCAGCCCTCACAGCTTTTGTTGTCCGCCCGCTTGGAACACCGAAGATATTGCGTCCCTGTCGGGTTGCCCACGCTCATAAGGGCATATCCACAGCGCCCGCACTTGATTTTCCCGGCCAGCCATATATTCCGAGCCTTGCGCCCGCCCTGGAACGTAATATTTGCCAACAGCTTTTTTCTGCACCGAAGCCAGGTATCAGCAGGAACAATGCCCTCGTTGGGGGCCAGCACAAGGATCTGTCCCCGCAAGTCCTTGTTCTTTCGCTCCTTTACGTCCTGACCCTGGTAGAGATAGCAGCCGTTTGTCCCAGCGAAGTCCGCCGCGTCAGCGGATACCCTGGAGGGTGGGTAGGCTCCAGCGTGAAGCCAAAGGGGGCCGCGCCGCTCATATGAAAGCCCCGCTGGCACCGGGAGTAGTAAGCGTCCGTCACCCGTTTTTGGATGGTTTCGCGCTCCAGTTGGGCGAACACGATGCAGATATTCAGCATGGCCTGGCCCATCGGCGTGGAGGTATCAAACTTTTCCGTCGAGGAGACAAACTCCACATTGTACTCCTGGAACAGCTCCATCATGGTGGCGAAGTCCAGAATAGAGCGGCTGATCCGGTCCAGCTTGTAGACCACCACCCGGCGGATTAAGCCCTGCCTGATGTCGGCTAAAAGCTCCTGAAATTTCGGCCTGTCCGTATTTTTCCCGGAGTAGCCCTTGTCTTGATAATCCTTGTGGTTCCCACCCCTTAACTCATATTTGCAAAACTCAATTTGACTTTCAATGCTGATGCTGTCCTTGCGGTCTACGGACTGTCTGGCGTAGATAGCGTCGATACGGTTTTTCATGATAGCTCCTTTCCTGTCGGGAAATGGAGCTGTCAATCTTTACAAGTCATTATATACCAAATACAGCCCCAAGGCACAAGGATGCGGGGAAACGCAGAAAGACAGCACCGAAAAAGTGCTGCCTTTCAACCTTGCCCCACTTCTGGTCACGGTGTCCAGAAGTTCAGCGAGGATAAATCCATTTCGATCTATAAAACAAGCGCCGTATTTGCCACGCTCCCCGGCGCAGGGGAGCATCCCAGGTCGCCGGCGGCACCGGCTGTCATAGCTCCGCAGGATTGCGGAGCTCCCCCACAAGTCTATGGGAGGGCGTGAGCAAGTTTCATGATCCCCCGCGCTGTCGTTGCGCCCGGCTTGCCACAGCCGGGTTAAAAGCTTGCGTTGATCGCTCGGCCCGCTTTCTTCACCTCCTTACTAAATTGATGCAACGCACGAAAGGAAAAGGACATGACAATACCTCCCTGATACCGCCGTGTCCTCAAAAATGGGGACCCCCTCCGTTTTTCATTTTTCAAAAGAAAACGGCGGCTTTGAATTTGGTATTTCAAAACCGCCGAAAGGCTGCTTGTATTTTGTTCGGACGCACAGATACTAGCCGCCGAAACAACGGTTTTTTATATGCCGTCTGGCGGGGGTAATGGGATAATAATTTCATTTTTAATTTGTTAGTTTAATACAGCTTTATACCCACTTATCTTATCGCCGGTAATAGTGACAAAATATGATTCACCAAAACGCGCTTTCCATGAAATAGGCCCCTCTATATATTTGGTGATTTCTTCTGGATATATATTTTCATAATTTGGGTCCACATATTCAGTTATAATTCTGAATTGTATCGACAACTCTACAGTATCAGAGGAACTGTTTAATTTCTCCTTTTTCCATACCCATATGAGATCAGAACCATGCTTCATTAACGATCTATCCGCATTGGACATGCCGCCGCTGTGTTCTTGATCATCTGCACGATAATCAAGAACCAATAATCCAACATCTTCTTCTGTATTTAATTGTATATGCAGTGCTATTTCGTCATCAGCGGTTACATATTCGTTAGGAATTGTTTGCTCATATAATATGAAACTCAATCCCAATACAACCATCATTGCAATAGCTATCCCAATTCTCTTTTTGTTCATTTTGGAAAAGCCTCCGGTTTGTCAATCTAATAACTGTTAAATTTATCTTTTTTGAATGGAGCTATAAAGCAAAGTGGTTTTACTCTTTCTTCCATGTCAAGAAAATTCCTATGATTGCACCAATAAGGACAATCGGTGCTACTCTGACAAACAGCCATTCAAATGAGTGAAACGCCACTCCGAGAACGGCGGTTTGAGGATCACTATAATCCCAGCCCAAATAAGGACTTTCTAATGCATATAAGACTGCAAAAATTGCTACTATGACTATACACAATGAGATAAGAAGCCAATGTAGGATTCTTTTTCTTGTAGTTTTTCTTTGTGCAAGTTGCAAGTTTACCACCTCCAGTTTTGCGGAAATCGTCTTTATGTCATCAACTTCCGACTCAATGACGTTTTCTCCAAGCAGCGTACTCACAGGTGTTTCAAGCACTTCCGATATGGAGAGCAACATATCAGAATCGGGAACTGACAATCCTTGCTCCCATTTAGAAACCGTTTGTCGCACCACATTCAGCTTGACAGCAAGCTCTTGTTGCGAAAGTCCTTTTGATTTTCTGATTGCTTTAATATTTTCGTTGAGCATTAGGGGGAGCCTCCTTTCTTTCAGTTGTTAGTACTATTATAGGCGGAACTACCCGTTGCCACAAGCAACGCAAATTAACATTGCCTGTTTTCCCATCAGAGTAGTTGAAAAAAGTATGTGCAACAAAGGAAACGCAAGAAATACACCACTACCATTTTTGCGCTTTTTCAAGGGAGCGCACTCCCGGCAAGCAAGGCAAGTATATAACACTTGCGATTTTCGCACAGCGAAAATGCTTGTTGGGGTGCCCCAAACCCGCTGGCACTTCTGGACACAGTGACCAAAAGTGCCTTTGTCTGTGGCCCCGTCGCTGGCGCTCCCGGGCCTTATGCACTCTACCTCCGAAAGTTTTTCCAGCAGCTCGGAGAGCGGCCTCCATAAATCTGGGTAGTCTTTTTGCAGAGCCTTGAATTCGTCGGAGTAAACTCCGCCGTAAGTATTCGCTTGAGTAGCGATTTGATTGAGGTTATTTGCACATCGCCGTTACAGGGAAACGATCTTTTTGACAGGCGTAAGGTCAACATGGAGTACATAGCCGTTGAGGGCCATTTTTCGCATATAGGCTGACAGGTTGTGAATACCGACATCTGCCATACGCTCCTGTATTTTTGCCTGTTCGTCCTGGGACAGCCAGACACAGACCGACGTACTCCGAATACGCTTTTTTCCCGCAACCAGCGTTGACTGGTTTTCGTGGTTATAAGACGCTGATTTTTTACCGTTCATAGATACCTCCCATAAATTCAGATGTTGACAGTATTTCAAGAAATTGGGCCTGGGGAATGATACTATACCGGCCCCCACAAAACCGGGACTGGAAATGCTTGCGGGGCAAGGCTTTGAAACTGCTAATTGTCCACATATCAGCGGAGGAAAGAAAGCGGTTTGAGAGGGGAGCGTTCAACCCTATCACCCCGACATTTCCCTGGATAGAGAAAGGGCGGGGCTTCTGGTCACGGTGTCCAGAAGTCATACAAAAACACCGCTCCGTTTATGCGGAAGCGGTGCTTTGCGTAAGGTTGACAGCCCATTTCAGTTGTTGTGTTTCTGCATGCTCTTGTTAAGGGAAGATATGGTTAGCATATGATAGCTATAGCTGTTTTTCGATCCAACATTTGGAAAGGAGGAGATCGTTTGTGAAAAAATGAAAGCTGACAATTTTTCTCGCGGCGGTATTGTTTGTAATGTGCTTTGCTTCCTTGTTTGTCGGAGTTTTAGATATGAATGTTTTCGGTCTGGTTGGTGGAGACAGCAATCAAATGGCAACTTTGCTGATTTTCCGGCTGCCGCCATTGCTTGCCATTTTCGGTACTGGTATAGGCATGAACGTGGTAGGATTAATTATGCAGCAGCATCGTAGAAAATGATTTGGTTCAGGGTACTGACGCTTACAAAAATCGCCATATCGTATATCTGGAGTATCCAGCCATGATATACGGCTGAAGGTGGAATCAGAGCATTGGATGTAATGCTTTCTGATCTAGCGTCCGCTCTCCTTCCAGCAACATAAGTTCCGTTCCTTCCCCATAAAAAAACAGCATGGTCACATGCTGTTTTTCATTCGGGATATTAGGCCTCCGCAGAAACGGCAGGCTGTTGCTTTTTGATGTAGAAATCTGGATTTTCTGCTCCACTTTTCCATTGAGCAGCTTTCGCAATTTTGCTTACAACAAAACAAAGAAGGAAGGAAACCGCCATGGATGCACAGGCAAAGTGGGCGCCCATGTCTGCAACGGGGCCAAGAACTCCCAGGGTGATTGTGGGACAAAATAGCTTGAAAATAACAGGGGGCAACGCCACCAGAAAGCCTCCCAGCATACCTGCCCAAGCGCCGGCTCGGTTGATGCCCTTCCAATACAGAGTGATCAGGTATGGCGCCAAAAAACTTCCAGACAGGATTCCCCAAGAATAGGACATCATATCCAAGATGGGGGTGTTGGTATTAGCGATTAAGTAGGACAATCCCACAAACACGCCACACAGTACTTTGGTAAAAATAGCGGCGTGGGAGGAAGTCATGCTGGGGCGGATTTTGGTTTGCACCAAATCCATGGTTAGGGTAGAGGATGCGGTAATGGTAATGGACGCTAGGGTGGATACCGAAGCGGCAATTAGCAAAACCAGCACAACGCCTAACAAAATCGTAGGAAGCTGGGATTGCAGCAGCATGTTGGGGATCAGGAAATCCTGCCCTCCTTGGGGAAGTTCCTGAAAGAACAAGTGGGAAAGGGAACCAATGAAGTATCCGCCTCCAGCAATGAGCAGCGCAAATAAGGTGGAAATAATGGTGCCGCGGCGCACTTCCTTGTCATCCCGGATCCCATAATACTTGTGGATCATTTGCGGCAAACCCCAGGTACCGAAAGAAGTCATCAGAACGGTTGCCCACAAGCTGATATGATCCTTAGCGGTCAAGCCAAGCTGGGAAGTTTTTTTCGCAATCGCGGAGAGGCCAACGGCAATGCCGCCCACCTGTTGGCTTCGGACAATAAAGAAAATCAAAAGGCAAATGCCGACAATCATAACGATTCCCTGAATAAAATCTGCTTTCAGCATCGCTACATAGCCGCCCAGGATCACAATAGCTGCCGCTGCTACTGCAATGATGATCATGCAAACCTGTTCGTTGATCCCCAATAAGACTGAGCAAACGCTGGTCAAACCCTTGTAAACCGACGCAGAATAGGGCAGCAGGAAAATAAAGATAATCGCAACGGCAAATAGTTTCATTGGCATACTCTGAAACCGGATATGGAAAAATTGGGGCATGGACTTGATTTCCAACCTCCGGGTAGTTTCCCGGGTCCGCTTTGCCAGAACCATCCACGCAAACAGGGAACCGAAAATCGCATTCCCGATTCCAGGAAGAACGCCCCATAGTCCATATTTCCATCCGGTAGAACCAGCATATCCAATAAACATGACGGCAGAAAAGTAGGTTGTGCCGTAAGAAAATGCGGACATCCAGGCGTTCGCCTTTCGTTCTCCTACCGTAAAGTCAGAGATGCTTTTGGATTTCCGTGCGCTGAAGATGCCGATTCCCAAGATCATTACGGCATAAACGGCAATGGAAATGTATAAAACCCCTTCTTTTGGCAATCTGTTCGCCTCCTGTAACTTTATTACTTTAAACCGTTACGGTTTAAAGCGTTTATGTCCTTTATTGTACAGGAAATTGAAAGAAAGTGCAAGAGGTTTTCAAAAATTACAGCAAATAACCAGTTTTGCATTCGGAAGCTGCATCCATGGAAAGATCACCAATCAAAACGGTGGAGCAAGGGTCAGAATCGCAGGACGAAAGAAAGTTTTACATAAAAAATTCCCAAGTGGAAACGATGTCCAGTCGGGAATCTCTTTTTTATTCTCCAAGAAGGGTGGCGAGATCGTCAATTTCAAACGTGCAGGAAACTCCAGTTTCGTTGGGCAGATGGAAGGGATTATACCAGCAGGTGTCAATTTTTGCATTATTTCCCCCTTGGATGTCGCTGGTCAAGGAATCTCCAACAATGAGAATTCGTTCCCGTTTGGTAGATTTGATGTGGGTGAGTACATAGAAAAAAAATCCCCACTGAGGTTTTGGAATCCCAATATCATCCGAGATAAAGAAATCCAAAAAGTAAAAAGATAACGGAGAATTTGCGAACCGTTCCCGTTGCACATGAGAGGTGCCGTTGGTGATGATATATAGTTTTTTCCGTTTGCATAACACTCGGCAGACCTCTTCAGCGTGAGGCATCAAAAAATGACAGCGAGAAAAGAAAGACAAATAAAGCTCGTTAATTTTCATGGGATCGCTGGATAAATCGAAGATTTTCAAAAATTTTCGCCAGCGTTCCGTTTGGACAAAACTGCGAGTTACTTCACCAGTTTCGATTTTTTGCCAAAGAGCTTCATTGATTTGAGAATAAGTTTGTGGCATGTCCTCGGAAAACGGAGCCCCCAGGGTTTTCATCACTGCCTTCAGAGCGGTTTTTTCACAAGCGGCGGTATCAAACAGGGTGCGGTCTGCATCAAAGAGAATGGTATCATAATTTTGAAGCATGAGAATCCCCTCAATTTCTGTCTATAAATTCAACTGGTAATTAGTATTAGTATAAACGAAGCATACAAATAAATCAAGCGAATGATCAAATCCTTATTTTTGTAAGTTTTCGATCAAGAAAATGGAAACTAAAAATAAAAATTACAAAAAATGGAATTGACAAAAAGGAAAAAACAAGATAAAATAAATTGAATTTGAGAATCAGTTTAAATTCAATAAGGAGGGATTCTGTGGGATTATCTGGTGGATATAAAACCAAACAGAGCCAACTGGTGCTGCGCTTTTTGATAGAAAACAGAGATCGCCATCTAGTTGCGGACGAGGTGGTGGAGCATCTGAAACAACAGGGAACAGCGGTAAGCAAAGCGACGGTATACCGGCAGTTGGACCGTTTGGTAGAGCAGAATTTAGTGCGGAAATACATTCTTGGAGATGGAACTAGTGCGTGCTATCAGTACTGTGGCGATGATCTGGATCGCCATTTGCATTATCATTTAAAATGCTGTGCTTGCGGCAAACTATTTCATGTATCCTGCAACTATTTGGATACCATCGCAGCTCACATCTTAAACGAGCATCATTTTCGAGTGGATTCTTCCAAGACCGTTTTATATGGAACCTGTGAAACCTGTTGTAAGCAAGTGGAAAAAGGAGGGACAATATGAGAAAAAAATCAACCCGAGCAGCTTGTTTGGGAATCGCTGTTCTGCTGTTTGCCGCATGGGCGCTGATGCTAACCGGCTGTTCTGTCCGGAAAAACCAAATGGCTTCCACCAATCCAGAAGGAGCAAAGGAAGGACAAATCACAATTCTGACGACCTTGTTTCCTCAATATGATTTTGCCCGGCAAATTGCCGGGGATAAGGCGCATATTACGTTATTGCTTCCTTTGGGCATGGAAAGTCATTCCTATGAGCCGACTCCGTCGGATTTGATTGCCATCGAGGAGGCCGATTTATTTATTTACACCGGCGATTATATGGAAGGCTGGGCGTCTGGAATTTTGGAAAGCATCGACCAGGAGCATGTAACGGTGCTGGATGTTTCCCAGGGGATTTCTTTGGATCTGGAGGGGGAGGATGGCCATGGACACGAACACCATGTGGGGGATGGCCACAACCATCAGTTTGACCCTCATATTTGGACTAGTCCGGTAAACGCGCGGAAGATGGTGGATAATATTTTGGAAACGCTCTGTGAAATTGACCCGGAAAATGCCGCTTATTACCAAAAGAATGCCCAGGATTATTATGAGAAATTAAGCGATTTGGATCAGAAAATCCGAGGAATTGTGGCCGATGGGGAGCGGAAGAAAGTGTTTTTTGGCGGGACATTTCCGTTCCACTATTTCTTTGCGGAATATGGCTTGGAGTATGAGGCCGCTTACGATAATTGCTCGGGAGAAACAGAGCCTAGTGTGGGGACAATGACCCACATGATTCAGGAGATGCGGGAAGAAAACATCCCAGTGATCTACTATGAGGAATTGGTGGACCCGAAAATTGCCCGTTCCATTGCAGAGGAAACAGGGGCCGAGATGCTGTTGTTCCACTCTTGCCATAATATCAGCAAGGATGATTTTGAACAGGGCGTGACCTATTTGGATTTGATGAATCAAAATGCGGAGAACCTGAAACAAGGGTTAGGTTCCTCGGCAGGCCCGTGAGCAGAAAGGAGGAGGATCCGTTTTTATGAATTTGATCACTTGCCGTGATTTGTGCATTTCTTATAATGGTTACTTGGCTGTGGACCATGTCAGTTTTTCCTTGGATGCGGGGGATTATTTGTGCGTTGTAGGGGAAAACGGTTCGGGAAAGAGCACCCTGGCCAAGGGGCTGCTGCGACTGGTCAAGCCTCAGAGCGGAAGCATAACCTTTTCCGGCATGAAGCGGACAGAAATCGGCTATTTGCCGCAGCAGACGGTGGTGCAGAAGGATTTTCCCGCTACAGTTTTTGAGGTCGTGCTGTCAGGCTGTTTGAATTCCCGAGGGTTGCGTCCGTTTTATTCCAAGAAAGAAAAAAAATCCGCCATGGCGCAGCTTCGCCTACTCAACATGGAGGAGCTTTGCAAGAAATCGTATCGGGATTTATCCGGCGGTCAGCAGCAGCGGGTATTGCTGGCCAGGGCATTGTGCGCAACAAAACGGCTGCTGCTTTTGGACGAGCCGGTTACCGGGCTGGATCCAGTGATCACTTCGGAACTGTACAGTTTGGTCAAGCAGCTAAATCAAGAACAAAACATTACGGTGATCATGGTTTCCCATGACATTGCCAGCGCTGTCAACTATGCGGATAAAATTCTGCACATGGATCGGGAAGCCCGCTTTTTTGGCAGTACCCAGGACTATATGACTACGGAGCTGTACCATCACATGATAGGAGGCTGCGGGCATGGTTGAGTTTTTTACGAATTTTTTTTCTTACGATTTTCTAAACCGCGCGCTTTTGGTGGGAATTTTGGTTTCTTTGTGCGCAGCGCTTTTGGGAGTCAGCCTGGTGCTGAAGCGCTACTCGATGATTGGAGACGGCTTGTCCCATGTCAGTTTTGGCGTGTTATCCATTGCTGTGGCAATGAACTGGGCGCCCTTGCCCGTATCCATTCCGGTGGTCATGGCCGCGGCCTTTCTGCTGCTTCGGCTCAGTGAAAACAGCAAGATTAAGGGCGATGCAGCTATCGCGTTGATTTCCAGCAGTTCTTTAGCCATTGGCGTGATTGTGACCTCGTTGACCTCTGGAATGAACGCGGATGTGTTCAACTATATGTTTGGCAGTATTTTAGCCGTTAGCCAAAGCGATGTGTGGATCAGCGTGACTTTATCCGTGATTGTGCTGATCCTCTATGTGGTTCTTTACAACAAGATTTTTGCGATTACCTTTGACGAAAATTTCGCGAAGGCAACCGGAACAAAAGCGGGCCTATATAATATGATTTTGGCGTTTTTGACCGCCATTACCATTGTAATCGGCATGCGGCTGATGGGCGCTCTGCTGATCTCCAGCCTGATTATTTTCCCTGCACTGACGGCGATGCGGGTGTGCAAAGGGTTCAAAGGCGTGATCATCACCTCGTCCGTTGTGGCGGTGACTTGTTTCTTTGTCGGGTTGGTATTTTCTTTCCTATTTTCTACGCCGGCAGGAGCGACCGTTGTGGTAGTAAATCTAATGGCTTTGCTTTTGTTCACGATCGCCGGAACCTTGATCCGTTCCAAACATACCAGGTAATATGGAATTTATTGACAAAAAAGATCGGAACCTGTATAATAACAGATATCATATTGGTTCCCGGCCATCGCCGTCGGGATGAAAAGGGAAGATGGGTGCAAATCCCACGCAATCCCGTTGCTGTAAGTACGGAGCGGGTTTCCAGGATGCCACTGGCCACAACAGGCTGGGAAGGCGGAAACCGGTGTTGAGGTATAAGCCAGAAGACCTGCCATATGAGGAAAGTTAGCAATTCTGCGAGGACAGGATTTGTTATTTACAAACAAAATCAGGCAAAGGTTTCTCCCATTTCGATTTCATATATTCGCAGGGGGATTTTTTGCGTACCCATTTTTCAATTTCGTATCCGCCTCCTTCCTGTTTTTGTAGCTTGTAATTAACAACTCGAAACCCTAGCGCAGAAACCATCTGCGTTAGGGTTTCTTTTGCTAAGGAAACAAATTCTACAAAAAGAAAAGGAAGGAAAAACAATGAAAAAATTAGCGACTCTGTTGATTATGGGTGCCATGGCGCTCAGTCTAGCGGCTTGCGGCGGGGATCTGGGTGTTTCGGAATTCCCCCCTCAAACATCGGAGGTCTTCTCTTCTGCGGAAGAGGTTGCCGCCCATTACCCAGTGACGATTCAGAATTACAATTACGCCAAGGAACCAATTGATGTTGTGTTTGAGAAAGCTCCGAAGCGGGTTTTGGTTTTGAATCAAAATAATATAGAAACCATGTTGGCGTTGGGCTTGGGGGATCGTATCGTAGCGGCAGCCGGGTTGGACCATGAAGTCAAAGAGGAATATAAGGAAGCATTTTCCAAGATTAATTATTTGACGGATTTCACTGTGGACCGGGAGTCGGTGCTGATGCTGGAGCCGGATATGATCTTAGGCTGGTGGTCTACCTTTGGGCAAAAACGGCTCGACGGTACCGACTTTTGGCAGGAGCGGGGAATCAAAACTTATATGGCGGAAAATTCCAATTCCATCGTGACCAATCGAACCTTGCAGAATGAATACGATTATATCTTGGATTTGGGCAAGATTTTCGATGTGGAAGACAAAGCGCAAGAAATTGTCTCTTCCATTCAAAAGGAAGTAAGTGGTATTTTAGAGAACACAAAAGGGCAAAAGCAAAAGACAGCGTTGATTATTGAATTCCTAGGGGATCAAATTCACACCTATGACGCCACCACCTTAGGCGGCGATATGGTGACCGCCTTAGGCGGAAATTTACTGGATACGGAAGCTACCGTGGGATTGGAGGATTTGATCCAGCTTAATCCAGATGTGATTTATGTGGTCTATATGGATGGCAATGAAGAAGGCATGGCCGAAAAATCCGCAGATATGGTGCTGAAAAATGAAGCGTTGGCAAGCCTGAACGCTGTGAAAAATCAAAGTGTGGTTGCGATTCCGCTGGGAGATATGTATACCAGCGCCATGCGAACCGTGGATGGAATCCGAATTTTCGCCCAGGGCTTATATCCGGATCTGTATGCTGGGGAATAATCCATGAAGTTTGATCACGCGGAGAAAAAAGAATCCTGGATTCGCCGCAATGGCTATCTGTTTCTTTCCCTGCTGCTGTTGGCTGCGTTGGTGATTTCTGTGCTGGTAGCCGTCACCGTCGGGTCGGTTTCCATTTCCGTTGGGGAGGTGTACCGGGTGATTTTGTTCCGGTTTCTTGGGATGGGGAGTATGGAACTGTTTTCTTCCGCTGCTGTGGTGGATGTGGTCTGGCTGATCCGTCTGCCCCGCCTGCTCCTGGCGGTAGCAGTGGGAATGGGGCTGTCCATCTGTGGCGTTGTTATGCAGGCGATTGTGAAAAATCCCTTGGCGGATCCCTATGTGTTGGGCGTTTCGTCTGGGGCTTCCCTGGGCGCCACGGCTGCCATCATGCTGGGGGTCGGCTCCTTGCTAGGCACCAACGCCGTAGGAGTGTTTGCATTTGCCGGTGCGTTTGGGATTTCCCTTTTGGTTTTGTTGGTTTCCCAGGTAGGCGGACGCTCAACCTCCATGAAGCTTCTGCTGGCGGGGATAGCGTTAAGCGCTGTATGCTCAGCGTTTTCCAGCTTTATTATTTATGTGACCAACGACAGCAAAGCTACGGAAACTCTCACCTACTGGCTGATGGGCAGCTTAGCTGGGGCAAAATGGTCCAGCTTGGCGGTATTATTCCCGATTGTGGCGCTGGGAACCGGCTTTTTTTGGACCCAATACCGCACGCTGAACCTGATGCTCATGGGCGATGACGTTTCCATTACCCTGGGAACCAACCTGCACCGGTATCGCCAGCTTTACTTGGTGATTTCCGCCATGATGATTGGTTTTGTGGTATGCTATTCTGGAATGATCGGCTTTGTGGGTCTGGTGATTCCCCATGTGGTACGCATGGTCTTGGGAACGGATCATAAGAAAGTGATTCCAGTTTCCGCTTTGCTGGGAGGAATTTTCCTGGTTTGGGCCGATGTGTTGTGCCGGGTTATTATCCCCCATTCGGAATTGCCCATTGGGATTTTTATTTCCATGATCGGCGCCCCTTGCTTTCTCTACCTTATGATCCGGAAAAAGTATGGTTTTGGAGGCGGTGCCTCATGAAAATAGAAACGAAAAGCCTGGAAGCGTCTTTGGGTGGCATCCCAATCTTAAAAGGGATTGACCTGGCGTTGGCGAACCAGGAGTTTGTCGGGGTGTTGGGACCAAACGGCAGCGGAAAAAGCACGCTGCTCAAATGCATATACCGGGTGCTTAAACCCACGGAAGGAGCGGTATTTTTAGATGGCCGGGAACTGCGCCAATATAAGCCCAAGGAATCGGCGAAAAAGGTGGCGGTTGTGGCGCAGCATCACAACACTTCCTTTGATTTTTCCGTTGAGGAAGTGGTGATGATGGGGAGGAGTCCCCACAAAAAAGCGATGGAACGGAACAACCAGGAGGATTACCGGATTGCCAAAGAAGCGTTGCGCACCGTCCAAATGGAAGGCTGTGAAAAGCGCAGTTTTTCCACCCTGTCCGGCGGGGAACAGCAGCGGGTGATGGTGGCCCGGGCATTGGCGCAGCAGACCGACTGCTTAATCCTGGATGAGCCGACCAATCACCTGGACATCAAGTATCAGCTCCAGCTTATGGAATTGATCAAAAAGCTGGAACTGACGGTGATTTCCGCCATTCACGATCTGAACATTGCCGCCATGTATTGCGACCGGCTGTATCTGCTTGACCAAGGCCAAATCGTTGCCCAGGGAACGCCGGAGCAGGTGTTGACCGAAGGGCGAATTCGTCAAGTGTATGAGGTGAACAGTCGAGTGTTTCGGGAGGAAACCACCGGGCGGCTCCATATTTTGTATCACAGCACGACTGCCCGGCAGGAAACGACAAATTAAAATTTCAAATCGGGAAATAGGACAAATCCCTCCTGGCATATAGATAGAAGGATAGGGGGTATGGTCATGAAATTTCTTGTATTAACCAAGCGGCGTTTGATTACCGCCGCGTCTGCGTTGGCGGCCTGTGTTTTGGTGGCGGTTTTGTCGGTGCAGGGAATCCTGGCGATCCAGGCTTCCACCCAGGAGGTAGCGCAGGCCGCTTCCCAAGATCGGAAACTGCCGATTTATTGCGTAGACAGTCAGGAAAAAAAGCTTGCGATTTCCTTTGACGCAGCCTGGGGAAATGAACAGACCGAGGAACTGATCCAAATTTTAGACCGGTACAACGTGAAAACCACCTTTTTTGTGGTGGGGGACTGGGTGGATAAATACCCGGAATCCGTCAAAGCCTTGGCGGACGCTGGCCATGAAGTGTGCAACCATTCCGATACCCATCCCTACATGACGAAACTCAGCCAGGAACAAAAAATTCAACAGCTGCAAAATTGTAACGATAAAATCAAAGCCATCACCGGAGTCAGCCCAACTCTGTTTCGTCCGCCCTATGGGGACTACAACAATGGAGTGATTGAGGCCACCGACAGCATTGGCATGTTTACCATTCAATGGGATGTGGACAGTTTGGATTGGAAAGACCCGACTGTGGATGAAATGGTGAACCGGGTGACTAGCAAAGTAACCAACGGCTCTATCGTGCTGTTCCATAACGGCGCAAAAAATACACCCGCTGCTCTGCCGAAAATTTTGGAGAAGCTTCAGGCGGACGGCTACACCATTGTACCGATTTCGGAACTAATCATGACGGAGAATTTTACCATCGACCACGCAGGCAAGCAAATTGCCCAGAGCAGCTCGGCTTCTTCCACGGTAGAATAAATCAGAAAAACTCCTGCAGGAAAACTATGGCAGGAGTTTTTTTATTGCTGTACCATAGAGCCACCATCACGCCTTCTTGTTTTATAAATGTGAAGTTATGGAAATTATATCTATATAACCGAATGAGTTATATCGTTTTTTCGTCATAATGTTCTGTTGGTGTTTTTTAGAATTAGGACGATAATAATAGACAGAAGGCAAAAAGCGCTATGTTTTTGATGTGTTTTATATGCTTTTTTGCACACGATTCTGAAATGCGTGAACGAATGACAGGGAGAGTTTTCGTTATGTTAGTACTGGGAAGGAACCTGGGCCAATCTATCGTGATTAAAGGGAATATTGCCATTACTTTCTTCAAAGGTTTGGGCGATGATTTGAAAATCGCCATTGACGCTCCCAAGGAAATCAAAATCGTCCGCGGGGAGTCGATGTGCACCTCCAGGAAACAAGAAGCCACAGCGGCGTTTCTGGAGGGGTAAATTTGGTTTTTACACGGGCGGCGCTTCAGCGTACGGGTTGCGCCTACCGGTGTGAAAATAAATATTTCAAATCGTCAAAAGGGGGAGAAGGATCTCTCCTGACGCACACATGGAGGTATTACTATGGGAATGGTAGTAAGAACAAACACAATGGCAATCAATGCCCAACGTCAATTGAACCTGAACAACAATAAGGTTTCGAAATCTTTGGAGAAGCTGGCATCCGGTTACAAAATTAACCGCGCTGGCGACGATGCTGCCGGCCTGGCAATCAGCGAGCGCATGAAAGCTCAAATCAAGGGCTTGGATGCAGCATCCAACAACTCCCAGGATGGTATTTCCTTGGTTCAAACCGCTGAGGGCGCACTCAACGAAGTACACGATATGCTCAACCGTATGGTAGAGCTGGCAACGAAGGCTGCCA
>JAAWSO010000045.1 GCA_022801595.1 Clostridiales bacterium | reverse complement strand
CTCTTTCGGCTTGTATGCTGCGGCTCTCTTGGCAATATTATCAAGCGGCACTTTGCCCTCACCCTCGCCAAACTCGACTTTTACGTTGATTACGCTGTCGGGTTTTTTGTGGGAAAGCTGTACAACCGTCTCCACATGGGCGGTTCTTGGAAACATATCGACTGGGGTAAGCTCCACCGCCTGATAGTTGAACTGGGAAAAAAGCTTTAGGTCGCGAGCCAAAGTAGCTGGATCGCAGGATACATACACCACCCTTTGAGGCGCCATTTTGTGGATAGTCTGAATCAATTCAGCATCACAGCCTTTTCTCGGCGGATCAATCACTACAACATCTGGGTATTTTTCTTGTTCTAACAGCATTTCGGCCGCTTGCGCCGCATCCCCACAGAAAAACTCCGCATTTTGAATCTTATTTTCTAACGCATTCTTTTTGGCATCCTCAATTGCCTGGGCCACCATTTCTACACCTATTAATTTCTTTACCTGGTGCGCCATGGAAAGGCCAATGGTTCCAGTGCCGCAATACAAATCCAACAAGGTCTCTTTTCCGGTCAGGCCTGCATATTTTCCAGCCAATTGATAGAGACATTCCGCTTGTTCCGGATTGACTTGGTAAAAAGATAGGGGCGAAATTCGGAACCGTAGTCCGCAAAGGATATCGGTAATGGTATCGGCACCCCAAATTGTGCGGCATTTTTCCCCCAAAATCACATTGGTCTTCTCTCGGTTGCTATTGATTACAATACTTTTCACCCCCGGCACCTGTTGCCGAAGAAGTTGTATCAGCCGATCTTCTCCAGAAAGTCCATTACCATTGACAACCACACAGACCATAACCTCTCCAGTAGCCCTGGCCTGCCGGAGATAGAAATGACGCAGCCGCCCTTTCCCGGTGGATTCGTCATACACCTCCTGTGGATATTCCCGCTCCCATTGACGGAATGCCTGCGCCGCTTGATCGAACACGGCAGGCTGCAACGCACAGGTATCGCAGGCTACAATCCGATGGCTGTGATGGGCATAAAATCCCAGCATTAAAGTTCCATTTGCAGCTCTGCCAACGGGAAACTGGGCCTTATTCCGGTAATGGTCTGCTTTTGGGGCTCCCCGAATCGGCCGAATGGTCACCCCTTCTATCCCGCCAATCCTGGAAATCGCATCCCGCACCCGTTGCTCCTTGATCCGCAGCTCTGCTCCATATTGAATATGACGGAACACACAGCCCCCACACTGGGAAAACTGACAGCAATCTACCGGAATTCGATCAGCAGATGGATGGAGGATTTCCTCAATTTTTCCAAATGCATAGGTTTTTGCAGTCTTAACCACCCGTATCCGCAAGCGGTCTCCAATCGCTGCATTGGGCACAAAAACCGCTACCTCTCGATAGCGGCCAACCCCGCTTCCCTCCGCTGTCATTCCAGTAATCTCCAGTTCTATCTGATCATTTTTCTCAAATCCTAAGATACTTTTTTTCTTCTTCAATCCCTGTCCTCCTTTTTCCAATTTTTGATTCCATTACTTGCAACGGGCATGTTGCACCACCTATTATTTTTTGAAAAAATGCAATTGCATACAGACTCCCAAACATATTTATGATCCTGCAAAACCTTGCGCCTGCAAGAAACAGCAACGTCACAGGAGTACGCTTCCCTTTTATGATTCCATGTTTTAAGAAACTTCCAAATTCTCCAGTCCCGTAAACATTTCCAGGTTATTATACCAATATCTGGCCTAAAAGACAAATCGTTTCTCAATTCTTTACCATGAAAAAAGCACACAGAAAAGTTTCTGTGTGCTTTTTCTTTCGTTAGGAAGAGCTCCTGCTGCAAGAGAAGGCAAGGATGGATAACTAGGAACCTGCCACGTTATTTCGTACATCTCCTTCCAAGAAACTACGGACATTCTCCGTAACAATTTGGATCAGCCGAGCCCGGGCATCCTTGGCGGCCCAAGCAATGTGAGGAGTAATCACACAATTTTTAGCGGTTAACAGAGGATTATCACTAGCTGGCGGTTCCGTGGACAAAACATCCAATCCGGCGCCTCCCAACTTGCCTTCGTTTAATGCGTGGGCCAAGGCCGCCTCGTCAATCACTGCGCCACGGGAGGTATTGATCAGCAAAGCCGTTGGCTTCATCCGAGAAAGCGTGCGTTGGTTGATCAGTTTTTCCGTATCCTTCGTTAGCGGACAATGGAGGGTAATCACATCGCTTTGCGCAAACAGCTCATCCGGTTCCACCCATTGGCAACCTTGCAGCAAATCCCGACGGGTTCGTGTGCTGACCAAAACCTTCATTCCTAACGCCAGCCCAATCCCTGCAACAGCACGGCCAATATTTCCAAAACCAAAAATCCCCAGAGTACGGCCAGCCATTTCAATAAAGTCCGTATTCCAATAGCAAAAATGCCGGCTTTTTACCCAATCCCCGTTGTGCACACTGTCGCTATGCTCCTTGACTCGATTGGCTAAAGCAAAAATTAAAGCAAAAGTAAATTGAGCTACCGCCTGAGTACAGTAAGTAGGGACGTTGCAGACCGGGATGCCCAAAGCGGCAGCAGCCTCCACATCCACTACATTGTAACCAGTCGATAAAGTGCCAATGTATCGCAGTCCTGCTTGATACAGCTTGCGAATCATCTCCTCATCCAACGGGGTTTTGTTGGTCAACAGAATTTCACTGCCAGATGCGCGCTCCAGGATTTGCTCCTGGGTGGTAAAATCATAGACGTTCAGTGTTCCCATTTCTTCTAATCCCTTCCAGCTCAAGTCGCCGGGATTGGTGGTAGCTCCGTCTAAAATACAGATATTCATCGGGATTTCCCTCCTTTTCTTAATCCTTATTATAATCGAAATCTCAACAAAAATCATGAGGAAAAAAACCGAAGCTGCCCAAAGGACGCTTCGGTTTTTTATCCGTTTTTTATAAAAAGTATTCTTATTCTTGCTTGTTTGCTTGGGTATCATTCTCGAAGTATTGGATTTTGCCAGTGCTGATATCATACTTGCAGCCCTTTACTTCTACCTTGCCGTCTTTGACCAGTTTGGAAATCACATCGCTCTCCAGTAAGTTGTTTACGCTGTTTTCCACATTCAAATTCTCTGCTACATCTGCAACCTTTGCGCTGTCTTTCTCTTGTTGTTTTGCCTTGGTTACAGAAGGAGTGATCTCCTCCACGATATCAGCTACATGGCCGACAGCGTGTCCGCCGTCAACGGCTGCGCCAACTGCACCGCACTGGGTATGGCCCATAACCAAAACCAACGGGGAGCCCAAGTGATCAACGGCATACTCCACGCTGCCAATCTCATAGTCCCCAACCACATTGCCAGCGGTACGGATCACAAATACTTCACCCAGACCGCTGTTGAAAATCAACTCTGGCGGAACACGGGAATCAGAGCAAGTGATAACAACCGTATGTGGCTTCTGGCCATTTTCTGCTAAGTCTTTCCGGGTGGCTTCGGTTACATTGGGATTAACGGAGCCCTGGATAAACTGCTCATTGCCAGTTTTCAAAACAGCCAATGCCTGGGTTGCATTGGTCACGTCCACCTTTGCTGGCGGCGTGCTGGTATTGCTGTTTGTCTCGGATGTTTTTTGATCAGAATTTACCGAAGTAGTGGGAACGGAGGCGGTGCTACTTCCATTGTCCCCGTTACAGGCTGCAGTTGCCAAAAGAGCCATGCTGCATGCGGCTAACGTAAAGATTCCTTTTTTGATCAATGGTTTTTTCATCGTGTTCATTCTCCTTACTTTGTCTTTCCTTAACTTTGTATCCTTTTTGGACGTACCCGAAGGTTTTACTTTCTATTTTTTTGACTCTTGATATCCCACCAGTCCTTTCCCAATGTTTTGGAATATCTCTATCATACTAAAAAGAAAGTTAAAATTTTGTAAAATTTTGCTGTCCTTCCATTCCTATTATATGTAAAAAATAAATGCTGTCAAGATTTTTGGTACTTCTTTATAATTATTTTATATTTTTTATACATTCTGCTTTATTTTTAAAATTTTATTCTAATTTATCGCTCGAAAATTGTATATTTTACCGAAATACATCTGATTTCTTTCTGGCCCTAAACAGAAAATAAAGTTGTTATTTTCATAAACAAAGAAATATCTATTCCAATTTTTAGATTTTAATTTATAAATTTATTCATAAATAAATTAGCCAAATCCTAGTTAAAAAGAAAAAATTTAAAAAACCCGTAATTTTTTAACAATTATAAACGGTTTCTATGGTATAGTAAAATGATTTCAATTACAAGAATTTATTATGGAAAGGAGATGGACAAACCAAATGCCTTTCAGTGAAGATGTGCAAAATGTGATTTCCATTGTGCTTTTTGTCATGCGGATTTTAGTCCCAGCTCTTAGTATTGCCATCCTGGTGGGATGCTTTCTCTCCCTCAAACGGGGCCGTCGGAAAGAGGAGCCGGTCGTTCTTCTGGAAGATGTCGCCAGCGGAATTTCCATTCCCGTGCTCTATTGGGAAAATTCCATCGGCCGCAGCAAAAGCTGTGACATTGTCCTGCCGGACAATACCGTCAGCCGGGATCACGCCGTGCTGATGCGTCGGGAGCATGGTTGGATCATTACCGACACCAACTCCAAGGCTGGCACCCTGCTCAATGGAAAGCGGATCAAGGGCGATACCGTTGTGCTGCCTGGGGACGTTCTTTCCATCGGTTCTTCTTCCCTGATGCTCAAACGGGTCAGTGAAGGAGTGCTGCCCAAAAACTCTAAAGCCGCCCGCGCTCAGGAGAAAGCCGCCAAAGCCAGGATTCGGATCAAGCGCGCCCCCTCCCCCACCAAGCTGATGATCGGCCTGACTGTTGTCCAGACTCTGTTGGCCGCACAATGCTCCTTAGCGGATGGAAAATTTTCCTGGGAGCCGCTGATTTCTTTTGGAATTCTAGTATTCCTCTCTTGGGGCATGTATCTGTTTTCTACCTCCGCCCTGCACCGAGTCAGCTTTGAAGTGGAAACAGTGGGGCTGTTGCTGAGCAGTGTGGGCATCATGCTGCTGACAGGAATTGATCTCAAACCCAACTATACCCAGTTGATTGGCCTGTGTATTGGGATTGTTTTATTCTGTTTTTTAATTTGGTTTATGGGCGATCTAGAACGGGTGATGAAATGGAGAATGCCGATTGCCATTACGGCCCTACTGTTGTTCGCCGTCAACTTAGTCATCGGAAGTTCGGTCCATGGCTCTAAAAACTGGATTATGTTAGGTCCAGTTAGCATTCAGCCTTCAGAATTTATTAAAATCGCCTTTATTTTTACCGGCGCTTCCACCTTAAATAAACTGCAAACCACCCGAAACCTGACGGTGTTTTTGGTATTTACCGCTCTTTGTATGGGGGCGCTCTTCTTAATGAAAGATCTGGGAACCGCCAGCGTCTTTTTTATCACCTTCTTAGTGATCGCCTTTATGCGTTCCGGTAGCATCCGTACCATTATTTTAGTCCTGGCTGCCGCCGCTTTGGGCGCGTTCCTGCTTATGCAGTTTATGCCTCATATCACCAATCGGTTTGAAGCATGGCGCCATGTTTGGGACTATGCTGATACCTCCGGCTACCAACAAACCCGCGTACTGATGTATGCAGCCAGCGGAGGAATGTTTGGCATTGGCCTAGGGCAAGGCTATCTCCATCAAACCTTTGCTGGAGACAGCGACCTGGTATTTGGCATGCTTTGCGAAGAAATGGGTTTGCTGATGGCAATGGTGGTGGTCATCGGAATCGCGTTGTTGATCATCTTTGCCCGCTCGGACGTCACACGCAGCCGCTCCACCTTTTATTCCATTTCTTCCTGCGCCACTGCCGGACTTTTGATTTTCCAAACCTGCCTGAATATTTTTGGTTCCACCGATATCCTCCCCTTAACCGGAGTGACCCTTCCCTTTATCAGCGCCGGCGGGTCCAGCATCATGGCAGTGTGGGGCCTGCTTGCATTTATTAAAGCTTCCGACGAACGCACCTATGCGGTCAGCCGCCGGGCTGCAAAACAAGCTCCTAGACGGCCGACTCGTTCCAGCCAGCCTCACTCCGCCACACGTCCACAGCCTCACCCCCCTAAGATAAGGAGAAGAGAAGTATGAAAACAACAGGATGGCGTTCCTTGATCCTCTATATTCTAGGCCTTGGCTTCTTGACCGGGTTGGTCTTTTTTTTGGTCTGCTTCTTTACCCAAGGCGGTTCTTGGGCGATGCGGGCATCCAATGCACACCTAAGCGGTGTAAACCAGCTTGCCAACTCGGGTACCATCACAGACCGGGACGGCGTTATTCTCGCCAAAAGCGAAAACGGTAACCGGATCTATCCCCCGGATGTACTGACTCGCAAAGCCATGCTTCATGTGGTGGGAGACACGCGGGGATATATCTCCACCAGTATCCAGGCCACTTACCGCTCCCAGCTTACCGGATACAACCCGGTAACAGGGATTAATTCCTTAAAGAACAACGATGGCGGAGGCGACATTGAACTAACGGTCAGCAGCAGCTTATCCAAGCTTGCTTTACAGCAGCTCAATGGAAAAAACGGCGCGGTGGCCATCTATAACTATAAAACAGGGGAAGTGCTCTGTATGGTCAGCTCTCCCAATTTTGACCCGTCCAATCCTCCCTCTGATCTGGATACCGATCAAAGCGGCAAGTACGAAGGCGTTTATTTGAACAAGGCCCTATCTTCCACCTATACGCCCGGTTCCATCTTTAAGCTGGTTACCACAGCCGCCGCCATTGAAAATATCCCAAACATCGAACAGCGCACGTTCCAATGCACGGGAAAAACCGTGATCAATGGTCGGGAAATTACCTGTGATTCCGTTCACGGTACCATCAATTACCGAGACGGCTTAGCCAAATCCTGTAACATTGTATTTGCAGAGTTAGCCGTTGATCTGGGAAAAGACACCATGACCAAAACCGCAAATGCGATGGGATTTAATAAAGCCTTCCGTGTAGACGATAATCCTACCGGAAAAAGCGTATATGATGTTAGTAATGCTACGGAGGACGAATTGGCCTGGTCTGGCATCGGTCAATATACGGATACCACTAATCCAACCCACATGATGATTTTGATGGGAGCCATTGCCAATGACGGTGTGCCGGTTAACCCCTATCTTGTGAAAAAGATCACCTCCAGCTTTGGGATTCCCACTCACATGGGCGGCGCCTCCAATGGAGAACGTCTGCTTTCGAAATCCACCGCGGATCAGCTCAAAGAAATGATGCGTTATAATGTTACCAGTGACTATGGGGACAACATGTTTCCTGGGATGGCGGTTTGCGCCAAAACTGGTACTGCAGAAGTTGGCGGCGGTAAAAAACCAACTGGTTGGATTGTCGGATTTTCCAGCAAGGAAGATACTCCCCTCGCTTTTGCTGTCGCTGTAGAGGAAGGCAACTATGGCCGTACCTCTGCGGGAACCATCGCTTCCGCTTTGATGAAAGCGGCAGTGGGACAATGATGGGCTCCATAGCGGTCAGACGAACCCGTTGAACCAGTAGAGGATAGAAAGAGCGCAACTCCATGGAGTTGC
>JAAWSO010000044.1 GCA_022801595.1 Clostridiales bacterium | reverse complement strand
GTGGTTTGCCTATCCAATGGCATATCCGTTTTTCGTTATCACATCGGAATATGGAAAACTTGCAGAAAATATTGATACAGCGCAGGTTGAACTAATACCGTGGATACCTGTTGCCGTTGTTATTACAATCATATGTTTAGGCATTTCCTGCCTTCGCTTTGGGCAGGCTGAAAGGAGATAATTATTATGAAAAACAAGATTTTAACCGCTGTCAGTACTATTATGCTTTTTGTTCCGTGGACACTTCTTATTTTGAGAATGTTCGATTGGGCAATGGAATCTCCGACGGCAGAGATAATGATTTCCTGCTATGCGGCGTTTATGATTTTCAGCGGTATTTTTACGATTGTTTCTTATGCTGCGGCAAAAATTAAAAGCAATCTTATGAAAGTATGTCTGGTAGTAAACAACCTTTATGCCATCTTCGGTATCGGTGTGTTTGTGTTAATGGGTTTACCGAAATTTATGTAAGGGAGGGACATTTGTTGCTTTAATCTTATCATTAAGTTTAGCCCTTTGTCTTACAGGTTGTAGCGGTATAGGAAACCTAAAGGACGAAATCGTAGGAGGCTATGACGACTGGCTGCACTCTTTTAGCAAACACGCTTTGACTAAGGATAACGACCTTCAAGGCGACAAAGAAAACGGCGTTGATGAATACACAGGTACTTATACAGCTACCTATGATGGGTTTAACGGGAAAGAATTTATCTTTGGTGGAACTGCGTTGGAGCGTAAAAATGGTAATCAACTTAAAGTAATCTATACACTGACCATTGAGAAAGGAACGGCAGAACTGTATTGGATTGCGGGCAGTGATGAATATACCATTGCAAATGGTAACACAGAAGATGCAAAGGAGTACACTATTTCTTCTGGAGATAACTACATCGTTCTGAAAGGCGATGATTTCAGCGGAAGCCTTGAAATAACAGTTGAATGAACACAGACAGTCTAAAAAAATATATTGCCTATTTTGTAATTGGTATCAGCGGAATCCTGCTGATATCCACAGGCATACTGCTGTTATCCATTTATTTAATATGGAAAACCGCAGATAAAGTAATCTATTGGTTGGAGGTGAAGAAAAACGAATTATGAGAAATGGCAGTTTCACGATGTAAGTCCAATCTATTTACAGCTTGCTCACAAATTGCAATATGCCATTTTAAGCGGCGAAATCTGTTCGGGTGAGAATATCCCAACTATCCGAGAAATGTCTGGTATCTTACATATCAATTCCAATACAGTTTTGAAATCTTACGGAATAGTTAAGCAAAACGGACTTATAACACGCTCGAAAAATAGTCACTATACCGTCACGCAGGATAAGGCTTACATACAAGCCGAAAAGGATAAAACTGTAAAGGAACTTTGCTGCAATTACTTTAGCAAGATGTTTGAATTGGGATTTACTAAATCGGAAGCATTAATGTTTATGCAAGATTTCAGCAAAAAGCTCACTGGTCACGAATGATTTATAAAAGACAATGATAATAGGGCAAGTCCACCAAATAAAAAAACGGTGTTTTTTTGGTGAGCTGCATCTTCACGCCTAAATAAACAAAGTACCCTCCAGACCCGTTTTTAAGTTTGGAGGGATTTTTTTGCGTTGGTCTGATACCATAATGCCGCTACTAATTAGAAGCGGCAACTATCTACATAAGTTCACGGATTAGCGAGGATAATCTGTTAAAAAAATCCTTGCTTCTGCGTGGAATGCTTATACCCTAAAAACAGATGTCAAATATCTACATAATAGAAATAATAATGCCTATATCCGCATTGGCTTGACAGCCTTTTTGGGATACAGGACAAGCCTGATTTTGTCGTGGGCTGTCGTTCTCCACCTTTCAATCTGGATTTTTCAAAAAAATTCAGATTGGAGGAAAACAAAAATGGCATATAACCACGGTAAAGAAGAACGGAAATGGCGGTTATGGAAAGAAACCCAAGAGAAGATTTAGACCACCTGCGGAAAAAGCTGAAACAATTTAAGGCGTAAGGGGGAAAAATACATTTCCTTATGGGCTGTTGGGTGAGAGGACAAAACCTCTCACCCATTTTTCAGCAGGAGGAAAAAAAGAATGTGGTATCGGAACAGAACATATATACTTCGGGAGGAAGTGATAGAGGACGAAACGAGATACTTTATCAGCTTCAAAGACGGACAAGGCATATCCTATGAATTGAATGTGTCCTATGATTTCTATATGGCGTTATGGCGTTTCGCAGATTGGAGCTTGATAATCGGAAATTAGAGAATTGGGATTGGCGGCACAGAGAGTTTTCGGAGGTTTATGATGAAACGCTGAACAGACGGGCATTAAGACCCCCGAAAGATGTTGATGAACTTATCATTGAAGAAGAACAGGCAGAGTTACTTCACAAAGCGATAGTCGCCCTGCCAGAAATTCAAAAGTGGCGTTTCTTGCTCTATCATGAATATGATTTGAACTACTACCAGATTGGAGCAATGGAACATTGCACACCGCAGGCGGTACGGCGGTCGGTCATTATCGCAAGAGAAAAGATAAAGGCACAGATGAAAAATTATCTCTGTGCCTGATATTGAGAAAGGATTGAATTATGAGCGAACAGAACGAAATCATTGAAGATGTAACTATCCGAGAAGCAATCGACAGTATTTATGATTTGCTTGCAGAATTGCCAAAGAAAAAACGCCTTGCTTTTTTTGAACAAATCTCCAAGCCTAAAGAATTGGATTTTGTAAAGGAACTTGACGGCATTTACTATGTTGTTCATTCCCATTTCGATAATGATAAAGATGAAGATATGGTGGAAAAGGTTCGCAGGATAGTGTTAAAAAAGGGATAGCGGCAAAGATTGTCACTTTAAAGCGTTGAAGTAAGGCGGTGAATATGATATACTATGACCACTACAATTCATATCATATCCGACTGTCGGAAAGGAGTTCATTTTGAATAGACAGTCAGATAAAATAACAGCTCTTTATTGCAGATTATCAAGAGATGACGAATTGCAAGGCGAGAGCAATAGTATTACCAATCAAAAATCAATCGTAGAAAAATACGCAAAAGAAAATGGATTTAAGAATACCAAGTTTTTCGTAGATGACGGGTATTCTGGCGTTAGTTTCACAAGACCAGCTTTTATGGAGTTGATGGAGCTTGCCGAAGCAGGAAAGATTGAAACAATCATTGTCAAAGACCATTCACGGCTCGGACGAAACCGTCTTGTTGTCGGTCAGCTTTTGGAAGAAGATTTTGTGCGTTTAGGCGTTCGGTATCTTGCCATTATGGATAATATCGACACCAAAGACGGATTGAGCGATTTTCTTCCTGTGCAAGACTGGTTTAATGAAATGCACGCCAAGAACACCTCAAAGAAAGTGCGTGCGGTATTCCAAAACAAAGGTATGTCGGGTAAACTGACTGACGAGCGTTTTGATACAATGTCGGCAAACTATGAAGCAGAGCAGAAATCGCTCAAGGAAGCGGTTGCTATGCTGCGTAATGAAATCGAAGCACAGGACGATAAAACTTCAAATGTGCTTGCGTTTGTGAAAAAGGTCAAGCGATACACGGAAATCAAGGAACTTACTCCTGCCACTGTCAATGAGTTTATCGACTACATTATGGTTTCAAAAAAGCAAGTCATAGATGGCAAAACCGTATATCCCATTGACATTTACTACAACGGAGTAGGTATCATAACAGCCCCATCTGCTGAAGAATATGAAGGAATGTTCCAAGAACGCTTAAAACAGAAGCGTACAAAGGAACCAAAAACGGCATAGCCACGAAAGACTATACCGTAATTTGTTGAAGAGCCGCCCTCGTTCCCTCACTTCCTTATGTGAAGGAGACGAAGGGAGCTTCGTTTGCGTTTCTCAAAAGTAGCGGGGTGGTGGGGCAGAGAGGCCGCCACAAATGAAATCCGATCCTTTCCAACGATTTCAGCGGCTCTTTGAACATGCCCTCCGATCCAGGAACTCTTGGGCAGGATAAGCCTGCATTCATGTTGGTAGGTTTGGTTCATAAAGAAAAAGGAACTCACCGAAGGAGTTCCCGAATGATTCTAGAAGCATGGATTATGTCAAGGAAGAGATTACTTCCTCAATGGTTCGCCCAGAATTGCGGATGGCGGTTTGCAGAGCGCGCAGATCTTCCTGTTCTTTTTGGGACGTCAATTGCTTGAGATGTTCCCGCAGTTCACTGATGGAGTTGGTATGCATCGTAATTTTAGCTTGGGTTTTCATGATTTCTTCCTCATAATTGATTGTTTTTCGGATTCCACGGGGCATAAAAAGCACCTTCCTTTTTTTATTTCAGTGATGTTTTGGTTTCAGTATAGACTAGTTTTAGGAAAAATATACATTTCTAGAGGTAGCATTCTGGGTAAAATATTAGGGAATCAGTCATGATCTGCATTTTTTCTAAGATTTTCTGGGAAAAGCTTGCAATGAATTATATTTTATGAGACAATAATCAGTAATTATAAAATTTTAGATAGGGGATGGTGAGGTTTTATTATGAGTAAAGAAAAAAGCCAATTTTCCAGTAAAATTGGCTTTGTGCTGGCGGCAGCCGGCTCAGCGGTAGGCCTGGGAAACCTGTGGAGATTCCCATACTTGGCAGCTTCTTATGGCGGCGGCATTTTTCTTCTGATCTATTTGATCCTGGCGGTCACGTTTGGTTTTACGCTGATGATTACCGAAATTGCCATTGGAAGAAAAACCGGGCACAGTGTGGTCAACGCTTATAAGACGCTAAATAGAAAATTTAGTTTCCTGGGGTATCTGTCTGCCTTGGTACCCATTTTGATTTTCCCGTACTATTGTGTGATTGGCGGCTGGGTAACCAAGTATTTTTCCAGCTATGTGGTTGGACAAGCGACGGCAATGGCTGAGGATGGTTACTTTGGCAACTTTATCACCAAAGCTGGAGAGCCGATTATTTGGCTAGCAGCTTTTATGATTTTGACTTGCGTGATTGTCATGCTCGGCGTACAGAAGGGTATTGAAAAGGTTAGTAAGTTTCTGATGCCAGCACTGGTGCTTTTAACCATTGGTCTGTCGATTTACGTTATGACCATGCCGGGCGCTTTGGATGGCGTCGTTTATTATCTCAAACCGGATTTCAGCAAGTTTTCGATTAAGACGGTGCTGGCTGCCTTGGGACAGTTGTTCTATTCCATGTCCTTGGCCATGGGCATTATGATTACCTATGGTTCCTACATGAACAAAAAGAACAATCTGGAATCCTCTGTGCGTCAAATTGAGCTGTTTGATGCTGGCATTGCCTTTTTCTCTGGATTGATGATTGTGCCGGCTGTGTATGCGTTCTCCAACGGCGATGCCGAGATTATGTCTCAAAAAGGCGCTGGACTGGTGTTTGAAACTCTGCCGAAAGTGTTCGCTCATACCGGTCCTGGCGTGAGTACCGCGCTGGGAATTATATTTTTCCTATTGGTTTTCTTCGCGGCGTTGACGTCAGCGATTTCCCTGATGGAAACAGTGGTTTCCTTCTTCCAGGATAAATTCGGATGGCATCGGATGGTTACCTGCCTGGTCGTAACCGGAGGATCGTTGCTGATCGCCATTCCGTCTTCCTTGGGCTATGGCGTTTGGAGCGCCTTCCAGCCTCTGGGCCTGTCCATTTTGGACTTTGTCGACTTTATCACCAATAATATTATGATGCCGGTTGTGGCGCTTATGATGTGTATTTTTGTCGGTTATGTTCTCAAGCCCAAGGCGATTATTGACGAGGTGAAGATTTCCTCTAAGTTTAAGGAAGCTCCTTTGTATAACGTGATTATCCGTTTTGTTGCTCCTGTCTTTTTGGCGGCAATTCTGGTTAGCTCTATTTTGGACGTATTTGGTATTTTCCCATTATAAAACAAAACATGGGAGCTCCGTTGTCTGGATAAGAAGAAAACGGAGGAAAGCCAGGCTGCCTGCTTTTGCGGGCAGCCTGTTTTTTTAAATATTCTTGTGTGAATCGTATGTTGGGAAGGATTGTTTTTCTTTCTTGAAACAGAGCATACGTTGAAAAGTTTTTGAAAAGAATAATTTTCATGCAAATTTCGCCGGATTTATGGAATACTGTTTAAGAATATAACATTCTTTGCATTGTTGATTTCCAAAAAGAGAGTTTGGTGAAGATTCATGTCAGAACAAGAGAGAGGCCAGTTTTCCAGCAAAATTGGTTTTGTATTAGCGGCGGCCGGCTCAGCGGTGGGCCTGGGCAACCTGTGGCGGTTCCCTTATCTGGTAGCGCAGCACGGCGGCGGGATTTTTTTGCTGGTGTATTTCCTTTTAGCCATCACCTTTGGGTTTACGCTGATGATTGCTGAGATTGCTATTGGCCGGAAAACCCGGTTGAGCGTCATTGGCGCATATCGGACCCTCAACCGTAAATTTAGCTTTTTAGGATACTTAACCGCCTTGTCCGCCATTTTAACCTTGCCTTACTATTCCGTGATCGGCGGCTGGGTTATGAAATATTTCTTTAGCTATTTGACCGGTTCGGGAAATCAGATGGTATCGGATACCTATTTTTCGAATTTCCAATCCCAGACTTTGGAGCCGGTGATTTGGTTGGTGATCTTCACTGTCATTACCGCTTTGATTGTCATGCTGGGGGTACAAAAAGGCATTGAGACGGTGAGCAAGTTTCTGATCCCAGGGTTGGTGGTTTTACTCATTGGGCTTGCTATTTATGTCATGACCATACCGGGCGCCTTAGACGGCGTGATTTATTATTTCAAGCCGGATTTCAGCAAATTTTCCGTGAAAACCGTGTTGGCGGCATTGGGACAGCTTTTTTATTCCATGTCCCTGACGACTGGTATCATGATCACTTATGGTTCTTATATGAGTAAAAAGAATAATATGGAACAGTCCGTCCGGCAGATTGAACTGTTTGATACAGGTGTTGCTATTTTATCCGGTTTGATGATTGTGCCGGCGGTTTTTGCTTTTTCCGGTGGGGATCAAAACGCCATGCAGTCCGGTTCCGGCCTGATGTTCATTACGATGCCGAAAGTATTCGCCCAAAGCGGCGTGTTCGGCATGGTGGTAGGCGGGGTCTTTTTCTTGTTGGTATTTTTCGCTGCCCTGACTTCGGCAATCTCCATGATGGAAACTATCGTTTCCATTGTTAAGGATCAATTTCATTGGAATCGTGCTCTGTGCTGTTTAGTAGTAGGCTTGGGCGCAATTGCCATCGGGGTTCCATGTTCGCTAGGATTTGGCGTTTGGGGAGAGTTTGCTTCCTGGGTTGGCATGACGATTCTCGACTTTACCGATTTTGTGACCAATAGTGTTATCATGCCGATTGTGGCGTTGATTATCTGTATTTTTGTGGGCTATGTGATCAAGCCCAAAACTATCATTGACGAAGTGCGGATTTCTTCCCAGTTCCGCAGCGCTGGTTTGTTCCAGGTGATTATCAAATACGTGGCCCCAGTTTTTTTGGTAGCCATTATGGTAGGCTCTATCTTGGATGCAGTGGGTGTCTTTAAACTCTAAAAATAAACGGCAAACGCGCGCAGAAACCATGGCTTCTGCACGCGTTTTTTATTTTCCGTTCGGTTGATCTTTCCAATATTCCTGCAAGCGTCCTTCTTCTGACAAAAAGGCAGTTTGCCGGTCATCACAGCAAAGGGCGAGGGCAACATTATGTTTCCGCAGGATATTCTGGACTTTGTATAAATCTACCAGGCGGCGGCTCAGTCGTTTGGTATCACAAACAACCACCACATCGAATTGGCCGTTTGCGGCGTTGGCCAGCAGGGACTGCAGTCCTTTTCGGTGCAAATGAAGCCCCGAAACGCCGGCGTCGACATAGATATGTTCCAAGGTCAAATGATGTTGGAAACAATAGGCGCGAATCCTTTCCTGTTGTTGGTGAAGTTCCTGTTGGGCGGAGGGGATATCATTGGCACGGCAGTATCCAACGGCTCGAAGGCTCATGTGATCATCTTCTTTCTGCTGGACGGGAGCCTCCTGCTGTGTTGCAGGGAAAGGCAGCGGGAAACAGGGGAGTCGCTTGGTTTCCTAAGCGGACACG
>JAAWSO010000043.1 GCA_022801595.1 Clostridiales bacterium | reverse complement strand
TTTTTATACAGGCTACAAAACTTGCATTTATTATAGGTGCAGCCAGAGGTAGCCTGTATGATGACCGAATGAGCTTCATACGGTGGTCGCCAAGTTCTGCCTGTAAAGTGCATAATATCAACTCCTTTTATTTTATATTGCGTATTAAGCCTTTGATTTCTTCCATCTCAATTTCGTATATTCCCTGATATGCTTTTTCTATATAAGTTCCACCATCTATGGTATCATAGTAAATACACGCAATGACTTCTTTGCCTTTCAAAATATTAAATTCTCCATAGCAATCCGAAGGGGATATAGAAAGTTTATCTGTTGCCCGTGCGGATGAAATAACAGAAACGAATTGCAAAATCCATTCTCTATCCGAACATAAACATGTAAAGCCGTCTATGGTTGTGATTTTGACATCAGTTATTTCTTCAATATCCTTGGTAGTTCAAGAGGAACAACAATGGTCTTGCTTTCCCATCCTGTAACAAGCAAAGCAATAATATCAAAGAAAATCAGTAATCCGTTTTTTCTCATAATGTCCTCGTTTTACTTACAGATGATGAACATTTTTTCTATACCGCTGTAATTCTTCTTCGCTGACATTTCCTATGATTTCATCGAGAAACGACAACAATTTTTTCTTGTCTTTTGGAAGTTGTCCGTGAAACTGGTACGCATTGGAAGCTCCCATTGCAGCAAAGATAGTAGGTATCTGCAAATTTTCAATGAGTGTCCGTACCTCTTTGTATTTTTCAAGTTCGCCTTCCTCCTGCCAGTTCCCATGCTGTATTTCGGCATAAAGTTCAGAATCGGGATAAATCGTAAGCATATTTGCCCCAATGAGTGTAGGATGTATCTGATTGCATATATCAGCCGTCAATTTTGCTCCAATTTCTCCACGACCCGCCCCAGAAATACTTACCAAGTAAAAGAAACTGTAATGAATACCTGCTGCATCTAATCTTTGGCATTGTTCTATGATGTCGGCAGAGGTATATCCCTTGTTCATAAACCGCAGAGCTTCATCATCGCCCGTTTCTATTCCTATTGTCAGACCGTCATATCCCATATCCCGAAGGCTGGCAAGTTCTTCATCGGTTTTCGGGGTAATATCTGTAATCCTTGCAAACGAGCCAATAGATTTTACTGACGGGAGATATTTGTGGATTAGCTCCGCAATCGCAGTTAATTTGTCATAAGACAAAACGAATGGATTAGCTCCTGTCAGAAACACTCGGTCAATAGGCTCGCTGTTCCAACCTTTAATTGCCTTTTTTACCTCCTGTAAATCACACTCAATATCCTCCATAGGGGCCATTCTGAATTTGAACGGCAAATCATTATACAAGGTACAAAACTTGCATTTATGATGCGTACAGCCTGCCGTTACCTCAACCAGAAGTGAAGCCGCTTCATACGGCGGTCGCCAAATTGTTCCTGTATAGTGCATAACCACATCTCCTTTTCTGTAGTTTATACTAATTATACTTTTTTACAATGATTTTACAAGTACTGTACTTTTTTGTAGTACAAATTTATAAGCAGTACATTTATTTTTAAGAAAAGGTGTGTTATACTGTTTTAGAAAGGAGTGGGCAGGAATGAAAAAAAGTACATTGGCTGTTGAACGCTGCAAAACTGTTTCTACCATACAAAAAATTTTAGGCGGTAAATGGAAAATTGAAATTATTTATTATATCGCCTTTCAAGACATACATCGTTTTGGAGAGCTTCGCAGGCATATCGGAGATATTACGGAGTCGAGTTTGACAAAACAGCTCCGTGAGTTGGAAGCAGACGGATTTATCACTCGTCATGACTACAAAGAAGTTCCTCCCCGTGTGGAATATAATCTTACAAGTTTAGGAAAAAGTTTTATTCCCGTGTTTGAACACATGAAGCAATGGGGCGATGAGAACCTTAAGGTATAAACAAGATAGCGTATACCCATAAATCTATACCATGTCTTTATCCAAAAGCAAAAAGCCGATGCACCTCACAAGGTCATCGGCTCTTTATGGTTTTATGGGATGTTAGGGACGAAAGCCTCTAACAAGCGAATTTGGATAACCAAATTCAGTGCTTGGTAAGACATAACATCCTTTGCATCATCTTTAATCGGTACAAGAAATTCTCAGCGAAGATGTTTATCTTTTATCTGTTTTTCCTCTTCTTTCCACGCTCTTTCATACAATTGTTTATGCTCATATTTTACCACCACTCGCATATTTTCTCATCCAACCAACTCCAAATAATCCATCCTATCACACATGTATGTGTTCAAATCTATGGTAATTTAATTCGTCTGTACATACTGGCAATACTGTTTGTTTGTCATTTTCTTTCATCAAATAGTACGGATATTGACATTTCAAAACAGTACAATTTTGCTCAATTTTATATGATTCTTTGTCCCAACATAGCAATAAAAATTGCACATTATTAAACCTAAATACATATGAAATTTTCAAATCTGAAAAATCTTTTCTCTCTATGTAATTTTAGATTTCCAAACATAGCACCGGAGATAGGAAAAACATTAACAGCAATCCCACACAAAATAGTTTTCTTTTCTTTCAGGGTAGTATTCTTGGAATTCATGAGAAATTGTTTTATTTCCTCATTGAAAAATGAATAGTTTTCTTTATATGACCGCATATCATTATAAGTATACTTCAATAAATATATTAATTTACTACAATTTCATCATATCCAACCATCTTTACAAATTTTCAAAAATGCATTAAGGGACACTTCTTTATATGAAGTGTCCCTTTCCAGCAGTGTCTTTTTTGTCTTTCCTGTGGAGATTAAGCGGCAAGATTGGTGGAAACCTGGCCTTGTCCCATGGTTTGCTCAATGTATTCGGTAATATTACGCCGGGCAATGAAGAAAGGAACATTTCCGCTTTTGAGCAGAGCTTGATGGAAGGTTTTATCTTGAAATTGGTCGCCTAAGGCAGTTTCCGCTTCTTCACGAAGGAGCTGGATTTCTAAAAATCCAACGCCATAAGGTAGGTAAACACCTGGATTGGTTTGGACGAGCTGATAGGTGGTTTCGGCTGTGTCACCTAAAAGATAACCAAATTTTTGCTGGAATTCTTCTAAGCTCCAGCCTTCGTAGTGAATGCCAATGTCCCATAGAGCGGATAAATAGTAATTTGATTCATAATTAACCAAAAAAAGCGCAGCGAGATCGGTATCCATATTGGCCAAATATTTGTAAGAGAAGGAAGTGACGTATTGCGCGTATCCTTCCGAATATCCCAAAAAGGATATAATATTTCGCCAAGGGGTTTTCATGTTTTCCCGCATATAGTTATATTGATACATATGGCCGGGAACTCCTTCGTGGGTAAGAAGGTTAAACATCTCCATGGATGAAACCGTAATATTTGGATTTATATAAATTTGATTGGATTTGGTATTATCTAAAGCGGGAAGAATATAGTAGCCGCTGATGCCATCGTTATTTTGTTCTGGAGATAGAGTATGGACTTCATAGGACAGATCCTGAATGGCTGGGAAATCCAATTTGATTTTTTCCATGAGATCGTTAATTGCCGAGCGGTAGTCGGTATATGCTGTCTTGATTTCATCCATAGACAGGGTTGCCAGATCAGGACGTTTCCTTACAAGGTCTATGGTTTCAGAAAAGAGCTCATCAAATTGATTTTGCAACAGTTCTTTGGTTTCCTCAATGGAACGGTCCGATCCGGTCTTTTGTTGGAAAATCAGTTCGTAATATTCTTTGCCGTTTTTCAAGGAGCAAAGTCCCTGAGTATGGTTGGTTCCATGTTCCAGTTCCGTCAAGGCATCCGCTATCGTTTGATAAGCGGGCATCAGATAGGTGGCATAGGCGTCTTCGATCTGCTGTTGATATTGGGCAGTTTTTTCTTTCCCCAGATTTAGGGAAGCGATTTCCTCCTGAAGAGAAAGAAGAGAAGAACCGTTTGTACCAGCTTCCAACACAGTATTGCAGTCGTTGATAACGGTATCAAAGTCAATCATCATTAGGCCTTGTTTTTCCTGCTCTTTGGTGTAGGCGATAACCGTGTCGATATAGGCAGGGACCGATTCCATCAATTCCAGCAGCTTTTTTACGTCCTCTTCCGTGCGCAGCGTGATCAAGGAAGAAAGTTGGCTTAAATTGTAATGGACGCCCTGCATGGAAGAAAAGAATGGATCGATCCATTGAAATTTGCTTTGATTGGCTTCCATGGCCAACTCCAATTGATACTGATAGATGTCATAGGTATCTTGTTGTTCGTCGGTCAGGAAGTCTCGGTGGAAAGAACGGAATTCCTTTTGGGCTTCCCGCAGTTGGGTTTCCGTTTCCTGGATGGACGCTTGGGTAGGAACAGCGCCAAAATAACTTTCCACCGAGGTTTCCGCTTCGCTGGCATCTACACCAAAATTTTCTGGGTGCTCCAAGAATTGTGTGGTCGCCCAATAGCTGCTTTCCATGCTTTGTACAAAATCATTTTGGATAAAATCATCAAACCGGGCTTGCTCTTCCTGAGAATTCAAAGGTTGGGCCTGACAGCCGACCAAAGAAATTCCTAGAACTAGCGCTGTGGCCAAAGCACCGACTCGTTTTCTCAATTTCATAAACAAATCCTCTTATTTCATTAAAATACGTTAAAAATTAATAAAAACATTATACAACATATTGAAATTTTATGCAACAAAAAACAAAAAAGGGTTGAGAAGAAAAACATGCTGAAAACGTCTGATATTTCAGACGTTTTTTCGGGGGATATTGGATAGGAAACCCTAGAGAAACCGCTGGATTTTCGGCATAAAAAATATGTCTGAAACAGTTGAAAGTAAAAGGCCGGAGTGCTATAATGTAAAGAATAAATTTTTGATTGTGTTTAAGAGTCATGAAGGAGGAAGAGAATGTTACAAACAAATTATGCTGAAAAATTCGTGAGAGAAGGATTGACCTTTGACGATGTGCTCCTGATTCCAGCGGAGTCCAATGTTCTGCCCAAGGAGGTAGACTTTTCCACAAACCTCACCAAAAAGATCAGACTGAATACCCCTTTGATGACCGCTGCTATGGATACTGTAACCGAAGACGCAATGGCCATTGCGATTGCCAGGGAAGGCGGCATTGGAATCATCCATAAAAATATGTCCATTGAAGCACAAGCGGATCTGGTAGACCGAGTCAAGCGTTCGGAAAATGGTGTGATTGTCAATCCATTTTTCCTTTCTCCCGACCACACCGTACAGGATGCGGACGCGATCATGGGCCGGTACAAAATTTCCGGTGTGCCGATTTGTGAAGGCGGCAAGCTGGTTGGTATTATCACCAACCGGGATCTGCGTTTCATGACCGGCGATGACTATCATCAAAAAATCTCCAATGTGATGACCCACGAGAATTTGGTGACTGCTCCCGTTGGAACTACGTTGGAACAAGCGCAGGAAATCCTCCGTAAAAACCGGATTGAGAAGCTGCCAATTGTGGACGATCATGGCGTTCTCAAAGGACTCATTACAATCAAAGATATCGAAAAGGCAGTTCAGTACCCTCGCTCTGCCCGGGATGATAACGGCCGTCTGCTTTGCGGCGCGGCGGTGGGAGCGACCCCAGACGTACTGGATCGTGTGGCTGCTTTGGTGGAGGCGCAGGTAGACGTAGTCAGCCTGGATTCCGCCCACGGCCATAACAGCGGCGTGATCAATGCCGTAACCGCAATTAAGAAAGCTTATCCCAATGTACAAGTGATTGCTGGCAATGTGGCCACTGCGCAGGCCACCCAGGCTCTGATTGAGGCAGGGGCAGACTGCGTCAAGGTAGGCATTGGCCCTGGCTCCATCTGCACCACCCGTGTGGTAGCGGGCATCGGTGTGCCGCAGATCAGCGCGATTTATGACTCCGCTTGCGTGGGCGCGAAATACGGCATCCCAGTGATTGCGGACGGCGGAGTCAAATATTCCGGCGATATTGTCAAGGCATTGGCTGCCGGTGCCAGCGTGGTGATGGTCGGCTCTTTGGTAGCTGGCTGCAAAGAATCCCCAGGAGATACCGAGCTGTACCAAGGCCGTCAGTTTAAGGTATATCGCGGCATGGGCAGCTTGGCCGCCATGGGAAAAGGAAGCGGCGACCGCTATTTCCAAGGCGACGCCAAAAAGCTGGTTCCAGAAGGTGTCGAAGGCCGCGTGCCATTTAAAGGTCCTCTGTCCGATACTGTTTATCAGATGATGGGCGGCCTGCGGGCTGGCATGGGTTACACTGGTTGCGCAACCATTGAGGAGCTCCATGAGAAGGCTCAGTTTATTCGCATTACTGGCGCCGGCCTCAAGGAAAGCCATCCTCATGATATCCAAATCACCAAAGAGGCTCCCAATTATTCCATGTATTCGGAATATTAATTGGCATCCAAATGGAAGAAGTTCTCCATGGCTGGATGAATTCAAATACTTCCCCAAAAAGGACTTTGCTTCATTTTTTGAAATGGGGTGCAGTCCTTTTCCTTTTTATTTTTTTGAAAATGAGCAAGAGAGACTTTATTTTACAGATAAATATTTCATAAAATGCAGCATTCTGGGTATCCTATCAAAGGATGAAATGGAGGGAAAAGAAAATCCTGAAAAAATTTGAAAAATGTGTTGACAAAACCATTTCTATGTAATATAATAGTATTCGCCTCATAAATGAGAGGTACAATACGGCGGTATAGCTCAGCTGGCTAGAGCATTCGGTTCATACCCGGAGTGTCGATGGTTCAAGTCCATTTACCGCTACCAGCTTGGCCCGGTCGTCAAGCGGTTAAGACACCGCCCTTTCACGGCGGGTTCACGGGTTCGAATCCCGTACAGGTCACCAAAAAGTTGCTGAAATGTTTTCAGCAACTTTTTTATTTTCCATGCAAGACTCAGACGAAACAGTGGGCTGGCTGCTTTCCATTTTGGCTGCGTAAGCAGGCCCTGTTCGCGTAGGGTTATCCAGCAGGGACGTTCAGGAGCACATAAAATCTGCGTGTATCAAGCCTGACCAAAGGCATATAGTTTTCCCCATTTTGAGGGCAGGCCGGTGGAAAATCTGAAAGAACATCGGAATAGAAAACAGAAAACGTTGGTAGATTCCCCCAATACAGCCTGTGTTAGGGGAACTGGTTTGTAACAAACTGCAAATTTGCGGACAGAGGGTATACAAAAGCGGGTCAATCCGATATAATATAGGCGTAAAAGAAGTGAGTAAAGAATGTAAAAAAAGAAATGGTGAATGTGAATGGATGTATTTAGTTTGATTTCAATGTTTGGCGGACTCGCGCTCTTCCTCTATGGTATGTCAATCCTTGGCTCTGGCCTGGAGCGGATTTCAGGAGGGCGGCTTGAAAGTACGCTGGAAAAACTGACAAGCAATATCTTTAAGGCAGCCTTGCTCGGTGCACTGGTCACCGCTGCCATTCAGTCCTCCTCAGCGACAACGGTAATCGTCGTTGGTTTGGTCAACGCCCGGGTGCTCAAACTGCGCAATGCAATCGGGGTGATCATGGGCGCGAATATCGGTACAACGATTACCGCGCACATCATCCGGCTGACCGATCTGGAGTCCTCCAACTTTATCCTCAGTATCCTGAAGCCCACAGCCCTTGCGCCGCTCGCGTCGCTCATCGGCATCCTGCTGTTTATGGGGTCCAAGCGTGCGCGCCGCAGGGATATTGGGCAGATTCTGCTCGGATTTGGCATCCTGTTTACCGGGATGTTCTCAATGGAGGCAGCGGTCAAGCCGCTTGCAGACCTGCCTGCCTTTTCGCAGATGTTCGCGGCATTTGGAAGCATCCCGCTGCTCGGCGTGATTGTCGGTGCGGTGGTCACTGCGGTGATCCAGTCGTCGTCCGCATCGGTCGGTATCCTGCAAGCGCTCTCTTCTACCGGGCAGATCACCTATGCGATGGCGTTCCCGATTATCATGGGCCAGAACATCGGTACGACGATCACCCCGATTCTGGCGTCGATCGGCGCCTCCAAGAATGCGAAGCGTGCGGCCTGTGTGCATATCACCTTCAATATTCTGGGTACAGTGATCTTCCTGATCGGCTGTTATGCGATCCAGTATACGATCGGGTTCCCGTTCTGGGACCTTTCGATTGATAAAGGCGGCATTGCGAACTTCCACACGATTTTTAACGTCGTGGCGACTTTCCTGTTTATCCCGTTTGCCGGTATACTGGAAAAGATCGCATGCACAGTTGTAAAAGATGATCCGCAGAGCAACGAGATCGACATTACAA
>JAAWSO010000042.1 GCA_022801595.1 Clostridiales bacterium | reverse complement strand
AGTTTGTACCCGATGAACCATCAGAACACCCATAAAATAACCGGATGCTCCCGTGAGCGTCCGGTTTGTTTTTTGATCGCCCCGATTCTCATTGCAGCTTGTCGCTGATTATGGTATCATAGTCACACAGGAAACGCGTGTGGGGATCGTGCTTTTCAATAAGGACGGTAACGTGCGCGACTTGCCCGCCGCAGGCGTGGGATCATAACCTGGAAACGCCAGCGGAATCAAAGATTCCAGGAATTTCTCAGAAAGGTTGAAACACACAAACATTAAGAGAAAAGGAAAATTTTTTCATAGAAGCCATACATACATAGAAAAGGAGCCAAGAAATATGGATTACGGAAAAATTGCTTTGGAGAAACATCAAACCTGGCGGGGAAAGTTTGAAATTGTCCCTACCTGCCCTGTGGAAACCGCGCAGGATCTTTCGGTTGCCTACACCCCAGGCGTGGCCGCTCCCTGCGTAGAAATCCACAAGAATACGGAGCAAGTATATGATTATTGCCGGAAATGGAACTTGGTCGCTGTCGTAACGGACGGTACCGCTGTGTTGGGATTGGGCGATATCGGCCCAGAAGCCGGTATGCCGGTGATGGAAGGCAAAGCTGTCCTTTTCAAGGCATTTGGCGGTGTAGACGCCTTCCCCATTTGTTTGGCCTCCAAAAATGTGGAAGAAATTGTGCAAGCGGTGAAAATGATCGCTCCTACGTTTGGTGGGATCAATCTGGAGGATATCGCCGCTCCCCGCTGTTTTGAAATCGAAAAACGGCTCCAGGAGGAGCTGGATATTCCAGTATTCCACGACGACCAGCACGGTACCGCTGTGGTGGTGGGGGCTGCGGCGCTGAACGCTCTCAAGCTGGTAGGCAAAGACATTGGAGAAATCTCAGCTGTGGTCAACGGCGCAGGCTCCGCGGGCATTGCCTGCACCAAGCTGCTCATGGCCATGGGTCTCAAAAATGTAGTATTGTGTGACCGGAATGGAGCCCTCTATCAAGGAATGGAGGGGCTCAATCCCACGCAAGCAGAAATGGCCGCCATCACCAACCCCCACGGAAAACGAGGTTGCCTAGCCGATGTGATTTCTGGAGCCGATCTATTTTTGGGTGTTTCCGCACCAAAATGCCTGACTCCAGAAATGGTAGCTTCCATGAATTCAGACGCTATTGTTTTTGCCATGGCGAATCCCATTCCAGAAATTTTCCCGGATGAGGCCAAGGCAGCCGGAGCCAAGGTGGTTGGCACAGGCCGCTCTGATTTCCCGAATCAAATTAACAACGTGTTGGTGTTTCCTGGGTTATTCCGGGGAGCCCTGGATGTCCGCGCCAGCAAAATCAACGATGAAATGAAAATTGCTGCAGCCCGGGCGATTGCCGGACTGGTTTCCAAAGAACAGCTTAACCCAGACTATATCATTCCCAACGCCCTAGACCAATCGGTAGCCAGTGCAGTTGCTAAGGCTGTCATGGAAGCCGCCAAGCAAACCGGTGTGGCAAAACATCCCCAAAACGGTGATTAAATATTAGAATCCAGTCCTCCTTATTCATATAAAATTGAATTTTTGTGTTTTAAAACCACAAAAAGTAATTATTATATGAAAAATAAAAAGAAAAATCGTCTTAATTCTTTTTCGGAATATATTTCAGTCAATAATCAGATAAAATATCATTATTCTTCACATCATGGTCACATTGGCCGTGCATAATAAAAGCACGGGAAAACCAATCTTAAGACTTTGGTGAAAGGAAGAGTGATACGAATGAATAATCCGTATGAAAATAACAATACTACCAATGGGGGATATTCCAATCCGTCTGGATTCGGAGCCCAATGGAATTCACCCAATTCCTACGATCAGCCTGGTGTGAACGCGCAATGGAATGGGGCAAATTATCATTCCGGGCCTACCGGTTTCGGCGGAAAACCTCCAAAAGAAAAAAAACCGAGAAAAGGCCTGCAGACTTGGCATAAAATTGTCATTGCTGTGCTTTCCTGTATGGTAATTTCCGCTGGTTCGGTCGGCACCTTTGCCGCTTTGATTAGCACAGGCGCCATTCCGATCAGCAATCCTACTAGCACCCAAACCAGCAGCCAAAGTAATTCCATTGGCCAGACTACCAATACCGGCGCTTCCAGCGAAACTGCCGTGGGGGAACTAACCAAACAGCAGGTTGCAGAAAAGGTAATTCCTTCGGTAGTGTGTATTCAAGCCTTTTATAATAATACTTCTGGATTTGGATTTAGCCAAAGTCAGACCACGGAAAGCGAAGGCTCCGGTGTAATCGCTACTTCGGATGGTTACATCATTACCAATGCTCACGTCGTTGACGGAGCAACCTCTGTAAAAGTGGTCTTGTCCGACAACACTACCTATGAAGGAAAAATTATTGGGGTGGATACCTCTACGGATTTGGCCTTAATTAAGATCGAAGCTACCAATCTGACCGCTGCGGAGTTTGGCTCTTCTGCGGATCTGAAGGTTGCGGACACAGTGATGGCGATCGGTAATCCCGGCGGCCTTGCCTTCCAATCCAGCGTTGCGGTGGGATATATCTCTGCACTGAACCGAGTCGTTTCCACCGATACCGCTGCGAATATGAAATGCATCCAAACAGATGCCGCCATTAATCCAGGGAACTCTGGCGGTGCGTTGGTTAACATGCAGGGACAGGTCATTGGCATCAATTCCTCCAAATTGGTGGCTACCAGCTATGAAGGCATTGGATTTGCCATTCCGATTGATGACGCTTTGCCGATCATCAATGATTTAAGAGAATATGGTTATGTAAAAAATCGCGGCGTCCTAAACATTTCTGGACAATATGTGGATAGCATTACTGCCCGATTTAATGGACTTTCCGCTTCTGGTTTCTATGTTTCCAAAATAAAAGCGGATTCTGTGAAACAGGAAGGTCTTCAGGAGGGCGATGTAATTACCTCCATTGACGGGCAAGTCGTAACTTCTTTGAACACCATCAGTTCCGCTTTACAAGGCAAAAAACCTGGGGAAACGGTGACGTTGATTGTAGCTCGTGGAAATACGACTCAAACCTTAACCATTACTCTTTCGGAATCTTCCGGTTCCAGTTCCGCTCAAGCGGGTTCTTAACCGGAAATTCTCATTGATTCATTTTGCTTACGACGACTTTTTCATATATCTTCTTTCCCAAAGAGGGCAAGGCTTCACCGCCTTGCCCTCAACCTTTTGATAAAAAATATATCCGTAGGCTGGGATTTTCCGCCTACGGATTTTCTTTTAAAGCTCTTCTGGATTGACGGACAACCCATGTAAATACCGGCGCACCATATCCAATGCTGTTGAGGCGGCACGACAACGATAATACTCCCGTGTGCGAACCATACCACCCCCGGGCATTTTCCTCACCCAAGTCTGCTGGCCATCGGACAAAGCTAGATAAACCAACCCCACTGGCTTCTCCTCCGAACCTCCGCTTGGCCCAGCAATCCCGGTAATCCCCACGCCAAGGCTGCTGCCCGCTTTCGCGCGAACCCCTTCCGCCATAGCGCGGGCCACCTGTTCACTAACCGCTCCGTACTCCTTGAGCAGCTCTTCCGATACGCCGATCAGCAAGGATTTGATCCGGTTGGAATAGGTGACAGCTCCCATTTCAAAAACAGCGGAAGAACCAGCGATATCGGTTAGCCGCTTCGCTACCAAACCGCCAGTGCAGGATTCTGCAGTCGCCAGCGTCATTTGTTTTTGCTGCAAAGCCTGAATGACACATTCTTCTAAATTCTCCACATCCACGCCGTAAACCACATCACCCAGGATCTCACAGATCTGTTCGACCACTGGGGCGCACAATTTCTGAGCCTCCTCCGGGGATTCTGCTTTTGCTGTAACCCGGACAAACATTTCCCCTTCTGCGGCATAGGTGGCAACGGTTGGGTTGGAACCTTGGGTAAAGGGTGCGATCTCCTGAGCCACAGCTCCTTCCCCTTTGCCGAACACCCGAATATTGTGAGAATGGATTACGGTTGTGCTGTCCTGCTGCAAATAAGGGATCAGGTAATGCTGGAGCATCGGCTCCAGTTCAGAAGGAGGGCCAGGAAGCATCGCGATCCGCTTCCCGTTCGGCGTTGTGCAAACGCAGCCAGGGGCGGTTCCACAGTCATTCTGCAGGACATAACAATCTTGAGGTAGCATCACCTGCTTATACTGGTTCTCACTCATGCTACGTCCTGCAAAATACGCCTCCAAACGCTGCAAACTTTCCTCATGCTGTACCAGTGGTTTTCCCCCGATCTTCGCAATGGTTTCCTTGGTCAAATCATCTTCGGTTGGCCCTAAGCCTCCCGTGGTAATGACCAAGTCACTGCGTTCCAGCGCCTGCTCCAATGCTTGCTCTAACCGCTCCCCGTTATCGCCTACCGTACCAGTATACCGCAGGTTGACCCCAATCGTAGTCAGCGCTCGGGCCACAATGGTAGCGTCGGTATTCACCACATCACCTAATAACAATTCCGTTCCCACGGAAATAATCTCTGCGTTCATAAACACAATCCCTTTCTCTATTGCTGAGGAGTCGGCGGTTCGCTGGCGCGTACGCTCGTCTCCCGCTTGGCTGATTGAAAATTTGTGCCTGCTGCCGTGATCAGGTTCTTTTCTGTTCTCCTCACTTTTCCTGCTTCAATACCAACATCGCTTTCGCAGTTGTAGTAACAAAAAAGGAAACGAGCCCCCATATCCTTTTTCCAATATTTCAGTTGCCCTTTCTTCTATTTTTGCCGCCATGTTCTCTGCCTTTGGAGAATATTCCACGACCAATGCTGTTCTCCTTTCCCTAATCAATGCTTGGCCCACAAACTTGGATCTATCAAGAACAATTGAGCCGATAACCAGGGAAAAGAGAGCCTTTATTTCCCATGCAACAAGGTATCAAGTAACAGAAAAACTGTCTGTTAGAAAAATCCCACTGTCTTGCATTTGTATTCCCGTTTGGGCTGTTTCTATTCCTTGCCAGCAAACGGAATCTTTTTCCTCCCCTAACTGCTTTAAAATGAATCCTCTTCCTTCTTCCGGTATCCGATCTTACGATACCGAGCCGCTTCCACACATTCCTGGATTAAGGTTTCCCCATCCAAGGCCTGCTCCGCTTCTTGCACATATTTCAACTCTGGGCGAGTCCGGGGATGCTTGGGTGTAAAAACGGTGCAGCAGTCCTCATATGGCTCAATGGAAGTTTCAAAGGTGCCGATCTTCCGGGCAATCGCCACAATTTCCGTTTTATCCATCCCGATTAGAGGGCGGAACACGGGCATCTCAGCGACAATATCCGTGCAACCAATCGCCTGCATCGTTTGGCTGGCTACTTGTCCCAAACTCTCCCCGGTAATCAAAGCGCCACAGCCCTCTTTGCGGGCAATGATATTGGAAATCCGCATCATAAACCGGCGCATGATGATGGTAAATAGTTCTTCCGGGCAATTCTTTTGAATCTCTTCCTGAATTTTGGTGAATGGCATGGTATACATCTTCATCCGCCCGCTGTATCGGCTGACTAACTCCAACAGGCGCGCCACCTTTTCTTCCGCTCTCTGGCTTGTATAGGGCGGACTGGCAAAGTGGACGCCGACCAGATCCACGCCCCGCTTGGCCATCATCCAGGCAGCCACTGGGCTGTCCAAACCGCCGCTGATCAAAACCGCCGCTTTGCCCCCAGTTCCCACTGGAATGCCGCCAGCCCCCGGCAGAGGTGTTCCGTGGATATAAGCGCCAAAGTCCCGAACCTCTACATGTACTACCACGTCGGGCTGATGCACATCTACGGTCAAATGGGGGAATTTCTCCAACAGATAACCGCCAGTTTCCATGGAAATCTGGGGGGAATTCAAGGGGAATTTCTTGTCGGAACGCTTCGTTTCCACCTTGAAGGTACTGGCTTCGGACAGCTCATCTTCTAGATATTCCCCCGCCGCTTCTAGAATCGCCTCCAACTTTTTTTCCACCACTCTGGCCCGGGAAAAAGCTGCGATGCCAAAGATCCGTCCAATCCGCTGCGCCGCTTCCTCCAAATCCGTCTCCTTGTCTTTTGGTGTGACATAAATGGCAGACTGGGCGATTCGGATATCAAAGCCGCCCAAATCTGCTAACCGATACCGGATATTTTTCATCAGGACATCCTCAAACGTGCGGCGGTTCAACCCTTTGAGCACCATCTCCCCCAGCTTAATCAAAATCAATTCATTCATTCTGGCTCTCCTTTTTCTTTTTTTGTTTTTTCTCCGGTAATTCCTGAACCGTCGCCTGCACCAGTGAAACGAGATAGTCGGAATCCTCCAGTTCTTGAATCAAAAATGACGGTTTTGCCCCTTCATACATGGGCGCTTCTACTACTTCCCGCAGCAGAGCGCGGCCTGACTGGGTTTTCTTTAAAAAGAATTGATTGTCGCAAACACAACCAATCAGCTTTTGGTTACAATAAATCCCATATTCTCCAAATAGTTTTCGGCAGGTAATCTCCCCTGCTCCTGCAAGCTGGCCGCAAACATATTGGGTAAATTCCAAGCTTGAAGCCATCTGCATCCCTCCTTTCTCACAAAGCGCCTTTTGCCAGGGTCTCCATCCCCTCCTGCAAAGCCGCAATCAGTTCATCAATATCGGAACGCTGATTCCAGCGAGAAAAGCTGATCCGCAGGGCAGTGTGAATCCCTGCTCGAGGCAGCTTCATCGCGGTCAGCACGTGGCTGGCCTTAGCCTTGGAACATGCCGATCCACTCGAAACAAAAATCCCCTTTGCGCTGAGAAAATGCAGCATCGTTTCCGACCGGACCGAATGGGTGGAAAAATGAATCAAATACGGCAGGCCATCTGCGGGAGAGTTTATCACAACCCCTGGGAGCCGCTCCAATTTTTCCCGGCAGTAATCCGCTAAATCCTGTATGGCGGCTAAGCCCTCTTCCGGGCGAGGCAACGCCCGTACCGCCGCCCCAAACGCGCCAATCAGCGGCAATGCTTCGGTGCCAGGACGCAGCCCTTTTTCCTGGCCTCCACCAAAAGCACGGGGTAAAATCCGTACCCCATCCGCCACATACAACGCTCCAACCCCTTTGGGGCCATGAAGCTTATGGCCGCTGACAGATAGCAAATCAATGCGCGTCCGTTTGGGCTGAATGGAAAGTTTCCCAAATCCCTGCACTGCGTCCACATGGAGCAATGCCGGCGCTTTTTTCCTGGCAATCGCCTTGGCCGCCGCTTCCACCGGCAGGATGGTTCCCACTTCGTTATTGACCAGCATGATACTGACCAAAATGGTTTCTGGGTCGATGGCGTCGGCAACCTGTTCCGCGGAAATCTTTCCCTGGACGTCCGGCTCCAAATACGTCACCAAATAGCCCTGTTTTTCCAACTGTGCCATACAGCCCAAAACCGAAGGATGCTCGATTTGTGTGGTGACAATGTGTTTCCCAAACCGTTTTTTTGCTTCAATCGCGCCGAAAATCGCTAAATTATTGGCTTCTGTGCCACCGGAGGTAAAGAGTATCTCCTCTGGCTTGGCCTGCAAGGCATCCGCAACCACTCGTCGGGCTGCGGATAATTCCTGTTCCGCCCCAAAACCCAGCGCATGCAGCGAAGAGGGGTTGCCATATTGCTGGGTCATCAGCTCCAAAGCCTTTTCAGCCGCTTCCCGGCACACCTGGGTGGTAGCGCTGTTGTCCAAATAAATGTGATTCATTGGGGTTCCTCCAAATCGCTTCTTGTTCCTGTTACGATCCCACGCCTGCTCCCGGACGGCGAGCCGTCTATTCGCTCGCGCGGGCCGTTCGTCCCTCACTCGGACGAGCGAAAACTGGAAGCCTTAGCGCGCCAAATTGCACAGGAATCCATGCGCCCAAATGCCCGCGCTACAGGCTCACTGCGGATATTATATCATAATCAGCGACAAGCTACAATGAGAATCGGGGCGATCAAAAAAAACAAACCGGATGCTTACGGGAGCATCCGGTTATTTTATGGGTGTTCTGATGGTTCATCGGGTACAAACTCGGCAATATCTTCTAAACGGCAATTCAGAATATTACAAAGCCTATTTAGCGTATAAGTAGAAACTGCATATTTTTTTGCAGCCGCTGAACCGTGGCATGACTGATTCCATATTTTTCTCTTAAAGTATATGTTGTTACTTTTTTATTTGACATTGTTTTCCATAACAGCTCATAAGAAATCACATAAACTCCTCCTTTACATGATTTGTTATGGCTGGTTATAATAACCATCGCACGCATCGTTTCCTCTTTGTGTTTATTGTACCATAATCA
>JAAWSO010000005.1 GCA_022801595.1 Clostridiales bacterium | reverse complement strand
GTTATGCGGTCAAAGAAGCTGAGGCCAACAAGGACGGGTATGTAACTACTTCTACCGGAAAGAAAGGAACTGTTCCGAAGAATGATACCGCAACGGCAAACTTTACCAACACCAAAAATGTGACGCCGACTGATCCGACCAATCCAGATGAACCTAAGGATGATACACCACAAACAGGTGATAACAGCAATCTTCTGCTTTGGGCTGTGCTTTTGGGACTTTCGGGATTAGGTATGACAACGGTACTAATTCTTGGTAAAAAGGAAAAATACAAACCAAAGCATTCCAAATAACTGAGAGGGGCGGTAAGGTGGATTAAAATCCGTCTTGCCGCTCTTTCTATTCAAAGGAGATAAGGTCGTGGTAAATAACAATCATATCCGAAAGGTTCTTTTGTTACTGTTTGCTCTGGTGTTTTTACTATCAGCGCATATGGTTTTTTCAACCATTTACGAAAATTGCAGGAGTGAAGAGGTGTTCGAAGAACTGCAAAGTCTGCTTGTAGAAACTTCTGCTGTCTCGGAATCGACCGAAATATTCACAACCAAGCAACCGGAGACAGAGGCAAAAGCTGAAAAAAATATGCTGACGAGGTTTGTTAGTATATATGAGAAAAATCCAGACATTTTTGGCTGGATTGCGATTGATGGAACGGATTTGAGTTATCCGGTAATGCATACACCGGAGGAACCGGAATACTATTTACGCCGGGCATTTGATAAGAGCGATTCCCAAAGCGGAGTCCCCTTTTTAGCGGGTGCTTGTACAGAAACCAGCGGGAATTATTTGGTTTATGGCCATAACATGAAGAATGGATCTATGTTTGCTCCTCTTCTTTCTTATGCAGAGGAAGATTTTTGGAGAGAGCATCCGGTCATTCATTTTGACACTTTATATAAAGCTGGAAGTTATAAAGTGGTTGCAGCTTTTTACACAGAGGTTTATAAACAGTCTGAGCAGGAGGTATTCCGTTATTATCAATATACAAATCTGAGGGATCCTGCCGTTTTTAACGAGTATGTAAAGCAAGTGAAAAATTCTGCAATATATGATACGGGAATTAGTGCAACATATGGTGAGACTCTTTTGACACTGTCAACTTGCAATTATCATACGGAAAACGGTCGGTTTGTAGTTGTAGCCAAGAAAGTGGATAGTAAATAACCGAGTTATAACAGGCAACGATAATGCGGTATAATAGGCGTTCAATGGCGTTTAACTAAGATGGATTAGGCGTCTTTTATTGCCATTTACTTTGCCACTTTTTCTAATTTTCTGCATAAAACATCTACCTCCCCCTAATCCAATGAGATCAAGGGGAGGTAGTGTGTTTAATCTCTTTTGATTCGTTTCTGAATATCCTCGATAGAAGGAAGTTGTTTGCTTAATTCATCAGGCAAATCAGAGAGTAGGCAGGCAAGATGTAATCAGAACTTCGAAAACTCCAAGCTCGGTAAGAAAAGTAAGTATGCCTGCTTTCCTTTGCGACGAACTCAGAGAATATATTGCTATGCTGTATGAGCCGGAACCGGATCAGCGTATCTTTTAGATTACGAAGTCTACCCTGACAAAGAATTTTCAAAATATGACGCAGGAGGCTGGGCTAAAAAGGATAACGGTTCACGGTTTACGCCATTCCCACATCTCCCTGCTAATCCGTAAGAAATACGATATTTTCGAGGTATCAAAGCGGATAGGACATAAATCCGTAAAAACCACACAGGACATTTATGGGCATCTGTTTGATGAGGTTCAAAAGATAATCGCCAACGACCTCGACAGCCTGAGAAGGGGGTAAGAAATATGTCAGCAAAAAATTGCGATAAGCACAACAGATTTCGGGATAGGAAAATCGGATTTCAGGTTTCATCAGAGGAAGATCATCAAATCAATATCGTTATAGAACTTTCAGGTATGACCAAGCAGGACTACATCGTATCTAAATTGCTTGATAGAACGATTTATGTTCAGGGCAACTGCAAAATACATCGAGCCGTTTACGATAAACTCAATGAGGTGTTAGTGGAATTACAGCGTATTGAAAGCGGCGAAACTGTTTGTGATGAACTGATGTCGAACATAGAACTGATTGCAGGAATCGTTGATAACCTGTATGTTAAGACAAGCGTATAAGACACAAACCTGTGCAACACGCAAGGAAATAGACCAAATATCACATAGAAAAGTCCCTCCAAAACGGACTGTTAGAGTAGCTAAAACCCCTTAAAATAGGGTATTTGATACACCCGTAAAAGAGTGAGAATAATTTCACACCCGTGAAAAAGCCCGTAATTACTGAATTTTTGAGGATTAGAGCCTTTCGTAGCCACGATAGAGAGCTAACTGACTTAATTAAAATCAGTTAGCTCTCTTTTTGTTTTCATCTATATACATTGCTGAGGTAAAGACGACATACACCATGCAATTAAGTGAGATTGGTACTCTATTGAATTCTTACATTATCTTTATAAATCTGCCCTTGATGATCTACAGAGATTTGCTTTTTATGGTTTTCAGGAGGCAGTTCGTAAAGTCTACCAACAGGTATGCGCATATTGCGACAGACAAAGGTTTTATACAAAGAACTAAATTCATTATATCTTTTATACCAAAGGCAACTATGGATTGTTTCAAAGGGTAGAGCATCAGGCGGTGGAACGCCATTAATTATTTTTTTCTTGTTCGAGTTAGGTGTTCGCTTATCCTACACCGGTTATTATCAAATATCCATTCTGGCAACTGACTGCTAAATTCAAATGTAATGATGGAGAAGCTGTATGCCTGCAGGCAATTTGTATGAATGGGGGATATATTTGCCAAATATTACGCTTAATTTGGCTGCTTGCCGATATGCTGCGATAGCGAAAGTAGACGGCTAATATTTCCTAAAAAGGAAAGCACAATAGCAGCTTTTTCGTTCTCTTATATCTTGATTTTCTTGATAGAATCCTTTATAATATTTTTGTACTCTTATTGATACTTTTTGTGATACTAAAAATCCTGTTAATTACAGAAACAAGAGAATATGGGTATCAAAAGCCAGTCAGAATAAAATTATTTTATTTGCAAAAGAACCCAATAAATCTCCCTTTATAAGGATGTTTTGGGTTCTTTTCTTATGGCTAAACATCTTTAACATAAAAGAAAATTGGAGGATCCCGCGATGAACAAACGAACGAAACTGTTAGGAGCTAGTTTATTGGTTGGTATATTTACTGTTTTTGCATGTGCATGTTCCGCCAACCAAACTTCGGGAGAAATTAAAGCAGAACAATACTCCGTCCCAGCCAGTGACATCTCCGAAATCAATATTTCTGTACGAGATCGATCCATTATACTTACCTCTTCTGAAGATGATCAAATCCATCTTTTTTATTCTCAAAACGAAAAAGAGTTTTATCAAATCGGTGTAGAAAATCAGATTCTTACCATGCAGGCTAGCAGTGACAAAGGAGTCTTAGACTACATAGGGGACAGCAGCGCAAACATGAGGGAGATCAAATTACAAATCCCGGATTCAATCACTTGCAACCTAGCCATTACGACTACCAATAATAACGTTGTGTTACCTAAAATGACGTTAAATGGTAATATATCTCTTGATGTTAATAACGGGGATATTTCTTTAAATCAGTTTTTAGGTGAGGGAAATATTACTTTACACACAAAAAACGGAAATATTACAGGAACATTGACTGGTTCTGCCGAAGATTTCACGATTCAATCAGAAGCCCGTAAAGGAAATAGTTCTCTGCCAGAAAGTCAAGCAGGTGGCAATAAAACTTTGAATGTCACTACCAATAATGGTGACATTGATCTCTCATTTGAAAAATAATTCTAACAAAAAGCCTTTGAAAGCTTTTAAGCTTTCAAAGGCTTTTTGTTAATTAAAAGACGAATGGAGTAACAATATATAACAAACAGTACCAATTCCAATGGATCATTTTGCAATTTTGTTGTTTCCCTAATAACTCTTGATTCGATCACGAAAATAACTCTCTCTTTATCCTACTTGACACATAATACTATGTATGATATAGTATTATGTGTTGGGAGGTGTATAAATGGATATACAATTAAAACGAGGCCTGCTTGAGGTTTGTGTTTTGACCGCACTTCGACGAGGAGATTCCTATGGATATCAGATCATCAAAGATATCCGGTCTACCATTGATATTTCAGAATCCACTCTATATCCAATTTTAAAACGTTTAGAGGTCAATCATTGTGTCACGGTATATGGAGTTGAGCACAATGGTCGATTGCGAAAATATTATCAAATTACTGATGTGGGAAAACAAAAAATTATAGACTTTTTATCCGAATGGGAAGAAGTCATGACAGTATATGAATTTATTAAAGAGGAAATGAGGAAAACGAAGGATGAATAAACTACAATTTTTAGATGAATTAGAAAAACGACTCTCTAAATTGTCAGATATAGAACGAAAAAAATCCTTGGGATATTATGCAGAAATGATTGATGACCGGATTGAAGATGGAATGAGTGAAGAAGAAGCAGTGGAAGCATTAGGGAATATCGACGAGATTGTAAAAACGATCCTTTTAGACACTTCTTTTCCTACTTTGGTAAAAGCAAAAATAAAACGCAAACCAGGCTCAAAAATTTATCATGATCTTTTAATTATTTTAGGTTTTCCCTTTTGGTTTCCTATCCTGGTATCACTCTTATTATTAGCCCTTTCTGTTTATATTCTAATCTGGACTTGTATTATCACTTTGTGGACTACTGTGGCTTCCCTTATTTTGGGAGGGTTGTTTGCAACTGTATTTTCTTGCTATCAATTCCCTTCTAATTTAGCCAGTGGATTATTTTTTTTTGGCAGTTCTGTTTGTTGTATCGGATTGGGGATATTCGCTTTTTGGGGTACAAAATTCCTGTCTAAAAAATTGGTACAAGCCACCGTTTTGTTTACTTATTTTATCAAGTCTTTATTAATTAAAAAGAAGGAGGGAGAAATCAATGAGAAAAGCTACTAAAATCACCTTAATCATCGCTGGCGTTCTTACAATTGTAGGAATTGCTCTTTCGGTTTCCGGTATAGCTATGACTGGATTTCAATGGGAGCAATTAAGTACTTCACCGCCTTATCAAGACACGGAATCTACGTACAATGCTACAACAATCAAACACATTTCCATTCAAAATACCAACCAAAGAATTATATGGAAACGATCTACTGATAATAAAATTCATCTTACTTGTCCAGAAAATAAATATGAGTTTTATCAGGTTTCTCAGCCAGATTCCGAAACCTTAAAAATCGAGTTTATCTCTCAAAAAGTATGGTACCACTATCTGTTTAATTTGGATTTTGATTATCCAAGATTGGTAATTGAGGTGCCGGAACAATTCCAAGGATCTGCGGAAATTACCTCTACAAGTGGAGATATTCTGCTTTCCGATTCAACTATTTCCAGCGATCTTTCTATTTCCACTAAAAGCGGCTATGTTTTGGTGGACAACACTCAAATTTCAAGCTCTCTTCGGATTCAGTCTTCCAGCGGGGATACATGTATTAATCAAACAAAACTTTCGGGTAATCTTTCCATGGAATCTACGAGTGGAAATGTATGGGTCAAAAAAACCGATATTGGCGTTGGAGCTACCATAACTAGTACCAGTGGTGATATTACATTAGAATCAGTTTCTGCGGATCAATACCATCTTCAGGCAACCAGCGGTAATATTTTGGCAACATTAAATGGCTCCTCCTTGGATTATACCATTTCGGCAAATTCGAAGAGTGGAAACATTTCGATTCCACCATCTGGAGAAGAAAAAAATCCAATTCAGGTTTCTACAAGCAGTGGCGATATTGCCATTTATTTTCATTTTTAACAAGATCATCGGAAACTTACTTTCTCAATTTTGAGAAGTTTTTGATTAAAAATATACAATGAAAAATATGCATATAGGAGGATAATCCATGCATAAGATTGCTATGAGGTGATAGCATACATGATTAACAATGGGAATTATCCACTACAAAAACGGAAAAAAATAATGATTCGTTTACCGGAATCCAAACCTACTGGCAGTGAATCCAACAGTCCATTGGGATATCAACGATATCAGCGATATCAGAGCAGACGTCTCCACTGGTATGGGTTACAGCCGCACCGTCTATAATCTTTTTATTCTCCATTTGTAAAAAATAAAAAAGCAGTTGACAAAATATGTCAACTGCTTTTTTATCATTTTAATAAGTCAGACATATCATAAAGTCCCGCTGGCTGATTAGCTAAATAAATAGCCGCATTGATAGAACCGGTTGCAAAGACTTCCTTTGATTGAGCTGAGTGGGAAAGAGAAAGCAATTCATGATGACCAGCAAAAATAACCTCATGTTCTCCTACAATGGTTCCGCCGCGAACAGCATGAAGACCAATTTCATTTTTCTCCCGCTTTTTCCGTTGGGAATGGCGATCATACACATAATGCATTTCTTCTGGAACAACTTGAGAGATATGATCAGCAATCATGAGCGCTGTACCACTTGGCGCGTCAATTTTTTGATTGTGATGTTTTTCGATGATCTCAATATCAAATTGATCCCCTAATACAAGAGCCGCTTTTTTCGAAAGCTCAATCAACAAATTGATTCCCAAAGACATATTTCGGGAATAAAAGACTGGAATAGATTCGGAAGCTTTTTTTAGTTCCTCCACTTGCTCTTTGGAGTATCCAGTTGTACATAAAACTACTGGTAAATCTTTTGTAACTGCATATTCCAAAAGAGGGGAGAGAACGCTAGGGTGGGAAAAATCAATTACTACATCCGCTTCACAAGTAATCTCCGCCGGTTTTGAAAAAACCGGGAAATCATTGGGAAGATCCGTACGCAAATCCAGCCCAGCTACCACCATACAATCTTCCCGTTCTTTGATACAAGCTGAGATTTCACGGCCCATTACGCCATTACAGCCACTTAAAATTACTCTTTTCATCTTTTAACATCCATTTCTGATACGAAGGGTATCGGTTTTTTCCAAGCCTAGATAACATCGTATTTCTTCATCACTTCGATCAAATGAGCTTTGCCACTTTCGCTCATATTAACCAAAGGCATTCGGCATTCACCCGCCTGATAGCCCAACTGGTTCACAGCTTCTTTCACTGGAATTGGATTGACATCCGTAAACAGAACATTCATTAATTCCAGATATTTTAAAGCGAGATCACGAGCTTTCCCTGTATTTCCTGTCAAATACTCAGCACAAATTTCATGCATTTCCGCTGGGCAAATATTAGCGAATACCGAAATAACGCCTTTACCGCCTAAGGACATAATCGGAATGACTTGATCATCGTTGCCGGAATAAATGTCAAGATTATCACCACAAAGAGCCGCTGTTTTAGCAACGGATGAAATATCCCCATTGGCTTCTTTTACCGCCACAATATTCGGATGTTTGGAAAGCTCCAAATAAGTTTCTGGCTTAAAATTACAGCCGGTCCTAGAAGGAACGTTATACAAGATGATTGGCAGCTTCACACTGTCGGCCAGCATATTGTAATGCTTAATCAAGCCGGCTTGAGAGGTTTTATTATAGTAAGGAGAAACAACCAGCAAAGCATCTGCACCGATTTTCTCGGCATGTTGAGACAGCTCAATGGCATACGCAGTATCGTTGCTACCAGTACCCGCAACAACCGGAACCCGCCTATTCACTTTTTCTACGGTATATTCCAACACTTTGCAGTGTTCTTCATGGTTTAGGGTAGCCGATTCTCCAGTGGTACCACAGGAAATGATTGCATCCGTACCGTTTTTGATTTGGAACTCAATCAGTTCGCCCAATACCTCGTAATTGACCGAACCATCCGCACGCATAGGAGTGACGATTGCAACGCCGGAACCGGTAAAAATTGTCTTTTTCATTAGGAAATACCTCCAGATTCGTCATATGTGAATTTTGATACTTATGGAATAAAAGGATTCGTCTTAGTCTAAGTAACCTTTTGCACAAAGCAACTCTGCCATCAATACTGCGCCGCCCGCTGCGCCGCGCAGGGTATTATGAGACAAACATACAAATTTGATATCATACTGTGTATCTGGACGCAATCGGCCAACTGAAACAGCCATACCATTTTCCAGATTCCGGTCCAATTTTGGCTGCGGACGGTTATCTTCCCGGAAATAATGGAGAAATTGCTTTGGTGCACTAGGCAGATCCAGCTCTTGCGCTGCACCGCGATAGGATTCCCATTTCGCAATGATTTCATCCATACTGATCTTTTTATTGAAGGATACAAAAACTGCTGCTGTGTGTCCATCAGACACTGGAACACGCAGGCATTGCGCAGTCACACTAGGGGAGGTAGCTGGAACAATTTGTCCCCCCTCAATATGGCCCCAAATTTTCATTGGCTCTTTTTCCGACTTTTCTTCCTCACCACCGATATATGGAATTACATTATCCAGGATATCTGGACAACTTTCCAAGGTCTTGCCAGCGCCGGAAATAGCCTGATAGGTGCAGGCCAACACTTTCGTCACCCCAAGATCCATCAAAGCATTCACCGCCGGAACATAACTTTGCAGGGAACAGTTGGATTTTACCGCAATAAAACCACGTTTGGTACCCAAACGTTTTCGCTGTGCATATATAATTTCTGCATGGGAGTCATTGATCTCTGGAATAATCATGGGAACATCTGGAGTAAAACGATGCGCGCTATTGTTGGACATTACCGGACATTCCGCTTTGGCATAGGTTTCCTCCAATGCACGGATTTCGTCTTTTTGCATGTCAACTGCACAGAATACAAAATCTACCATAGCAGCAATCTTTTCCACGTCAGCAGTTGCATCCATAATGATCATATCCGCCATATCTTTTGGCATCTCCTTTGCCATTACCCAACGGGAACCAACCGCCTCCCGATAGGTTTTTCCCGCAGAACGAGAACTAGCTGCTAAAGCCGTCACATGAAACCAAGGATGGTTCTCCAGCAAAGTTGCAAATCTTTGGCCAACCATGCCAGTTGCGCCGATAATACCAACGTTATACTTTCTCATGGGAAGTTCCTCCTAATTAGTTAAAAATCATTAAAAATATTCAATAAAAAAACCGGTTCCAAAAAACCGGTCATCAAATAAATAGAATTGTACTATTCGAATTCGTTCCTCCAAAAGCTTAGGTAGGGAGGAGGATATTACGATAGCCCAACATCATAAATACATGATGACAGTTGTAAAGATATTTCACGAATACAACCAGGTGGATGCTTGCCACACATCCCCTTCGGCGACTTCTCCTTTCGCAAGACCTCACTGGCTCCGGCAACCTAACTTCTTGTTACTCCTAAAAGACGCGCCTCTATCTTCTATTAAATATTGTTTTTATCATACCATGCTTGCTATTACTTGTCAATTTATTTATAATAAAAAAGCAACGAAAAAAAGAACGGGAGATTTTTCATGGAAACCAAAGACTTTTACTATGATTTGCCAAAAGAATTAATTGCTCAAACACCAGTAGAGCCGAGAGATGCTTCCCGCTTGTTGGTATTGGATCGCAAAACTGGAGTCATCGAGCATCGGCATTTTCGGGATATTCTAGATTATTTGAACCCAGGCGACTGTCTGATTTTAAATGATTCCCGCGTTCTGCCTGCCCGTCTGTATGGACTCAAAGAAGGAACCGGCGCTCAGGTAGAATTCCTTCTTCTGACCCATCGGGAGCAAGATGTTTGGGAAACTTTGGCTGGTCCTGGCAAAAAAGCAAAACCTGGCTCCCGCTTTACTTTTGGAGGCGGCTTACTTCAGTGCGAAGTTCTGGACGCACTGGACGATGGCAATCGCTTGGTTAAATTTGAGTACGAGGGAAATTTCTTTTCGATTTTGGATCAAATCGGTCAGATGCCCCTGCCACCTTATATTACGCAAAAACTGGAAAATAAGGAACGATATCAGACAGTTTATTCTCGTGAGCTTGGTTCTGCCGCTGCACCCACTGCTGGACTCCACTTTACACCAGAACTGCTGGAACAAGTAAAAGAAAAAGGAATTTCGGTTGGATTTGTTACTCTGCACGTAGGATTAGGCACTTTCCGTCCAGTTAGTGTTGACAACATCCAAGAGCATAAAATGCATTTTGAGCATTATACACTCTCCCTAGAAACTGCTGATCTAATCAACCGAACCAAGCGACAGGGAGGACGTATTATCGGTGTTGGGACAACCAGTTGCCGTACCCTAGAATCCATTGCTAGCAAAATGGGAAACATACAAGCCAGTGAGGACTGGACGGATATCTTTATTTATCCTGGTTATGAATTTAAAGTACTGGATGGTTTAATTACAAATTTTCATTTGCCGGAAAGTACTTTAATTATGTTGGTTTCTGCGTTTGCAGGACATGATTCTATTATGCATGCTTATCAAATAGCCGTACAAGAAAAATACCGTTTTTTTAGTTTTGGCGATGCAATGCTCGTGGTATGAATAAAAATTTTGAGTAGGAGAGAGCCCGAAAAAGTGCAGTATTAATGGGTTTTTTCGGGTTTTTGACATTTGATTTCCAAAACAGCTTTTTGGGCGTTTTTGGGGCAAAATTGGGGAAAACGATAGAATAAATATATATAATTCCTGCATAAAATCACAAGACAAGCTTGCTACTGTATGAATATACATAGTTGAATTTTTGGATATTTTGCAGACATAGATCTGTCTTCAAGATGTGAAGAATCCGCGTTGTCGAGTAGCAATCTAAAAGAATAAATATGGTGTAAACATACAGAAATATGAGATATAATATTACATAATAAAGTGCAGATTATAGCAATAATACGAAGTTGAATTTTCGATAATGAAACGCTGTAAAAGTAAATTATTTCAAATGTTATATAACTTGTAATATACAACCAATTTATAGTTAGGAGGGAGTAAAGTGGGTAGACAAACAGAAGCTTTCAAAAAATGCATCCCGAACAATTTTCTGATTCAAAGATTATCCAAAACAGTTTATATTCTATACAAGTCATGTAAGGAGAAGATGTCATGACAGACAAAAAAATTACAGTGCATTTTATAGCTCTGACATTTTTTATTGCCTAGTAGCAGGTATTTTGATTGTTCTTGGTCAATTCGGATATAGAGTTTATAGTTGGGTTAATACATTAGAGCAATTTGGAATGAATATTCCTTTTGCAATCTATATTTTGTCACCAGCTATTGCGTCTTTTATTGTTCTAAAGAAAAACAATAAAGTAGCTAATTTTCAGGAATGGTTGAAAACTGTTTTCTATGCTAAAAATAATGTATATCCTTATTTGTACGTTGTTGCAGGGGTGGTATTATACTTTTCAATACACGCCGCAGTTTTGGGACGTGTAGAAATGGCACTTCCATTTTATACGCTTTTTCTTTCCATACCTGGTAATCGTTTTATCGGAGGTTTGGAGGAGGCTGGATGGACGTATATAATGCAACCAGGGCTTGAAAAAAATTTGGTTACGTTTTATCTTGTGTCTTTACAGGGCTTATTTGGATATTATGGCATATCCCCCTCTTCTTCATACCGGGGACAAATCATGGAGAAGGACTAATTAACTTCTGGATGTTTGCCGTTCAATGCATGGCTTTTAGGTTTTTCTTTGGAGCGATCTACAAAGTATCAGGTAAAAGCTATGTGTTTATGTGCGTACTATTTCATACCATATACAACGCGGCTTTCTCTATCTTCGGCGCTATGACGATGACTTGGGCGGGAACTATTGCCGCAAATACAGTGATTGTACTTGCTTCTATTATAACCGTTATGATACACAAAAAGAATAATATAAGCAAGCATATTGGAGTTGTCTTCTTTTTCTAAAATAAATAAAAGGAGGTACTTCGGAACGTCGCATAGGCATCCCTTGATGGAGAGAACCACAGCGATCTTGTCCGTCACTTTCATAGTGATAAGCTCAGTCAGGTGGGGGATTGGCCAATTCGATAGTCATCATATATAACTTCCATTTAGATACGATGGGGAGGGACAGATTGAAATGGAAGGAGAGGTGGGAAGCGGCAGCCAGGACCGTAGCCCCGCTGTGTCCAGAAGTGGCAGGATAGAAAAACGTCCGGATGGCGTAAAAGCCATTCGGACATGCTGGAGTGGTAGAATATTATAATTTCCTTACTTTTGGTTAGGACTTCCTGCTTCGCGGTTTAGAATGCGCATTAGCTTAGAACGTGTTAATAGACAGCTTGACCATCACATAGGTTTTAGATTTTGATTGAGCCTGTCCACCATCCAGGCGATGCGCTTTTCCAGTCCAGCGTCGGTCTTTGCGTCAAAATATGCCCGCGTAATAGGTTTTCTTCACAGACAAGGACATGGCCTGAAAATTTGTGAAGGCTGGCTCATGGTCCTCCAGCAGTGCGGAAAGCTGGGCGATCTGCTCCTCTGTCACGGCCATAGGGCTGGGGGCGTGTCACTGGCCGTTCTTCTTGGCTTCCTCCATTTTCTTCCGCCCGAAATCGGTCATAAGGCCCCGTTCCCCCAGACGCTGGGCCAGTGCCTTGTTTTTCTCCGACCACTTGCTCCCAGCACGGTGCTGGGAAAAATATTTTTGGTAGGTTTTATCGTCAATCCATTGCATCTGTCCGTCAATCCACCCAAAGCAGAGGGCCTCTTCCAGCGCCTCTCCCGCTTTTATCGTCTTCGGCTCGCCCGCCTTGCCAAATAAAAGCCAGACGCCGGCGTTGGATTGACAGTGCTCAGACAGCCATTTTCTAAATTCTTCCCTTCTGGTAAATCTCATTATATCGCTCATGACCGTTTCTCCCTTTTGTTGGTCTGATTCTGCAATTCCTGACTGATTGCCCCGATTGGAAAAAGGAGGTATAATAGGGGGAGCAGAGGTCGAATTCTCTTTTTAAAAGAGTGAAAAATATCAATGCAATTATAGCAGAAATTTGTCTGTCATGTAAAGAGTAGAAACAGCTTGATTGTGGCGGATTTATAGGGAACACATAAACGACAAAATGGCAACTTCCACCACGGTGGGGGCTTTTTGAGTAAGGTTGACAGTTTTTTCTCTGTTGGTTTTTGTCTACATATCTTTTTACAGAGGCTGTTTTGAACAGCTTTTTTTGTGCTATATCTATGTCGATACGATATCCAAAAGCAGGGTCAGTCTAATAATTCCCAAAGGCAGCTATATTACAAAGCATAGTAAGTTTCCCAATGGTTGATTTTATATACCAAAGTATCGTGATAGTCGATTGAATTGGGATGTTCCTTCTTGCTATAATAATATCGCGAACATATTTTATACTTTGAGAAATTTGGGAGAACAAAGATTATGAATAGACTGAATTTACCAGATAATATGATCCGGCTTCGGCATGAAAAGAAACTAACACAGGAGGAACTGGCGGATTTTGTGGGGGTAACAAAGGCGTCTGTTTCAAAATGGGAGAAAGGAATCAGTACGCCAGATATTTTGCTTTTGCCCCAGTTGGCTACTTATTTTGATGTAACAGTGGATGAACTGCTTGGATATGAAGCACAGCTTTCCAGTGAACAGATTCGGCGTCAATATGCGGAGCTCTCCAAGAACTTTGCAACACTTCCCTTTGCGGATGCATTGGAGATGACCAGGGCGCTTGCTCATAAATATTACGCCTGTTACCCATTTCTCCTCCAGCTCAGCGTTTTGTACTTGAACCACTGCATGCTGGCAGAAACTGAGGAGACACGCAAATCACTTTTGCAGGAAGCAGTGGCATGGTGCGACCGGATTCTGGAGAATTGTAGTGATGTGGGTGTTTGCAGCGATGCTGTAGTTCTGGAGGCAGAGCTGCAGCTGCAGCTTGGAAAACCAGCAGCAGTCATTGAGATACTGGAGCCTTCTGCAGATCTCAGCCGTCTTGCAGGACAAAACGGGACTTTATTGGTCCAGGCTTATCAGTTAGCCGGCAGCACGGAAAAGGCAAGAAGCTATGCACAGACAAAACAATATTTAGACCTGCTGAATCTGATTGGAGACGCTGTACTGGCACTTTCCCTGAACGAAAATGATATGGCCTGGTGCGAGGAAACGATTCACCGTACAACAGGAATCATGGAACTGTATCATTTGGATACGCTTCACCCGAATGCCGCCGCCCAGTTTTATTTTCAATCTGCAGTTGTTTATGCTGTAAATGGGAACGAAGCAGAAGCCCTGGCCGCTCTCTGCCGTTTTGAAAAGTGTGTATGTAAGCTTATGAAAGCAGAACGAATCGAGCTTCACGGAGACGATTACTTCAATTTGTTGGATGTGTGGATTGAACGTCTGCCTTTGGGAAATATGCCTCCTCGGGATAAGAGCTTTATTCAGCAGAACCTACAGGCGGCTCTGTCACATCCTGCCTTTGAAAGCATAAAGGATAAAGATGATTTTTTGAGGATTGTTCACAGGTTGACGGAAGGAGGTGTGAAGAATGCCTGATATAAAAGAAATGTTGCCTTTTCTGATTCCACTGGCCGTGGTTGAAATTGCGTTGCTTGCCTATACGCTTTATCACATTCTAACGCATAAAACATATAGGCGCGGCAGTCGTGGACTGTGGATTGCCGTTGTGCTGATCGGAATGCAGTTTATTGGACCGATTTTGTATTTTCTGTTGGGGAGAGAGGACAGCTGATATGGATATGCTGACTCTTTCACATGTAGCGAAACATTTTGGAGAAAAACAGGTGCTTAGGGACGTCAGCTTTTCGGTCCCACAGCATACTGTGTTTGGATTTGTAGGGCAAAATGGCGCTGGAAAAACTACCGCCATGAAATTGATCCTCGGTCTGCTTGCCAGCGATGGTGGGGAAATCTCTGTGAATGGGGAGCCAGTTCACTATGGAAACACAGCAACAAATCGATTTGTAGGATACTTGCCGGATATCCCAGAATTTTATTCCTATATGACCCCAGTGGAGTATTTGCGTTTTTGCGGGGAAATCACCGGTATGTCGGCAAGAGAAATCAAGCTGCGCAGCGAGGAACTGCTTTGTCTGGTGGGGTTGGAAAAAGAAAATCGTCGGATAAAGGCTTTTCCAGAGGTATGAAACAGCGATTGGGCGTTGCGCAGGCTCTGTTTGGTCATCCCAAACTTTTGATTTGTGATGAGCCAACCTCCGCACTGGATCCTGCTGGGCGTAAGGAATTATTAGATATTCTGGTAAATGCGAAGGAGCAGACAACAGTGCTCTTTTCCACACACATCCTTTCGGATGTAGAGCATATCTGTGAGTGAGATTGCATTTCTGCATGAAGGAAAAATTGTCCTGCAAGGAACGCTTGAGGAAGTGCGGTTGGTCAAGAAGACGGCAGCAACCGAACTGCAGCTGGAACAATCAGAAGATATACAGATGCTTTTGTTAGCTTTCCCTTGCTTGAAATCTACAGGACGAAACAGCCTGTTGCTGGAGGATGTTGGACGTTTGCCGGACGTTCTGCGTTTTCTTGCGGATAAGCGGACGCCGATTGTGCGGATAGAACGGCAGGAAGCGTCTTTAGAGGATCTGTTTATGGAGGTGGTGGGAAAATGATGGCGTTCCTAAAAAAAGAATGGATGGAATTGTGTCGGACCGGACGCCTGCTGATTCTGCTGCTGGTTTTCATCTTGTTTGGGATCATGAATCCTGCCTTGGCAAAGCTGACGCCCTGGTTGATGGAAACCTTTTCCGAATCCCTTGCGGATACCGGGCTTGTTACGGCTGCTGTTACAGTTGACGCCATGACTTCATGGACACAGTTTTATAAGAACATTCCGGTAGGGCTTATTATATTTATCTTAATATGCAGCAGTAATTTCACAACTGAATATCAAAAAGGAACATTGGTTCCTTCAGTTACAAAAGGATTATCCAGACGGAAAATTGTATTTGCAAAAGCACTGATGATTTTTGCTGCGTGGACCATGCTCTATTGGATCTGTTTTGGGGTTACTTATGGATACAATGTGTTTTTTTGGGATAACAGCATTGCAAATCAGCTATTCCTTGCCGCTGCCTTGACTTGGATATTCGGGGTATGGGTGATTGCACTTCTGCTGTTTTTCTCAGCTGTAGCACAGAGCAGTATACAGGTGCTTTCAGGAGTCGGAGGCGTTATTCTGGGGGGATATATACTAAGTATGTTTCCTAAGCTTAGTACGTTTCTCCCAATAAAGCTCATGGATGGCATGTCATTATTGCAGGGGGCAAATAGTCCAGGAGACTATTATGCCAGTATAGCAGTAGCAGGATTTATGGCGATCCTATGCATGATATTGGCGGTGGCTTTCTTTGAGCGGAAACGATTATAAGATACAAGATGAATTGCATTATCATGATAGGCACAGAACTGATACATCGGAAAGAGATAGATCGGTTCTGTGCTTTTTATAAGGATATAGGAAATGCTATATGCTGGAATCAACAGGCCGACATCTTTCGGATGACAGCAATTAACTATTATTAGAATGAGGGTTCTTTAAAGCGTTGCCATCTGGGCCTATCATTTGATGGATATGAAAAGTTGAGAAAATGCGGTTTGCTTTTGTTATAATAAAACAATATATTCTGCAATGTGACCGCCCCGTGGGCGCAGTCATCGCACAAATATTCATATTTCATCCAGGGGTTTATGCTTTATACCTTGCTGCTTGATGGGAGGGCAAGGTCAAAATCATGAAAAAGTTGATATCTTTTATTGCTTTGATGCTCATGCTTATCACTGTACTTAATGGCTGCACGAATTCTTCCTCCAATGGTGGAACTTCAAATAGCGAGGATTCAAAGGATGAACCGTTAAATGCTCGGTATGATGGGGAGAAACTCTCCAGTGAAAAGAAAGATGAAATTCAAGGGAAAGTCGAAAAGTTGGTATCACTGTACAACGCAGAGAAACAGGTTTCCCAAAACTGGCCGGATAAACTTGATTTATCCCAAGAGACGATTGATGCAATTGAAACTACTCTAATCGAAGCTGGTTATCCCATTATGAACAGTGACAGCATATATCCTGACTATCTCGAAAATGCTCAAGACATATACTCATTTTGGGAAGCTGTTCAAGAAAATCGAGATGCAGAAACAGAGTTTTGGGAAGTTTTATCTTCAGGCGCACTATATTACGGTTCTCTCCAGTATGCAGACGGTGAGGCAACCGCTATTTACGCATTAACAGAATGGAACGAGCAAGGAAAGCTTGAGGTCAGAAGCGGGACGAAAAAGGAAGTCCTAAACTGGGATATGACCAGTGATAATAACTTTTACTACCAGGATGTGGGTGAGAGCAGAGGCTGGGATGCGGCAAGATTATTGCGCCTGAAACCAGTAGATAAAACGCTGTATGATCTAAATGCAAAATACATTATGCCTATTGGCTATTATAACGTGAATCTATTCCTCTGCGACTGGGATACTTCCAATTACGGCAGCTTGTGCTTTAATGACCTATTTGAAGCACTGTACCGATTGAGGAATAATGACTATATTTATGCGAGAGATTTTGAGCAGGTAGATGTAGATGAGCCGTATCCATATTACTACTGCTGTATTCCGGCAGAAATATTTGACGCGACGATACTGCCGTATTTCGAGATCCCTTTATCTGCGTTCAGAGAAAAAACTTTGTATGATTCTGAAAAAGATATATATCCCTGGCAGGATCTGAATTGCTCCAATATAGCCTACTTCCCAACCGTCATACCAGAAGTCACAGAGGTAGTCAAAAACGAAGACGGCTCCATCACACTAAAAGTAACTGTTATGTGTCTGGATAAGCAGACCGACTGCCTTTTTACACATGAAGTAACAGTGATGCCGTCTGACGATGGTGAATTCAAATATCTTGGGAATAAAATTACTTTCAAAGGGCAACAGGAGCTTCCCTTAAGCGAACCACGGATCCCTGCGCAGCGGACAAAGGATCAGGAAGAGGAATGACTATCTAAAGAGAGCGGGAAACCTGGTATTAATCAGATTTCTCGCTTCCCCTTTATATACACAGACTACGATAGTGATAAATTCAATTTTTTCCTCAGGAAGTGTAACCACAGGTCACCTTTTTCCCACTATAAGGGTGAGAGGACACTCTACAACCTGAAGGAAGGAGGTAATAATGGAGGATCGGGAGATCGTACAGCTATTTTGGGAGCGCAGCGAGATGGCGATTCACGAAACCGAAATGAAGTATGGTACAAGACTCCATCACCTTGCGATGCAAATCTTAAACAGCCATTTAGATGCGGAAGAGAGTGTAAACGATACACTTTTTGAAACATGGAATACAATCCCTCCGAAAAGGCCGAATTACTTTTTTGCCTACATTGCAAGGATTTGCAGATACATCTCGTTTGGAAAAATGGATTGGAAAAATGCAAAAAAGCGAAATGCCGAGCTGGTTGCACTGACGGATGAAATGGAGATGTGCATTCCGGATCCATCCTCAAAGATTGATGAAGAACGGCGCGGAGAAGAAATCGGGCAGCTCATCAATCAATTCCTTTCCAGTCTGTCAGAGGAAAAGCGGTTGATTTTTATGCGGCGTTATTGGTATACCGATTCTATCCATAGTATCTCTGAAAGATATGGCATCGGTGAGAGCAAGGTGAAGACGACGCTGTTCCGCACAAGAAATATGCTGAAAGAGTTTTTGAAGAAGGAGGATGTAACCGTATGAATGGAAAAGATCTTTTGACTGGCATGGGCTTCGTGGATGAGAAATTCATTCAGGAAGCTGAGGTAAAACAGCTAAAGAAAGCCAGACCTTTCTTCTTCAGTAAATATGTTGGTATAGCTGCCTGTTTTATGTTACTGGTTGGCACAGTAATCGGCATTGCCGGTTCTCTGAGAAATACGGCGCCACCTGTCACCCAGCCACCCGGTCCGATTGAAAAAGTCCCAGAAGAGTCTGACAATTTTCTGTTGGATATGAGTTCGATACACAGCAATACCATCAGCAGCATAGGAGAAAAGGAGGTATGGTATGACACGGATGAGTATGATGTGTGCAGCTGGAATGTTGCGGATATTTCTGAGTATTACGGCAAAGAGCTGCAGCCAGCATATCTTCCGGAGGGATTGATTGCTTCTCGGTATAACAACAGTGCTGAAGTGATCTATACAAAGGACGGGACAATTGTATCTGATTTGGTGACGCTGGGATTCTATACGGGGTATTACGAGGATGGCTCACCTGAGCTGTTCGAGGAGACTGGCTATGTAAAGGGGATTTCCGTGCAAGCGGGCAAAGTTGGAGAGCTTTCGTCGTGTGTGTATGTGGAACCGGAATCAGAACGTCAGACAACTGATATCAGTGGGACGAACGTAACATTCGGTGTTCAGCCTGCATCAGAGACTTCGCCAGAGCTTTACACCGCGGAATTCCAGTTAGATGGAATCCGATATAAGGTTGTGGGCTGGCAGATAGAGCAGGATGAAATATTGAAGGTTGTTGCCTCCATCATCAGGGGAGACGCCAATATATCCATACTCAACTAAATGAAATGGAGGAATCCAATATGAAAAAATTTTTACTTTGTAGTTTAGCCGCAGTTATGATTTTGTCGTTCGCTGCTTGCACCAATGGCACGGATGATAAAAAGGATGACCAAAGCGGGAAGCAGACCCAGACAGGCGTGCAGCAGAATTCTAATGAACTTGCACTAGAGAATCCTGATCAGCACAAGATGTCGGGGCATGGTGTTCCTGAGCTTGTACCGGAATGGGTTGACGGACAAGAGTATCCGCAAGGTGAGGACGAGCCGGTAGATAATGGCACCGTCAATCAACAGTCTTCCAAAAACCAGAAGGAAGAACCGGATCAGCACAACGTCGCTCCCGACAAGACCGATGGCAAATCCAATTACCAAGTAGGCGAACCTATATGGGAAGACTGATTTGATAAAGGGGGGGTGGAGCGGCACAAAATATGTCTAACCAATCAGAAAAAGTCTCATTACTCAGCCGGATAGACTCATTTGTGTGATAAATTTTTGTAAGCCCAGAGGGGACAACTTCCCTTCTGGGCTTGCCTGTAATCTCAGAATTTAGCCGCCATAGGGAAAGCTATCATTAGATGGGCTTGAAGTGCTACGCAAGATGACTGGAAATCTGTTATACTAAGCTATTAAAACAGAACATCTAGGATACGGGCATGGATCAAAGGCGAGGTAAGTGGCTTATGCAATTGGATATACAAGGTTTCCGGGACTTCGCAAGAATACTTTATTGATGAAACTTACATCAGCTGGTACTGCACCAGTGGCGGTTAGACAAGCGGATTGGAGCAACAATAACAAATCGAAAGATGCGAAAAAGAGTCCTTTGTGGTAATTGGCAAAGAAGGTTCATCTTTAGACGGTGCAGGGTTTATTCAAAAGCTGTGGGATGAAGCCAACTCCCATTTTCGAGAAGTTCAGCATTTAGCCAAGAAGGATCAGAACGGTAACATCAGTGGAATCTGGGGGGCAATCTGATTTCACACGATCTTTCGGTCCATGGAAGAATTTCAGTAAAGGGCTTTATCTCGCAGGGGTAGAGTGTACTGACGATGCAGAGGCCGCCGACGGCTGGACAAAGTGAGGAATTCCAGGCTACGAATACATTTATGTGGAACGTGAAAATGACAGCACCTTCTCTGAGGTAATTAAATATCTGGAGGAGAATGATATTTTGCTGGTTGGTGCTGTTTATGATTTTACCTGCCCGCAGACCGGGAAAGGCTATATGTTTTTTCCAATCAGAAGGCTGTAATTACCCGTAAAAAACAAAATCAGAAACGGAGGATTAAAATCATGGGATCGATTTGTGGAATTGATTGTGAGAATTGTGAATGGAGCAGTGGCTGCAAAGGGTGTGCTGCAACAGATGGCCGTCCTTTTGGCGCAGAATGCATGGTTGCACTGTGCTGTAAAAAAGGCGAGGATGAGCTTTGCAGATTCAAGGAGAGATTGATGGCAGCATTTAATGCCCTTGATATTCCGGATATGGAAAAAGTAACAGAGCTAAACGCTCTGAAAGGCTCTTTTGCCAATATTGAGTATTCCCTTCCAAACGGCCAGATTGTTAAATTCTGGGACGACAACAAAATTTATTTCGGAAACCAACTGCAGAAAAAGGGCAGCGACAGGTGCTATGGAATTATTGCGGATGAAACGCATCTGATGGTATCTGAGTATAGCGGTTACGGGGAAGACTCAGAGATCATCGTGTTTAAACGATGGAATTGAAGGAGGTGTCAGCATTGTGAAGTTAGCGGATATATCATATGACCCGGATTGGATTATTTGGATTGTGTTTTTTATATTGGCGGTGATTTCCATTATTTTAATTTCTGGTCATAGAAGCATATAATGCGGCATCAAAAGAGGAAAAGGTCAAATATGATGAAAAGAAACTATGCAGAACGATTGGAACTGGAATGGGGGTCATAGCCATTCTTATTCTTGCAGCAGGCTTGTCTGAAATCGTTTAGGGGATGAGGGAAGATTTCTTTGGCGAGAGGAGATTTATTTATGCTTCACATTGAACGCTATTCAAAAACTTATCCCGGCGGGAAGAAAGCTGTGGAGGACCTGACGCTTCATATCCGGTCTGGTGAAATATATGGCTTTATTGGTCACAACAGGGCAGGCAAAACCACCCGCTTCGAGCTGTGGCAGGAGTGATGGACTTCAGTGAAGGAACCATCACAATTGATGGCCACGATATTAAAAAAGAGCCGGTAGCAGCCAAGCGCATTACCGCGTTTCTCCCGGACAATCCAGATCTTTATGAGTTCATGAAAGGCATTGACTCTCTCAACTTCATTGCCGATTTGTACGACATGCCTGCAAACCAGCGCACTGCCGATATTGAGAAATATTCTGATGCCTTTGAACTCACTGGAAATCTGGGTTCTTCTATTGGCAGTTACTCTCATGGAATGCGGCAGAAACTGGCCTTGATTTCTGCTTTCATCCGACGACCAAAGCTGTTGATTCTGGATGAACCTTTTGTGGGTCTGGATCCAACTGCCGCACATTTAATGAAAGGCTATCTGGCGGAACTGTGTCAAAACGGATCGGCGGTATTTTTCTCCACGCATGTGCTTGAGGTGGCGGAAAAGCTGTGCAATCAGATTGCCATTATCAAAAATGGAAGACTGGTACGGTGCGGTTCCACGGCGGAACTGGTCGGGGACTCATCCTTGGAAGATGTTTTTCTGGAACTGGGGGGAGAGAGATGAACCAATTTCTTGTCCTGCTAAAAGTCAGTATCCAGTCCATGCTTCTCTCATCCACCAATTCCAAAGGGCGCGACAAGAAGAAAGCGGCTACAGGGATGGGAGCTGTTATCATTATCGCTTTCTTGGGTTTGTACCTGTCGGGACTCTACAGCTATATGTTGATGAAAGTGCTGGCTCCTTCACATATGGAAGTGTTGGTTTTCATCTTTATGGGTATAGCTGCGCTAGTAGTTAGACTGCTGTTTACGACCTTTGCGGTGAAGGGCGTAGTATTCGGTGGGAAAGATAATGATCTGCTACTGAGCATGCCAGTGTCTTCTACTACACTGATGGCCAGCCGCGTGATCGCCATTCTGGTGTTTGCTACTCCGTTGATGAACAACGATAAGCAGTCGGGTGGGGATATCACTGTTGAACAGGTTTATTTTTTGACTCAGGAAGAGGAGCTATATGTGAAACTTGTTGAGTGGTAGGGTGAAGGGTTTAAGGCTATTGTAACAGATCCGGCTACTAACAGTATTTTTCCGGATAAAGCCCAATTAACGGTTATCTTTGACGCGGATTCAGAGATATAGATGAGTGATGGGGAGTTGTTTCACTATAACGCGGATAAACCGAATGCAGAAGCTGTTGGATGGGAATCCGGTACGATTGCCAAGGTGAACTTCTTGAAGTATGTCAACTATTTGGAAGGCAACTACTACTATAATCAGCTATTTGCAAGCCATGTTGAAGTGAGCATAACAAACTAAGGTGAAGGAAGGCTGTCTCTTTCCAGAGCAGCCTTCCTTGCTATGTTCAAAAAGATTTGTAATTTGTGTGTTTAAGCGTTTATAATTGTAAGGAACATCTTGAAAACCATCCTTTCAGAATGGAAAAGGCGGATCTGCATAAAATAAAAGTAGATAAAATGTTGAAGATTGCAAGATAAGTTAAAGTTGATATATGGGAGGTGCGCAAAATGAGGGATACGATTTTAATTGTGGACGATGAAGTGGATATTGTTTCCACGCTGGAAGATTACTTTATGTACAACGATTACGATGTAATAACAGCGACCAATGGCAAGGAAGCAATCAATAAGGCGGGAAAACAGCCAGATTTGATTCTGCTGGATATCAATATGCCTGACATAGATGGATTAGAGGTTTGCTCCCGGATACGGAATTTTGTCAACTGCCCGATTCTTTTCTTAACTGCCAGGGTGGAAGATAGTGATAAGATCAAAGGTTTCGGCCTGGGCGGGGATGATTACATTGTAAAGCCGTTTTCGCTGGATGAGCTTGGAGCGCGGGTGGCCGCACATCTCAGGCGGGAACGCCGCAGAGGAGACACGCCAAAAGTGCGGTTTGACGATAAACTGGCAATCGACTATACAGAACGACGCTTGTACTTTGACAGTGAAGAAATTTCCCTTGCGAAAAAGGAATTTGATATTATAGAGTTGCTGTCCGGCTATCCGGGACAGATATTCAGCAAGGAACGGATTTATGAACTTGTCTGGGGCTATGACAGTGAAGGAGAGTCCTCCGTTGTAGCTGAACATGTCCGCCGCATCCGCATAAAGCTTGCAGCGGCAGGAGCAAAGCCGTATGTGGAAACAGTCTGGGGTGTGGGGTATAAATGGGCAAAATAAAAAATTTCTTCTACAAAAGATCCATTAAGACCATATTTGTATGGTACATGCTGGGATGTATCTTTACGGCGATTCTCTTTTCCCTACTGTTGTCCAACACATGCCAGTTTGTTCAGTCGCGGATATATAACAAATATCAGGAAATTTATGAAGACACACATAAAGAAATAGCGATTGAGAAAGGGCATCTGATTGGATATTTCACCAGGGATCTGCGTTCCTACTTTACACCGCTTGAACAGCATTTGGATGATGCAATGAGCTTTTTCAGTATAGCCGTCTATCCGATTTGTTTTATCGTTTGTATTGTCGGAACCAGCGTCCTATTTTATCGGCGACAGCTACAAAAGCCGCTTGCTATACTGGATCACGCCGCCGGGCAGATTGCAGACAATAATCTGGATTTCAAAGTGGTCTATAACAAAGACGACGAAATGGGTAAGCTGTGTGCCTCTTTTGAGAAAATGCGTGAGGCTCTGCAGGAAAGTAATGAGGAAATGTGGAGGCAGATGGAAGAACGCAAGCGACTGAACACGGCATTTTCCCATGATCTAAGGACACCGTTGACAGTTTTGAAGGGGCAAATTGAGCTGCTGCGGCAATATGCACCGAAAATGTCGCCGGAAAAAGTGAGCGGCACTTCAGAAATTATGTACCAGCATATCATAAGATTAGAAGCGTATGTGAAAACCATGGGCGATCTGCAGCGGTTGGAGGATATTGAAATTATCCGGCAGTTTATTGATATGGACACGCTTTATGAGCAGCTTCAGGAAACAGGAGAAGCCGTATGCGGGAATAAGGTTTTTTCATGTGAATGTATGGTAGATAAGGGTGCTGACCTACATGTGGACGCAGCCATCGTACAGCGGGTATTTGAAAATCTGCTTGCCAATGCAGTGCGGTTTGCAAAAGAAAAGGTAGCGGTTTCCGTAGACTCATCTGATGGATACCTATATCTGATGGTTTTGGATGACGGAACTGGGTTTGCCGAGAAAGATTTGGAAAACGCCACGAAACCATTTTACAAAACGGTAAGCGAAACAGACAATGAACATTTCGGTATGGGGCTGAATATCTGCAAGATTCTCTGTGAAAAGCATGGAGGATATATCCGGCTGAACAACCGGAACGGAGCTGTGGTCATGGCGGCGTTTAAGCAGTGACATGAACGAAAAATTTGGGGTTTTTAAAACAGTCTCATTGCATAGCACAGTAAGCTTAAATTATAATGGACGTAGGAGGTGATAAACATGGCTAATGAGGACAAAAAAGATTTCAATGCCATGCTGCATGACAGTAAAGACATGCCCAAGATCGAGATCGTTACAGACCCAAAAAGCATTGAGAAATACGGTGGGAGCAGAATGTATTTTGCACCACCTATTGATTATGACAAAGTAATGAAGCAAATCCCCTATGGTAAAGTAATAACAGTTGGGAAAATCCGAGAATACTTTGCTAAATTGAACAGGGCAGATTTTGCAGAGCCAATCACAGCGGGGATTTTTGTGTCTATTGCTGCATGGGCAAGCCATCAGCGTTCTGATGATGAGACGCCCTATTGGAGAACATTAAAGGCAAACGGTGAGTTAAACGTAAAATATCCTGGTGGCGTTGAAGCACAAAAAGAAAAACTGGAAGCGGAAGGACATATAATTATTCAAAAAGGGAGAGCAAATATTCGATACTTTGTGAAGGACTATGAAAAAGCTCTCTTTGAATTGAGTTGAATTTCAGCTTGTAAGTATATCATTTCTTAATATAAACCGGCAGCCAATGCTCATGTACGGTAAAGAAGCAAGCAACCGAAAACAAGAGATAGACCGCCAGCACCACACTATTCCGAACCAAAGACCAAAGGCAAGCATTATGGATAATTATATTCTCATAACATGTAAAATATATATTTCCTGTATTATGAAAATGGAGTTACCCACAGTTCCATAAGATAGCCAGTTATACACATTCCCACAATGCCGACTACGGCGGAATCCCACTCACTCATTTATACATCATGGTATTTCATATTTCAAAATTTTAACACTACTAAAATAAGATACCTACCAAATGTATCTTGACAATTTAATGCAAAAGAGTTATACTGTAGTTACATACCAAGCGAATGATAAAAAGGAGGTTGATTATGGCTCGAAATAAATACCCTGAAATTACCGTTGAAAAGATATTGGAAGTATCGCAACGGTTATTTATGGAAAAGGGGTATGATAATACAACGATTCAAGACATTGTGAATGAACTCGGAGGACTTACCAAAGGTGCAATTTATCATCACTTTAAGTCAAAGGAAGAAATTATGGACGCTTTAGGCGAGAAGATGTTCTTTGATAACAACCCCTTTACTCTTGTAAAAAAACGGAATGGATTAAATGGATTAGAAAAAATGCGAGAGGTTATCAAAATAAATTATGAGGATGTGGAACGTACAGAGTTAAGTAAACAAACGCTTCCTGTACTTAAAAATCCTCGTATCTTAGCGGGGATGATTGATACCGATAGACGATTGATTTCACCGTTATGGTTAGAGTTGATAGAGGAGGGGCAGGGTGATGGATCAATTAAAACAGACTATGCAAAGGAATTATCCGAGTTAATTTCTTTATTGAGCGATTTGTGGCTATCACCATCCGTTTATCCTGCTTCTGCAACAGAGATAGAAAATAAGTTTAACTGTCTTAGTGCGATTTTAGACACAATGGGAATACCTTTGTTTGACAATGAACTCACAGAACTTGTTAAACGGCATATAAGAGAAATTGTAGAGTAACTATAAGAGTACCTTGAAAGAGGTACTTTTATCAAAAATATATACATTCATTCGTCAGGTATTATTTGATGATACAACCATTCAAACCAAATGTATTTAAGGAGGTAATTTATTATGACAGAAGAAAGATTCGAAAATGCTATGGAACATTTTGGTAACGCTATTGAGAAAACAGTGGAGGGAGCTGCAAACGTGTTCGATAAATCTATGGATAAAGCATGGAGCTTTCGTCCTGTACGTTTTATTGGGAAAACCCTCACATTTGCTACTGGAGCTGGACTTATGGCAAGTTCTGTGCCTCTTAAGGAAAAGGGATACCACAAGACAGCAAAACTTTGCTTAATTAGCGGTGGTGTAGTAATTGCTGCCCAAATTGCAGAGCTATTTATTTTCAGAAAAAAATAAGCATTATGACAAGGAGGAAATTCTATGAGAAAATTATTATTTTGGTTGCGTTTTGCTACAATAACTGTCGTTTCTGTAATGGCTGTTATTGGGGTTTTAATCAGCACAAATACTCCTACTATTAATGCTCATGTACGGTAAAGAAGCAGAAACCCCAAAAAAGAGATAGACCGCCAGTACCACACTATTCCGAACCAAAGGCCAAAAGACAAGCATTGTGGAAATGTGCATAACAGGCTGTTTCGTCATGGATAACTCTGTTCACAGAACATGGAAAAGCTAAACCACATTCTGCAAACAGAGTTATCCACAACGCACGATGTGCTATCGTTGCACTAGTTCTTGTCCTCAAAAAGCAATTGCACTTTTATGAAATGAAGTAGTTGAGCAATGCCGCTTTGAGAAATATATGCCATTGTGAGCAATAGGATTTTGGGGAGAACTGGTGACGAAAGAAAGTTCATCTGACAAGATTTCTGGAGGCAGCCGGTCTATTTATTTATACAACATAAAACTTTTTCCCTGTGTAGACAAAAAGTTGAAAATCTCCTTTTATCCTATACCTGTCAGATGAGAGATACATCTGGAGAAAGGAGCTTTTTCAAATGAATAATTCCATTGAAATTAAAAATCTCAATAAATTTTATGGAAAGAAACAGGCGCTATATGATGTAAACCTTTCCATCCATCAGGGAATGTTCGGACTGCTAGGACGCAATGGCGCAGGCAAAACCACTCTGATGAAGACACTGGCTACGCTACTTCAGAAAAAGGACGGCGAAATTACAGTGTGCGGTGTCCCCATTGAAAACGCTGGAGAAATTCGTAAAATCATTGGATATCTACCCCAGGAGTTTTCCATATATCCATCCATGAATGTGGGGGAGGCCATGGAGTATCTGGCAATCCTTTCAGGACTGAACAGTACCGAAAGAAAGACACGGATTGACGCACTGCTGAAAAAAGTGAATCTGACTGAACACAGGAACAAAAAAGTAAAGGCACTTTCCGGCGGCATGAAACGAAGACTTGGAATTGCCCAGGCATTGCTCAACAACCCCAAGGTACTGATTGTTGATGAACCCACCGCTGGCCTGGATCCGGAGGAACGTGTTCGATTCAGAAACCTGTTGTCTGAGATTGCGGAGGATAAGATTGTCATCCTATCTACCCACATTGTAGGGGATATCGAAGCCACATGCGAGGACATTGCCATTATCAACGAAGGCAGAGTTATTTATAATGGTACGGTGGATGAGCTTTTGCAGGGGGCAGAAGGCAGAGTGTTTACCATGACGGCTTCCAAGCGGGAACTTCCCCAGCTCAAGAGGCAGCTTTCTATTACCAGTATGCACACACAGGGCAATAAAGTTCACATCCGGTTTATTGCAGATACCTTAATGCAGGGAGCCAAAGCTTGCGAGCCGAATATTGAGGATGCATATATGCTATATCTCCATACCAGCGGCGTTCGTGATATCCTGGGTGAAATTGGAGGTGAGTGGTGATGCTGTTTGTGCGAGAAATCAAAAAGATTGTAAAGTCCATTCCCTATCTGATTTTTGTCGCAGCTATCATAATCGGACTGTTCTCCCAAGGCGTTTTTCGTTTTAACGAAGATCCGTTGCAGGAACCGCAGCCGGGCGGCGTTAACGGCAGTTATGGGTACAGGTATGAAGAAATTCCGGAGATGGTTATGCCATCCGCTCTGAGTAATCTGCTGTCGGAGTTCAGCAATAATAACTATACCACCTATCCCATTGGATTTATGAAGCATGTCAAGCTCGGTGAAGGTGAGCAGGCAGGAATGGCCGAAATCCTTTCTGAGATTACAGGGATCAGCGAAGAAACACTTCTGCGGGAAGTAGCAGGAATTGATTCCGCCGGTTCCGACAATTACACCTTCCAAATCGGTGGAGATACTATGCAGCAGGGGGAAGATGACAATTTTACCATAGGCTCAGATGCAAAGCAGCAGAACGAACCAGAAAAGCTGACCTTTGCAGTACGTGACGACTTGGAATATTCCCGCTTCCGGGAGCTGATGAAGCAGGCAGACGATCTTCTGGGTGGCAGTTCAAAATATGCGCCAGATTCCCTGTCTCAGTATGGAACAGTTCCGTTGACCTATGAGGAGGCAAAGGAGCGATATGAGCTTGCCCTAAACGCAGACCAGATTACCGGCGGATACGCCCGTCTGTTCTCTGACTACGCAGGCGCAATGGTGCTTTCCGTTCTGCCGGTATTTTTGGCAGTGATTCTGTGTATGAAAGATCAGCGTGCCAAAATGGAAGCGCTTATTTATACAAAGAAGACATCCGCGGTCAAACTGACCGTGATTCGATATGTTGCATTGGTTACTGCAACAATGCTCCCGGTGCTTATCCTCTCATATCTGTCGAACATGGTAGTATGGGGTTCCTACAGCGGAATGCATCTGGATTACCTGGCTCCGCTGAAATATGATTCGGGCTGGCTTATGCCCAGCGTAATGATATCCACAGCAATCGGCATGTTTCTGACAGAACTGACTGGTACACCGATTGCAGTTGCTGTGCAGGGACTGTGGTGGATGTTTGATATCAATCTGGGGATCAAAACGGTTCATTCAGGATATTCCCTGATTCGTTTGGCTCCCCGCCATAATATAGGGGCAGACACTTGGTTTAAAACCCAGGACTATCTTGACAACTTCCAGAACCTTATGCAAAACAGATTGTTGATGGCAGGACTCTCTCTTCTATTGGTTATCTTTACCATTCTAATTTATGAAGCAAAAAGAAAGGGGAAATTTGGTGGAAATGAATCAATCAAAAGAGCGTTTTCCAGCGTTAGAAATCGCAAAAATCAATCTCAAGCATAACTCACTTTTGTCGATTGTCGTAGCCGGGATTTTATGCTTGCTGGTATCGCTGCTCATTGGCACAGCGAATCTGGATCGGAACGCTGCAGCCATGCCGCTGGAAATGTTTGTTTCCCTGATCGGCATTGTGCTGCTGACGCCGGTATTTCAGCCGGAACAGAACGAAGAGATAAACGATCTGGTATCTTCAAAATATTGCAGTACGGAAAAAGTTTATCTGATACGAACCGTATATTCCGCGGTGGCAGCGATATTGCTCATAGTCGCATTTACTGTGTATATGAAAATACGCAGCTGCGATATGGCGCCGGTTATGGCCTTGGGAACGGTAGCGGACGCTATCTTTTTGGGAGCCATGGGGATGCTGACTTCGGCGCTGACAGGGAATACGGTAATTGGATATATGCCGCCGCTCCTGTACTATGCGCTCAATATCGGTATAGGACCGAAGCTCGGCAGTTTCTATTTGTTCTCCATGGCTATCGGCAACTACAAAGCAAAAATCTGGCTTTTCGCTGCGGGTGTTTTGATGATTGCAGCGTCGCTACTTTATCAAAAGCTCCGTAAGCGTATCATATAAGAAGGAAAACACCAATGCCCGGTATTTACTGAGCATTGGTGTCTTTTCTGTGTTGGAGAGGTTAGATATGATGACGATACGGTGTTTGTCATAAAAACCATCTGTGATGGCGGCACTAGGTTTGAAACTGAAAAAAGAAGCAGCAGAAAGGTGGATGGTATCCAGCCGCATGGTTGCATATTATTGTGAGTCAGGGAGAATCAATGGAGCTGTAAAAAGGGGAAAGACTTGGTTTGTCCCCTTAGATGCTGAAAAGCCTATGGATAAGCGGCGCTCCAGAAAGATTATAAAAGCAAAGGAAAGTCACTCTGCCGAAGATGCGCTTGGCCTTGGAGATGAAGAAACGGCAGTCTATCATACGAAGGATATATTTAACCATCTTGGTCTTACTCGTGAAACACTGCGGTATTATGAGGAAATTGGTTTGATTAGACCCAAAAGGGGGCAGTACAGTAAGTACCGTGAATTTGATCTATATGATATGTCCCGTTTGATGTCCATTGATTTTTATAAAAAACAAGGAATACTTTGGAAAGATTGACCATCAGCTCGATAGCCTACAGACTCAGATTGACCATCTTTCCAAAATGCAGAAGCGGTTGAAGGAAACACGGTGCTTTTGTCAGGGCCTTTCTGAAAAGGCTGGTAAGTTTGAGATTCGGGAACTTCCACCATATTATGTTGCTGAACGATTCCCTTCAGTAGCGTCCTTTAGCGAATACAAAGATTGAGGATATTCTTTCAAGCATGATCCGGGCGCTTACTTTTGATGAAACAGGCTATAAGGCTTCAGAGATGTACGTGGTTAAACCTGCTGGAAAAGCGCATAGAAGGCAGAATAAAGTGTATCTGGAGCATGGAAAATGTCTTTATACTACATTACTGGCAGACAATAGCGATACCTCTATTCCTGAGAAAATGTTTTCTCTATGCCATGAATGGGCTGAACAAAATCATGCAGCTTTTCGTGGTGTAGTATATATCTTCATCCGTATGGCAATGCTAAGTGACCAGTCAGATAAGCACTTTTATGAGATATGGGTTCCCTTGAAATAAGTTTTATATACTTCCCTCTTGACTTGGGGGTTTCCACCGGCCTTACACTTTATTTTGTAAGTCCGGTGGTTTTTTTATCCGGTTGAATCAGACGGAAAGGAGAAAGGGATGCGTTTACTCATTATCAATATACTGCCCAAAAGTCATTCGGCAGTTGAAAAAGCGATTTCTAACCTTACAAAAAAGGGGGTCAGAATATAGGATTATCCATACGGAAGAGAGAAAAATTATGCCTTGTATGGGATGTAATGATTGCTGGTTAAAAACACCTGGTATTTGTAGTATCAAAGACGGATATGAGTAGCTGCTACGGGCTTACTTGCAATATGATGCTACAGTTTTCATATCTGGCACAACTTTAGGATTCATTGATTATAAACTGAAAAATATTGTGGATCGAATGCTGCCGATGGCAACTATGTATACTAGGATTGAAAATGGTCAGACGCGCCATATTCCGCGTTATGAAAAGGAATTCCGCTTCGGACTTTTATATGCTGGTGATGGAAACCAGGAGTACCTGAAGCGTTGGATGAACCGGTTCTGCCTGAATTTTCATGGAATCAGTCTAGGGGCATTCCCTGTTGAGGCTTGTGAGGAGGTGCCGTTATGCATGTAGTGATTATCAGCGGTGCCGCCCGGCCTCAGTCTAAGAGTAATACGGCGAAAATTATTGATGCTTTTTGCGTTGGCTTGAGTAACGGTGAGAATACATCTGAGATTTGGTATCTGTCAGACCGAAAGCAGTGGGAGAGTGCGAAAACTGCTTTTGCGGAAAATGAGAATATACTGTTCGCCTTGCCGCTCTATGTGGAGAATGTTCCGGGGATCATACTTGAGTTTTTAGCAGATCTGTCTGCAAAAGATCAGACTGGGACTCGGATTTCCTTTCTTCTGCAAGGTGGGTTCCCAGAAGTTTCTCAAGGACGGTGCTGCGAAGAATTTTTACAGATGCTGCCAAAGAAGTTTGGATGTGAGTATAGCGGTACTTTTATAAAAGGTGATATGTTTGGTCTTAGTCTAATGGGAAAAAAGCTAGGTGTAAAGTTACTGCAGCCTTTTATTCAAATCAGGAGGCTATTTGGAGAGTGCAGTTATTTCAGTCAGGAAATCATCACGACCTTCTCCATACCGGAATATCTCTCAGAAAAACAGATCCGCATGGCCAATGGTCCGCTCAAACATATTCAGAGACTCATTATGCGCTATATTGCGAAACGGCTTGGCTGTAAGGCAAGTTTAGACGTAAGGCCATTTCATGAAGTGCATTACACAAGTTATACGGAGGGACGATATGATCCAAATTCATGATTTAATCAAAACCTTTGATGGAAAAGAAGTGCTGCAACGGCTCAATATGAATGTGGAGCAAGGCAGCATTTATGGACTTCTCGGCGCAAACGGTGCTGGAAAGACTACAACCTTTAAAATGATTACCGGTCTGTTGCAGCCCACTGCCGGAACAATTCGGTTTCATGGAGATGAAATCCATACGAAAAACAAGAGATTTCTGAAAGAGATGGGAATCCTGATTGAAACTCCTGTTTTCTATGAGCATCTTTCTGCAAGAGAAAATCTGGAGATCCATCTAAGTTATATGGGATGTAATTTTGCAGGGATTGAAGAGAGTTTGACGATGATAGGTCTTGTTGACATCGGGAGACAACCCGTTTCAAAATTTTCTCTGGGTATGAAGCAGCGCTTGGCTATTGCCAGAGCAATCAGCCATTCGCCAATGCTTTTAGTATTGGACGAACCAATTAACGGGCTTGATCCTATGGGGATCCGGCAAATGCGAGAATTGTTTTTATCATTAGTTAAAGACCGTGGTATGACGATTTTGATTTCCAGCCATATCTTAAATGAGATTGAGCATGTAGCAGACAGAGTTGGTGTCTTGGTAAATGGAACCATTGCCGAAGAGGTTACAATTGCGGAGATAAGAGAAACCTGCCCAAAGGGGCTGGAGGATTACTTTTTCAATATCATGAGTGGAGGTGTCGAAAAATGAATTTGCTGAGACTGGAGCTAAAGAAAACGAATATCAAGTCCTATTGCTTTGCGGCAGTCGCTATATTTGTCTGCCTATTGGGGCTTGCCCATATATTTGCCTGGGTACCGAGTCTTGGCACACCAGATCCAAATGTTGTAGCCCAATTTTCTACCTATAAGGGAATATCGGCTATGAGTGGCGCTATCGCACTTATGGCGTTTTCATCCTTAGCATCTGCAATGGGATATCGTTATGTAATCAAAGAATACAGCGGCGCAAATGTAGTTCTTCTTTTTACTTATCCTATTAGCAGAAAGAAGACGGTTTGGGCAAAAATCCAACTGCTGACTGCATTTATCAGTATAACATTTCTGTTGGCTACTATGGGGTGCTTCGTGTTTTTTGCCATAACCGGACGACTGTTTTCATTAGTAGATGACACGCTTCAATTGATGGATCTGATTCTGGTTATCCGAAATGCTTTTGTGCTGGTATGCCTTACAAACGGAATAGCCCTTTGCGCATTGCGAATCGGTTTTATCAAAAAGTCCAATTCTATGACAGTGATCAGCGCGATTGCATTCAGTATGTTGCTTGTGAATCTGGCAGCAGATATCAATAACAGCTTTGGAACTGTGCTTGGCCTGTCGGTCATTATTTTACTTGCCGGGAGCTTGCTGATATACAATATGGCACAGAAAATAGAAAATATGGAAGTGTGACGTGGATAGGTGGCATCTTGACAAAACTAATTAAATTAGTTATAGTGTAAATACAGATAGTTTTGGAGGTGTGAAATGGCAAGAGCAGGTCTTGATAAGGAAACCGTGATAAAAAGAGCAGCTGAACTGGCAAACGAAGTAGGAATCGAAAAAATCACTTTGAAATTACTTGCGGAAAATCTGAAGGTTCAATCCCCATCACTCTACAATCATATTAGAGGGATTGAGGATCTGCAAAAAGAAATCATGCTTTTGGGTTGGAAACAAGTGGAAAAAAGTATGATAGATGCTGTTATATGCATCAGCGGGTATGATGCGTTAGAAGCAGTCTGCCGTGCATTTTATAAATACGTAATCGATAACCCTGGTGTTTTCAATGCAATGCTTTGGTACAACAAATTTCAAAGCGAGGAAACACAAAATGCAACGAAAGAATTGATTCCCATGTTATATAAGGTATTTGCCGCATTAAATATTTCAAAGGAAAATAGCGAACACCTGATACGGACATACCGGGGATTTTTGGAAGGCTTTGCTCTACTAGTAAATAACCATGCATTTGGGAACCCAATATCTATTGAAGAGAGCTTTGAACTTTCATTGCAGGTTCTTATAGCAGGGACAAAAGCACTGGAGGGTAAGGAAGACAAACCATGCACTACATAAATGCATGCGAAAAAATGGCATTATACATGACAAAAAGCAGATTTTTGCATATCTGTCGGAATTTCCGGAAGAGGAGGAGAATCAACTGACACTTTGGGATTTATGAAAATTTGATCGTGAAGCAACAGACGACTGGATAAGCCGATTTAACAAATTCACACAGAAATCGTATCATAGCCATAAGCAGGGGGACTACCATGTAGTTGAGAAGGCAAAACCTGACCTTTGAACCTGTTGGTTAATACCAACGTAGGGAGCTGAATGAATACAGCATTTGTATTTCCAGGACGCTCCAGGTGGGCGTCCTTTTTGCGTTAAATAAAATACTGAACAAGTTGAAAACGGTTAAGACCTGATCTCTGGATCTGTCGGCTAATACCGATTGAGAAAATATAAAATAAAAAGAGAACTGTAAAAATCAAGGTTAAAACCACATTCCGAAAAGGTTAAAGCAAGGTTGCCGTGATACAGTAATAAATTTCACAGAAAAGAAATCCCAGTCTCTGTGAGACAATATCTGCGCATTCAGGCTATCAGTTGGTATAGTCTGAATGCGAGGAAAATTATGAAAGGATCAGCTATAATGAAGTGATAAAATAGCGCAACTATGTTATGGAATGGATGCAACGATTGAACCAGTCAATTGAATACATCGAACAGCATATAACGGAGGAGCTGGACTATGAAAAGGTGGCGGAAGTGGCCGGTTGCCCGCCCTACTATTTTCAGCAGATGTTCCTCTATTTGACGGATATGACTCTGCGCGAATACATACGGCGACGCAGATTGTCTCTGGCGGCTGTAGAGCTACAAAAAGACACTGGAAAGGTCATTGATATCGCTGTCAAGTACGGGTATGAGTCTCCAACAGCGTTTACCAGGGCTTTCAAGAGCTTTCATGGTATTGTGCCCTCTGTCCTGAAAACAGAGAATGTGTCTCTGCAGGCATATCCACCGCTTCAGTTCCATATTTCTGTAAATGGTGGACAACCGCTGAAATTCAGGGTAGAAGAAAAGGCTGCGTTTCGTAAAGAAGCGAGAAAGATAATGGATGAAAGATTTGGACACGATACATTACTGTCACTTGCCACAACGGGTCAAAATATTCCGTATGTGAGGACGGTTAATGCTTATTATGAGGATGGTTGTTTTTATATCATCACATATGCTACGTCCAATAAAATGAAACAGATAGGTAATAACCCCATAGTGGCGGTGGCCGGCGAATGGTTTACCGCTCATGGCAAAGGGGAAAACCTAGGTTGGTTTTGCAAAAAGGAAAACAACGAAATTGCCCAAAAGCTGAGACAGGCATTCAGCGAATGGATCGATAACGGACACAACAATTTTGATGATGAAAATACGATTATCTTGTGTGTGCAATTAACAGAAGGAGTTCTTTTCTCACACGGGACGAGGTATGACATAGATTTCTCTGCTAACTGATCGTGACCTACAGAAGCAACATCTGATATTGTAATTGGAAAGGAGAAACTGTGAATCGGTATGCTGGACTTAAAGGATATAAATTATATGCCAGATATTTATGACATGAGTGATTACATCGGGAACCCACTGTTCAACCAGTTTTGTGAATTTATGGATAGTGAATATAATGCGTTGCGAAAAATTGAATACAGTAAAGACGTTTGGGCCCGTGGATGGAATATAAAGTTGAGAAAAGCAGGAAAATCTTTATGTGTTATCTATCCCAAAGAGAATTGCTTCACCGTACTGGTGGTTATTGGCAATAAGGAGAAAGAAAAGGTTGAAAGAATATTGCCTCAGTTATCTGATGAAATGCAGAAAATCTACCATGAAACAAAAGAAGGCAACGGGCAAAGGTGGCTTATGATTGAACTGCATTCAAATGATTGTGTATATCAAGACACCTTGAAGTTGATCCGTATTCGCAGAGAAAGTAAGTAAAATATCTGAATCACAAATGTGAGGTGCTTCTATAGAAGAGTTAGAAAAAAGTATGACTGGGGAAATGCATAATTGGCCTCATGAAGTTTTTGACAATATAGTTCCTTTAAAAATGAAGAAACAGAGATTGAAAGCGTATCAACCGTAAGTGGTTTGCAATAGTTTTTGGGAAAATACATTGTGGGCTATGCCCCATGTTTTTGAGTAAACACTGTCCTGGCTGTGGTGGTGGAGCAGGAAACCAGTCTTGTAAAATTGCAAGATGCAGCATGGAGCATGATGGTATAGAATACTGCTTTCAGTGCAGTGAATACCCCTGCCCCCAGTATGAGCATATGGATGACTTTGATTCCTTTATAACCCACCAAGGTCGGAAGTCTGATATGGAAAAAGCTCGGCAGTTTGGAATAGACGCTTACAATGCGGAGCAGATGGAAAAGACAAAAATACTGGATGTCCTTCTATCCGACTTTAATGACGGGCGCAAAAAGACTCTCTTTTGTGTTGCAGTAAACCTTTTGAACCTACAAGAGTTGCGGGAGGTATTCAGGCAAATTGAGTGCCGCTCCGATTTGGAAACGCTGACGCTCAAAGAAAAGAGCGCTTTTGCTGCGGGATTGCTTCAGACCGCAGCAGCAAAGAACAATATTGATTTGAAGATGCGCAAGAAAAAGTGAAAATGGAAGGAGAATTCATATGAAGTACATATGTACAGTTATATCAGTAGCTGACATTAGCGCTGCAAGAAAGTTTTATGAAGATCTATTTGGATTAGAAGTCTATCAGGATTACGGAAAGAACATCGCTTTTACCTGTGGTTTAGCGCTACAACAGGATTTTGACTGGCTAGTAAATATACCAAAAGAAAAGGTATTAAAGAAATCCAATAATGCGGAAGTCGTTTTTGAAGACCAGGACTTCGACGGTTTCATAAATAAGCTGAAAGAGTATCCGGACATTGAATATCTGGGAGAAGCCATTGAGCATAGCTGGGGACAGCGTGTGATCCGATTCTACGACTTGGACGGACATCTCATAGAGGTTGGAGAGGATATGAAAATGGTGGTAAAGCGTTTTCTGAATTCCGGTATGGCACTCGAAGAAGTGTCCGTAAGAATGGATGTTTCCATTAAGGATTTAGAAAATTTGCTGAGGTAATATTTGGAAATATCAATACCACATAAAGAAACGGGAGTTTTGGAGTAAAATCTGAAACTCTCATTTTTCATTATGTGATTTTCGCGTCCGTCAGATAGCTTCATATTCAAAAGGTGCACATCCATGAATTTGCCGATCATTGCACTTTTTCAGAAGTTTCCATTGGCGGTACGCTTGCAGCCACAGAGGAGTGTTCAAGCGTCTTGGATGCTTTTTCTGCCCGAAACAGCCATTAGGTTCTTTGCGTATTGTACGCCGTGATTATCCCAATTGTGGCAGATGATGTTGGAGTGGGATAAGGAGATCCCGAGCTCTTTCCTGCCTGACGGCACGCTGCATGATTACGACAGACGGTTTGCTGCCGAAGAACAGTACGCTGCGATTTGCAGATTGAAGGACGCCGCCTAATCGAAGGGGGGAGACAGGATGGGTCGTGGCCCATCAAAACACAATGAGATAGTTATGATTTACATATCAGCGAATTTCTGCAGCTTTTTGGGCAGCTGGATGGGAAATATGACAGGTGGGATATCTGGTCGGATTTCCTTACAATTTCTGCCTGCTTTATATGGAACCAGGTGGATGATGGAAAAGCGAGAAAAACGGTGCGTGAGGCAGAGTACATCCGAGTTAAAGGAAAGTATTCCGATGCTGAACAGGAACTATTCTGGAAGAGGCTGAAAAGTTATGGCTAGAATTTGACCAAGACAAAAAGCCAGAATAGCTGACATGGGCACAGATTCTGGAATACGAAAATCAAATGTGTGGGTAATTGCATAGTGCAGTTTAAAACACAGAGTCAGTTGATATATTTGAAATAGGATTTATGACAGTACATGTGCTGAGGATATAAGTGATATTTTAGAATAGTGTCAGCAAAAAAGAAACGGATTGGCCGGATAGGCTATCAGTTTCTTTTTATATGTGGATATGCTTTTGTTGTGGGAGAAAGGTGTGGCTAAGTTTGGTGTATTTGACCTGATTTATTACTTTTTATGAAGTTCATTTGTGGAAGGAGCAAGTCCGTAGTTTATTTGTGTTGCAGGACAAGAAGTACAGAATATGCTGATTTCTATTTTGCAGCGGTACTGGGCATTTAATTGATCAATATCAGAGGTGCCATAATCCTGCAATAATGTGATTTTATATCGTTCCTTTTTGTTCAAATGAATACCTCCTTATAATTTGTCAAAAAAGTTCACTTATAATATGAACGATATTGTAACTGGTAATAATCAATTTTCAGAGGATAAGTTGCCCACTTCTACTGAGCTGTTCTGGTAAGTTTATGGATCGGAGTGACAATGGTTCTTCTGCATCTATCTTGATGTACTTGACATTTTACAAAATGTCGTCTGTGTAATTACGACATTTGTTAATTTGCCGCATGATACTTGGTATTTTAGGTACGCAAGGATCTGTATGCTAAACGGTTATGTTCCAAAACCCATTGACTTTTCCACCTAAACCTGCTATTATACATATACAGAAAAGCGGTGCAGGGAAAGTGTCCCCGCACCGTTCGTTTTTTCCAGATGCCATGCTGATCCTTTAAAAACTCAAATTAGGAAGTGAGAATAGCATATGAAAGTAAGAAATTTTTTGCAAAATCAGGTTTTAATTTTTGACGGAGCAATGGGAACTTATTATGCCAATGTGAATGATCGAAAATGTGAACTTGCAAACCTAGAAGATCCAGAAGCTATTTTGCAGATTCATCGAGAATATATCGGAGCTGGTTGTCAAGCACTCAAGACCAATACATTTAGCGCCAACACCTTATCCTTAAACTGTAGTTTTGAAACAGTAGAACAAATTATCATACAAGGTTGCTATCTTGCTAAACAAGCAATTGGGGAAAAAGAGATATTTTTATTTGGAGATATTGGTCCTATTCCTACCTTAGAACCATCAGCAGAGGAAGAATATAAAAAAATCATTGATGTATTTCTTTCACAGGGCATTGAAAATTTTATTTTTGAAACTTTTAGCAATATTGAATATTTTGAAACTTTGTCTCAATATATAAAAGCAAAAAATTCAAATGCGTTTCTTCTAGTCGAATTTGCAGTTTCTCCTGAAGGATTTACTCGAATGGGGTTTTCAGGAAAGAAACTATTTCAACAAGTTTTAGAAATCCCACAAATCGATGCAGTAGGATTTAATTGTTTTTCTGGTGCTCAGCATTTATTTCAGTATATTCGCCAATTTGAACTGAAAGACAAACTGGTATCCATCATGCCAAATGCCGGCTATCCAACCGTAGTGGACAATCGTACTTTTTTTCAAAACAGTCCTGATTATTTTGCAGACCAGATGAAAGAAATTGCGCAATGCGGCGTGAAAATTCTAGGTGGATGTTGCGGTACAACACCAGCTTATATTCAAAAAACAGCAGAGGTATTGCGTTCTTTTTCTTTTCAGGAGATTCGCTATTTTCACCAAAAACCACTGGAAAAGAGTACCCCTTCTCAGCAAGAAAATATTTTATTTGAAAAAATAAAATCCGGCAAAAAAATTATTGCCGTGGAATTAGATCCTCCAGTAGATACAGAAATTTCCTTCTTTATGGAAGGAGCAAAAATACTAAAGCATTTGGGTGTGGATGCCATTACCATTGCCGATTGTCCCATTGCCCGTGCACGGGTAGACAGCAGTTTGTTAGCATGTAAATTGAAACGAGAATTGGATATTACTCCGATTCCTCATATGACATGCCGAGATCGCAATATTAATGCAACCAAGGCATTGCTCTTAGGATTGAATATCGAAGGTGTGAATAATATTTTGGTGGTTACGGGGGATCCAGTGCCATCTGCGGAACGAGATGAAATTAAAACCATTTTTAGTTTTAATTCCTCTTTGCTTGCTAACTACATTTCTACCTTAAATGAGTCTTCTTTTCAAATGCCTTTTCAAATTTGCGGCGCTCTAAATGTAAACGCACGGAATTTTGATCATCAGCTACAACGAGCCCAACAAAAAATCCAAAATGGCGTTACTATGTTTTTAACGCAACCGATTTTAACAAAGGAAGCGCTAAAAAACCTCAAAAAAGCAAAAGAGGCACTTCCTGCAAAAATTCTAGGGGGGATAATTCCTGTTGTCAGCTACCGAAACGCTTGTTTTATGAATAATGAAATTTCTGGAATTAATGTTTCCCAAGAGATTATCGATCGTTATGAGGGACTTTCCAAAGAAGAATCTGCACAGCTTGCTGTCCAAATATCCGTGGATATCGCCCATAAAATATACGATTATGTAGATGGTTATTACCTCATTACACCATTTAAACGAATTGATATTATACAACAAATTATCTATCAAATCAAAAATAGAACCTTAAAATAAATTAGGGAGAAAGGAACCGAAACCTTTTATGAAAAAAACCATTTTAATACATAAAAAAGAGGGAAGGGCCAGGTGTGGAGAATTACAAACTCCACATGGAACGATACAGACCCCGGCATTTATGAATGTTGCAACCTGCGGTGCCATTAAAGGTGCATTATCAGCACTGGACTTAAAGGAATTAAAATGCCAGGTACAGCTTTGTAATACCTATCATTTACATTTACGCCCAGGAGATCGAATCATAAAAAGGTTGGGAGGTCTTCCTTCTTTTACTCAATGGGACGGCCCAATTCTGACCGACAGTGGTGGTTTTCAGGTGTTTTCCTTAGCGAAGCTACGTAACATCAAAGAGGAGGGGGTTACCTTTGCCTCCCACATTGATGGCCGCAAAATTTTTATGGGGCCAGAGGAAAGTATGCGGATCCAATCCAATCTCGGCTCTACCATTGCTATGGCATTCGACGAATGTATTGAAAATCCAGCGGAGTACTCCTATGTAAAAAATTCCTGTGATCGTACCGTACGCTGGCTTTATCGATGCAAAGAAGAAATGGATCGGCTCAATGCGTGCCCAGACACTAGTAACCCTAAACAGATGCTTTGGGGCATTAATCAGGGAAGTACTTACGAAGATTTGCGTATTGAACATATGAAACAAATTCGTGAGCTAGATTTACCGGGTTATGCCATCGGTGGCTTAGCAGTAGGGGAGAGCGCAGAGGAAATGTATCGCATTATTGAAGCGGTTGAACTTGAAATGCCAGCAGAAAAACCTCGCTATTTGATGGGAGTTGGCACACCAGCCAATATTTTGGAAGCGGTTCGCCGCGGTATTGATATTTTTGATTGTGTCATGCCAAGCCGCAATGCTCGTCATGGGCAGCTCTTTACAATGGAGGGAATCCGAAATATGATGAATGCAAAATATGAACTGGATGAAAACCCGATTGATGAAACCTGTGATTGCCCCACCTGCCGCCATTTTTCCCGCGCATATGTCCATCATTTATTTAAGAGTAAAGAGATGTTGGCCATGCGGTTAGCCGTGACTCATAACTTATATTTTTACAATTCTCTGATGGAAAAAATTCGAAATGTTCTGGAAGCTGAAGGTTTTGAAGATTTTTATTTGCAAAATATCGAAAAAATTTCGAGAAGAATTTAATTTTACTTGCATGTACCAATATTTGTTGGTATAATAACAAGTATTAATGTGGAGGTGCATATTTTAATGAACGAATTTTTGACTTTGACTGCCAGTACCGCAGACGCAAATGCAAGCGGTGGCAATAATTCTTGGTGGATTTTGATTCTGGTGTATGGCGCTATTATTGTCGGCGCCTATTTTCTGTTGTTCCGTCCGCAATCCAAGAGAAAGAAAAAAGAAGCTGCTATGCGGAAAAACGCACAAATCGGCGATGAAATTACAACCATTGGCGGAATTTGTGGCCGTATCGTTGCGATCAAAGAGGAAAGCGACAGCGTCATCATCGAGACTGGCACAGACCGGAATAAGATGAAATTGAAGCGTTGGGCTATCAGTACTGTGGATACTGCAGATTCGACTCCTTCCACTCCAGTAAGAGAGAAAAAGGAAAAGGAGAAAGAAAAAGAGGTTGCCAAAGAATTGAAAGAGACCAATGATGCTGTTGAGCCAGCCAAAAAAACCAACGAGATTCCTTCAGATGTCTCAGAGACTCCAGAGAATAAAGAAGAATCCAAATAAGCAAAGACAACAAAACAGAAGAATGTAAGCATAACTGCTTCCTTATATGAATACCTATTGTCAATGAATGGATGGGTAAAATGTAAGGAGGCAATTTTATGAAAAAGACCAAAGAGCATTCCGAAGGATATGGAACCATCATCCGGGCGATCCGACAGATTGGGTTTGGAGTGGTAGCAGGCGGTTGTATTTGCGCTGTTTTACTTCTCCTGTTCGCTTTCCTCTTTCTTAAAATGAAACAAGTTCCTGTGGTTGCCCTCAGCCCTGTTTCGATTGGAATTTCTGCCCTAGGAGCTTTCATCGCTGGATTGGTTGCGGGAAAACTTTCTCGCCAACGTGGTTTGCTCTACGGCTCAATTGCCGGTTTGGTATTATTTCTCCTATTTTTAATTTCTAATTTGTCCTCCGGTACTCCTCTTTCTTGGGTAGCTTTCGCTCGCATGGGCGTTATGGTTCTGGCTGGGGCTATCGGTGGCTTACTCGCGGTTAATAAAAAAAGAAAAAGAAAATAGGGCTTTTTTTCCGTTTGGATTTATGGTAAAATAAAATCAGTAAAATATAAGGATATGTAAAAATTATCACAAAGGAGATTTTTTCATGAAACAGATTAAAACCTTGAACCAAGCAACTTTGAAGCAAAGCGCAGTAAAAGGCGGTTGTGGCGAATGTCAAGCATCCTGTCAATCCGCCTGCAAAACTTCCTGCACCGTTGCAAACCAAAAATGTGAGAACGACAAGAATAAGTGCTAATTTCTTACAATTAGCATTCACCTTAAGGGACAGACATCTGTCCCTTAAATTTTGCGTAAATAATGGAGAAAAATGTCATGATACACAAATATTCTTTAGGCGGATACCGAATTGTTATAGATACCAATAGCGGAGCCGTCCATCTATTTGATGAAATTCCCTTTGCTATGTTAGATTATTTGGAAGATTCTGTTCCAGATTCCCCTCCAGCGGACATAATCAAAGCGTTTCAGGATTACGACCCACAATTGGTGCAGGAAGCCTATAACGAGCTCAAAGAATTGTATGCACAGGAAGTTTTGTTTTCCAGTGATGAAGACTATGGAAAATTTGCTGGAATGCTCCAAGACGCTCCCGTAAAATCTATGTGTTTAAATGTTGCTCACGATTGTAATCTGCGTTGTGAATACTGTTTTGCTGCAAAAGGAGACTTTGGCTGCGGACGCAAATTAATGCCCATTGAAGTGGGGAAGAAGGCAATTGATTTTTTAATTGAACATTCCGGAAACCGTCATAATCTGGAATTAGATTTTTTTGGCGGAGAACCATTAATGAATTTTGAAGTAGTAAAACAAATTGTGGAATATGCACGCAGTATTGAAAAACAGCATAATAAAAACTTTCGCTTTACTCTAACTACAAATGGCCTTTTACTAACCGATGATGTCATCGAATATTTAAATCGAGAAATGAGTAATGTAGTATTATCCCTGGATGGACGAAAAACAGTCAACGATCGACTTCGTACCCGTGTTGATGGTTCTGGCTGTTACGATTTGATTGTTCCAAAATACCAAAAGCTGGTTGCCAATCGAGGTGATAAAGACTATTATATTCGAGGTACCTTTACTACACATAATTTAGATTTTGCAGAAGATGCCTTACATATTGCTGATTTAGGTTTTGATCAGCTTTCCATCGAACCCGTTGTATCCGACCCTAAACTGGATTACTCATTAAAAGAAGAAAACCTCCCTGCGGCTTTTACAGAATATGAGCGTTTAGCAAATATTATTTTAGAGCGTAGAAAAGCAAAAAAAGGCTTTAATTTCTTCCATTTTATGGTGGACTTAAATCAAGGCCCATGTGCGATTAAACGGTTGCGTGGATGTGGATGCGGCAATGAATATATTGCAATTACCCCAGAGGGGGATATTTTCCCATGCCACCAGTTTGTGGGAGATGAAACCTATAGGATGGGAAACATCATAGATGGTACATTCAATCACAGAATGAAAGACGAGTTTGCGAAAGCAAATGTGTACAGCAAAGAGGATTGCACAAAATGCTGGGCTAAATTCTACTGTAGTGGAGGCTGTAATGCAAATAGCTGGCAATATGAAGGAGACATTCATAAATCTCATTCAATCTCTTGTGCACTAGAAAAGAAACGATTAGAGTGTGCAATTATGATGGAAGCTGCTATGGCCGATCAAATAGGTTCCAAATAACATTGACCCTGTTAGCACTTTTACTTTACAGGTAAAAGTGCTTTTTTCTATATAAAAATTTTAGAAAGAAAATCTTGTCGAACTCTTGCAGAACAAGATGAAAAGTATTATATTATTAAGTATCCATTATCATGTGTGAAAAAATCTAGATGAAAAGGGGATCATTATGAAATCAGTAAAGTTAGGATTTATCGGTGCAGGCAATATGGCTGGAGCAATTATCCGAGGAATTGTAAAGTCAAATGCCTTTCCAGAAAAAAATATTCTTATTTTTGACATTAATCAGGAAAAATGCCTAACGATGCAGAAGGAAATTGGTGTAAAGGTTTCTAGCTCTATTCAAAATTTAACCACAGATGCTGACATCATTTTTCTTTCTGTAAAGCCACAAAACTTTACAGAAATCTTAAGATCTGTAAAGGGCAATACAACCCCCGATAAACTCTTTGTTTCTATTGCTGCTGGAATTTCAACCCAGTATATTCAACAAGCTTTAGCATGTCCTTGTCCAGTCATTCGTGCCATGCCCAACACTCCACTTCTCTTAGGAAAAGGGGCGACAGCCATATGCCGTTCCTCCAATGTATCCGATCATGCTTTTCAATTGGTCAAAAGTTTTTTTGAAGCTTGTGGTACGGTAACAGTCTTAGAAGAGGATAAAATGAATGCGATAATTTCAGTGAATGGTAGCAGTCCCGCTTACATTTACTTGTTTGCAAAAGCAATGATGGACAGTGCCATAAAACAAGGTATCCCTGGAAACACTGCGTTAGAACTAATCTGCCAAACCTTGGAAGGGAGTGCAGCTATGTTACGACAGCCAGACACCACTCCAGACCAACTCATTAAAATGGTTTCCTCGCCAGGTGGGACAACATTAGAAGCATTAGATGTATTTTATTATTATCACTTGGAGCAAATTGTAGATGAAGCTATGATAGCATGTACAAAAAGGGCAGAGGAGCTCGGACAATAAACAGAATCATAATAAAAACCGTTTCCGCATATTAATAACAAACAATGTGTTTGGAGGAATCATGTGTGAAACGGACAAACTTGATCCAGGACGGGTTAGTGCTCAATGAAGCAATACCAACCACAAGTGTAGTAGAGTATAAAAAGTCTAGTTTTAAAAAAATAATTAAAGATCATATTATCTTGGTGATTCTTGCAATCTTTTTATTGCTTGGTTTAATGGGTGGAGCCTTATTCATTCGAAATGCAGATTTTTCCGCTTTAGAAAAGTTGGATTTTCTGTTTTTTAGTAATTTTCAAGGACGAGTCGCTTCACAATTAACATCTGTTTTTGTGGCATCTTTGGCATCCTCATTTTCTTTTATTTTATTGTGTTTTTTATGTGGTTTATCAATGTGGGGGGCATTTCTTATCCCAGCGATTCCACTTTTTCGGGGATTTGGATTGGGCATGACTGGAGGATATCTATATGCAGTATATGGGTGGCATGGTCTATTGTATCAACTATCCATTATTTTGCCAGGAGCTCTTTTATGTATTGTAGCTATTTTATTAGCTGCACGAGAAGGAATGGTCTTTTCCAAAAAAATCTCATTTCGGTCAAAAAAGGGAATTGAAGAATCTTCCGAACAACCACAAAAGATGTCGATGAAAACTTATTTAATTCGATATACTTTTATCATAGGAACTGCGCTGGTAGCAGCATTAATTGACGTGGCAACAACTGCTTGTTTTTCTGGATTATTTTCATTTTAAAAAATTGGGGCAGAGAGGTTTTTTACATCATGACAAGGGATTATTGTTTGGAATTCCATCAATATTTAATTCATAAAAAATCAGTTTCAAAAAACACCTTAGATTCCTACCTTCACGATATTACAATCTATTTATCTTATTTGGAACAACAAAATATAATCCCTATCAATACGACAACAAATACTATTGAGCGATACATTAAGGAATTAATCCGGCGAAAACGTTCCAAAGCGACCATCACGCGAAATCTTGCATCTTTACGTTGTTTTTATCAATATTTAATTGAAATAAATGAAATTAAATATAATCCCGCAAAAGAAATTAAATTGGAAAAACCACAAAAAAAATTACCTCATATCTTAACGGGAAAAGAGATGGAACTCCTTTTGTCACAACCTAATGTTTTAGAAGCAAAAGGGTGCCGTGATCGTGCTATGATGGAACTTCTTTATGCAACAGGAATCCGGGCAAGTGAATTGGTAGAGTTAAACGTACAAGACATTAATTTAAATACTGGAATTTTACTGTGCCATAATCATAAAACAAAGCGATTTATTCCTATTTATCGTACTGCAATTGTTGCGGTATCAGATTATATTCAGCGAGTTCGAAATCAAATGATTTTCCCGAAAAATGGGGAAGAGCAGGCACTATTTATAAATTTAAATGGAAAGAGATTAACACGTCAAGGCTTCTGGAAAATTATAAAATCCTATGCCGAACAAGCGCATATTTTAAAAGAAATTACTCCTCATACAATGCGTCATTCTTTTGCCCTTCATTTGTTAGAAAATGGGGCAGAGCTAAAAGATATTCAGGTGATGATGGGGCATGCTGATATCTCATCCACACAGATTTACTTAAAGCTTCTCAATCAACATTTAAAAGAAACCTATCACAATTGTCATCCTCGCTCTAACCAAGAAGAATCAAAATAATAAAAATAAAAGGATCCTGGGCATATATTATGCTTAGGATCCTTTTCCTTTTCTTTGAGGTTAGTTCTTCTTTTTTGGTTTCATATTTGCCAGGGGGTTAGAATTGGCTGCTTCTTCCATTTGCTGATTGGATAAATGGGTGTAAATTTCTGTTGTACCTAAATTCTCGTGACCCAAAATATCTTTTAAGACTCGAATATCCACATTGCCATGCTGATACATTAAAGTTGCAGCTGTATGACGCAATTTATGTACGGAATATCCAGGACCTCCTAGCCCAATTTTCTCCAGATATTTATTTACCATATACTGCACGGTTTTTGGACTCATACGCCGCTTATTCCTGCTAATAAATAATGCTTCTTTATCAATTATACCCTCTTTCTGGCGTACTGTTAAATAAGCTTGAATCGCATCCATACATGCTGCATTTAGATACACCATTCGTTCTTTATTTCCTTTTCCAGTAATCTTAATAGAGGGCATTGTACCATTTTTCTCAAAATAAACATCGTGAATATTCATACCTACTAATTCAGAAAGACGCATTCCACAGTTTAAGAATAAAGTGAGGATACAATAATCCCGCTCTTTATATTCACCATCTACCGATTGTAATAATTCGATACTTTGTTCCAAAGAAAGATATTTAGGAAGTGATTTTTTCTGTTTAGGAGTTTCTAACTCTAAGATAGGATTGACGTTTAATAAATTTACTTTATTCGTCAAATAGTGAAAAAACGTACGTAAACTCGATACTTTACGAGAACGTGTAGACGGTTTATTTCCACGAATCGCACCTACATAATTCATATATTCAAAAACTTTTGTAATGGTGATTGTTTCAATCAAAGATAAATCCACATCTGAAATATCAATTTCCTCAAAAGGAATTTCTTTGGAAACCAAACCGTTACTCATTTTAATATAACGAAAAAAAGTGCGGAGATCTAAATAATATTCTTCCACCGTTTTCGATGATTTTCCTTTAATCGTTTCTAAATATCCAAGAAAGTTTTGAATAATCTCTGGGGCTTCCATAAAAAATTCTTTTTTCATTTGTTTCGCTCCGTTTATCATTTTATTATCTTGTGAAACGTTCCACGGGAAATATTTAGTAATTTTTTGTTTCAAATCTGAATACTATCATTGTAAAAGAATCAATCCAAAATAGCAAGGAATTTTACTCAAACTTAGTATTTTAAAAAAATCCCTACCCTTAACTATACAAAATATTCATTTTGTATAGTTAATTTATTTGGAAAAAAGAGGATTTTTCCCCCCTTTCTTTTCCTTACTGGAATCCCAGTTTTCAAATTTTTTCTTTCGTGTGAATAATTAATCTCAATCAAGAAATACTAGATTGGAGGTGAATTGGATGAGTATCAGTATGATTCCTTGTGATTCCGACTGCATTTATCAAAAAGACGGCTATTGTATTTTGGAAATTCCAACGATTATCACAGATCTGGTTCAAAATGGCTGTGTGCATCGGATTCAAGCGCAAACCCATAAATCATCATATTCAACGGCATTACCACGAATAGAACTGGATCCACTATTCAATCAATTGCCGCCTCAAATGCCTCTCTAATCTGTTTAACACCTATAATCTGCATATCATCAAAATGTTGAGAAATTTGCTTAAAGTTATGGTATGGAACAATACATTTTTGAAATCCCAATCGCGCTGCTTCCGTAATACGCGCTTCCATATGATTGACCGAGCGAATTTCTCCCGCTAACCCAATTTCTCCAAACAAAATAGCATTATCACTGATGGGAACATCCTTTAGACTGGAAACCAATGCCATAGCTACCGCCAAATCTGTTGCCGGCTCATCTAACCGCAGGCCCCCTACTACATTAATGTAAGCATCCAAATTAGAAAAATAGTATCCCGCCCGTTTTTCCAAAACCGCCAACAATAAAGACATACGGTTATAGTCAAATCCAGTTGCCATTCTTCTTGGATTTCCAAACCCAGTTGTAGTAGCTAATCCTTGAATTTCGGCTAAAATTGGACGGGAACCCTCCATCACACAGGTGACACAAGTGCCAGAAACCTGTTTCGGTCGACCAGATAATAGAGCCATAGAAGGGTTGTCCACTTCGCGAAGCCCCTGTTCCCCCATGTCAAAGACACCAATTTCATTGGTAGAACCATACCGATTTTTTACTGCACGTAAAATTCGGTATGACATATGGCGATCTCCTTCAAAATAAAGCACGGCATCTACAATATGCTCCAATACTTTTGGACCCGCAATCGCTCCATCCTTATTGACGTGGCCCACAAGAATCGTTGGAATATCCAAAGCCTTCGCCACCTGCATCACGGCATTGGTACACTCTCGCACCTGAGTAATGCTTCCTGGTGATGAGGAAAGCTCCGTATGGTTCATAGTCTGAATAGAATCAATCATTACCAGATCTGGCTTTGTACTGCGAATCTGCTCTAAAATATATTGGAGATCCGTTTCTGTCATAATATATAAATTATTACTGGTCACTCCAAGACGAGCTGCACGCAGTTTGATTTGTCTCCCTGACTCTTCTCCTGATACATAGAGAATCCGATAACTTTGGCCAAGATATTCGCAGATTTGCAAGAGAATAGTGGATTTACCAATACCGGGATCCCCACTAATTAAAATTAAGGACCCTTTTACAATGCCGCCTCCTAAAACCCGATCTAATTCTGATAAACCTGTATGATAACGTTCTTCTTCCGAAGAGTTAATTTCATTGATTCCAACAGGCCGAGAAAAGCTGCGAATCCCAGTAATTTCCGATGCCGTCGGTAAGGTTTTTTTTACCGACGCAGTTCGAAGTTCTTCTTCCATACAGTTCCATTGCCCACATCCTGGACATTTTCCATACCATTTTGCGGATTCAAAACCACATTCTGAACAGACATACTGTACTTTTGCTTTTGAAACCATCGACTGTATTCTCTCCTATCTTTATTAAAATAAATCATTCGTTTCCCCTATCCAATGGGCGTTGTTCCCTTGTTGTTTCGTTATAATACAAACACCTGCGGTGAGCAAGTCGCCCAGACTCCTTCTTGTCGCCAAACCAAGCAGATAACAGACATGCGGAAATACCCGCGCTACCGTCTCACTGCGGATATAATACCAAAAAACTAGAGAGGCAACGCCGTAAGAGAGCAGCTCTTTTTCCTGATTCAATACTCTCAGAAATCTCCCAGAATCTTTGATTCGATCCTTATTTCCAGGTTATTATACCTTACTTTCGATTGAAATACAACGATTCGATTATATCAAATTAGAAGAAATGTTAGAAGCTGTTTCGGATTCTGAAGGCAGGGGTTGATTCCCATTCTCATAGTTCAAAATGCCACAAAAAATAGAAAATGCCATTTGTTTTTGATACGATTGCTCACTCAGTTTTTGAGCCTCGGTTTCATTCGATAAAAATCCACACTCCACGATCACCGATGGTGTTTTGCTGTTCCAAAGCAAATAAATGGACTTTTCTGCTGCCTTCGTAACTCGGTTGTTATCGCTTTGCAACAAGGATACGACGCTGGATTGAATGCTGTCCGCAAGCAGTTTTCCAGCTTCGTGGTTGGCAGAGTAAAACACCTGGGTGCCATGATACTGACTTTGTTCAAAATGATTTTGATGAATACTGATAAAAAGAGCATCTGGATGTTCATTCATGATTTGTAGCCGTTTTTTTAAATCCGATACTTTCCGTTCCTTTACCGTGCTTAAATTTGCATCTCCTACCGCTACGTCAGTATCCCGAATCATAATTACCTCAAAACCAGAAGAAACCAGCAAGGCCTGTAATTTTTGTGCAATTGATAGATTGATATCCTTTTCCAAAAGCCCCGATTTACTGCTGGTTCCCCCATCTTCTCCGCCATGGCCAGCATCAAGAATAATGGTCCTTTTTTCTCCTTGGGCCATTGTAGAAGCTTGATCAGCTACACGAACATACGATGTAATACTCAATCCTAAAAAAATGGCACAGGCGAGGCACAATGTCCCAACAATAATTGGATATCCCCAAAACTTTTTCCAGCTAAACAGTATTTTCACAATTATCACCCATGGAAACCATATGCTTCAGCCCATTTTTTTAGCACAAAAACGCTGGAAACCAACCGACACACAAGTCGGGGTTTCATTTCCAGCGTTTTAATCACGATTATTTTGTTTTTTTTTGATAAAACGGTTACAATCTTCACAAAGGCCATAAATCGACATTTTAATTTGTGTGGAAGAAAATCCATATTCCTTCTTTACATATTTCCCCACATCATCTAAAATCACATCATTTACATCCTGAATGCTACCGCATTTCAAACATATTAGGTGATAATGAACGCCGCCATTGTCTTCTGGGGCATGCTGAATTCCCATCATGTAAACTTTGTTTAGCAGATCCATGTCCTCCAGCATTTTTAAGGTACGGTATACCGTAGCTAAGCCAATGGTTTGGTCTCTCTCTTGAACATAAGAGTAAACATCCTTGGGATGTACGTGCCAACCGATCTGATTGGCAATAGCTTCCAAAATAATTTTTCGCTGCGTAGTGACCCGAAATCCGGCATCGTGCAACACCTCAATCATTGCATGCAGGAGATGTTCCGTTGTTTCGGCTTTGTCCATATCCACAGGGGTCAGTTCTTTGTGCATAAGTCTACCATCCTACTTGTTTCTTCTCTGTTACCCATACAATATTATTTCATCATTTTTCTTATGTATTGTCAACGTTTTATCAGATAAAAATTCTCAATTTCGTTTCTTTCCTCTGAAAAAAGACAAATTTAGTATGAGATAGACTTTATTAGGATACTATAATTATCAGGAAAAAGCAACTGGTTCCATGCTTTCCCATGCTTTGCATACAAAAATTCCCTATTCTATAAATTCTCTCAAAAAAAGCAAAGTTGGTTGTTTCGATAGCCTCCCTGGTAAGCCGCAATAATGTCCTGCATACGATATAAAATTCCGTAGGACTGGCATGTCTCGGAAAATACATGCCACAATTCCTTGGCATATGGGCTTGTACATTGATATCGGTCCCCATATCGTTTTTGATAGCGAGCTTTCAGGTCATGGCCAGGAAATTGCTGCTCTAGTTGATCCAAATACCACTCTCTCTGCCCAGACCGCATCGTCATTCCAAAAGCTGGATAAATAAACCTTGCCCCTGCTTCCTGGGAACGCTGTACAATAGATAAAATATTTTCTTTCTGATCTTCTAAAAAGGGTAGAACTGGCATCAACAACACCCCCGTAAAAATACCAGATCTCGATAGTTGGCGAATGGCGTCCCAACGTTGAGACGGCAAAGGAGCATAGGGCTCCACTTTCTTAGCTAAGTCATCTTCTCCACTCGTAATGGTAATTTTACAAAGGACAGGAGAATGGCTTTGAATCTGCTGAAAAATTGCAATGTCCCGGGTAATCAAATTACTTTTTGTAGCAACCGAACATCCAAATTGATAACGGTCCAGCAACTCTAAAGCCTGTTTTGTAAGCTGTTCCTGTTTCTCAAACGGATTGTATGGGTCGCTCATTGCCCCGGTTCCAATTACAATATGGTTCCGTTTTCTACGCAGCTCTTTTTCTAAAAGAGGAATGGCGTTTGCTTTCCCTCTTACTGTATCAAAATGTTCAATATGATAGCAATCGCTTCGGCTGTCACAATAAATGCATCCATGGCAACAACCTCGATATAAATTCATGGTTTCCTGAATGCCAAACCATGCCGTAGTTTTATTGCGACTCAAAATCGTTTTAGCAGGGATATATTCCATCTGTTTATCTCCTGGCAACGGGATGGCGCAGAACGGTTTTTAATTGATCGGGAGGCGTTGTTTGAGGGTCGGATAGATAAATTTCATGGTGTTTCCCTCTCGCACCACATTGGTCAACCAAATCCTGACTTTGTATAAACTGCGATAATCGATCAATAGAAGTCTGTTCGGTTTGATAGGAACCAACATGAGTAATCTGCACGCAGAGTCCTTCCGTATATTTTTCTAGCCGAACCAAATGAAAAGGAAACTCTGGATATTGATTTTGTGCCTCCACCTGTGCCCTTCGAAAAACTTCCGGTGTAATTTCATTTGGCTGCTCCAGCATCATAATCCAACTCCAATGGTTCGGATCTGGATCAAATCCACTGCTGCCACAATCCCACAAACCTTCTGGCGGCATAAGATCAAAAAATTGGCCGAAAGTCTTTTCGTTTCTCTGTTTTGCAATCATGGCCGACAAGAGATAGAGCATTTCAATCGCTCTCCGATATTCCTCATTTTGTGGTGAACCACTGCCCTCTACCATAATATACTGCTTACTGGGAATATCCAAAAGAACCGGAGATCCAGCCCATCGATCTAAGGTAGAAAACCACTCTAACATGGCCTTTTTTGCTTCTTCGCGATTTTGATACCGACCGGAATCTGCTTCAAAATCCAAACAAAACTCAATCATTTCCTCCATGGTACAATTCTGTAAAAACGTCCCATTTTGATAGCAGTAATTGCAATATTGATGGTTTTTTCTGCCATCTAAATCGGTTCCAAAATCTTTGGATTCCTTCATAGGCATACCACAGCTTTGACAATAAGATATTTGTTTCATTTTGGCACTTCCTTTCTTTGTTCCCATTGTACCAAACAAATCTTGACAACAGTATGTCATATATTAAAGATCCCTTTGATAGTTTTGTAAAATTCTTTTTGCTTGTTGTTTTAAAATCTCTTGTGCTTCCTGGGGTTCTTGTATAATTAGATGTTCTCCAAATGACAAGAGATAACCATAAACCCAAGATCCTTGTGGATAGGTGACGCAAACTGATAAACTGCCATCTGGATTTTTTTGAATATCCCCATGATCAAATTCATCGTAGACACGAAAAGCAATTTGAGGAGAAAACAACAATTCTAATGTAATCGTGTCCGTACTTTCTCCCATATCATAAGGAGGAATCGTATCTACTGGTGAAAAAATATCCTTCAATAAAACGACCTGATGCATACGAAAAATCTTAAATAAACGAAATTCTTTTTTCATTTGACAAAATCCTTGCAAGTACCAGCTTCCACTTTTAAAATATAGTTTATAAGGTTCGACCCATCGTTGTTTGCTTTCCCCCTTTGCATTAAAATAAACAAAAGATACCAGGCGATGTTCCAAAATTCCAACTTTTAAAAGTTCAAATTTTTCTCTCTCTTTTTTACTGCTAGACCAATGAGAAAAATCAACATCAATCCAATCTATATTTTGTTTTTGAAACAATAATCGAATCCGGGATAAGGTTTGATCATTTTGTAAACCATTGGTCGCATGCAAACTTTCCAATGCAAATAAAATCTCATTTTGTTCTTGCTCCGACAACAAAGATCTATTCAATACATAATCCGATAATAGCCGAATCCCTCCCCCTTTTCCTTGACAAGCATAAATAGGAATCCCAGCTCCAGAAAGAGTATCAATATCACGGTAAATAGTACGGCTAGATACTTCAAAATGTTCCGCCAACTGTTTTGCCGTCATAGTCCCATGATTCATGAGTAAATAAATAATCTCAAACAATCGATTGACTTGCAAATTTTCGCCTCCTCACCATTTAATGTATGATAAAAATAAAAAGTAGGACCAACCTAATTGGTTCCTACTCTTTTGTTAAACAAATATAAAAATAACGACTGGGAAAATATAAATCACTAAGAAAACAAGGAGAAAAATACCATAGAACAAAAGAGAAACTGGTTTTTCTAAGAGATGAAAAATCGAAAACTTGCCAAAATGTAATAGTAGAATAAAACCAATCAAAAGACAAACTCCCACAATGGATAATACCATCCCAAGTACAAAACCTCTTGGTATATAGCGGATGGTAATTTGATTTTCTCCTTGTTCCAGCTTAATTGCCATAAATGCATCAAAAACCGTATGAGATTCTACTTCTTTTCCATTGATTATCACAGTGTAACCCTTTTGATTGACAATAGGAACAAACAGATAATCTTGTTTTCCTAGTGCTTTAGCGGTTCCGATCAGAGTATTTTTCTCTTGATGGAAAGTAACATTTGGTTGGCTCTGAATTTTTTGTTGTAACAGATCTTCTTGTAATCCAAAAACACCAAAAGAATTGGCAATTAGATTTGGCTTGATTAATTCAATTCGAACCGTAACAATCTCGTCGGTAAAAGTTCCTAAATTCAGTAAACCGTTGTTTTTCTGAGAAGGATATTTGGTTTCCAGTAACTTCCCATTTACATAGACATTAGCACTTCCATTAACTGCTTCCACTAAATTGGTGCTTAATTCATGGAAACAATCAAAATATAGGGTTTGGGTACCATCTACCTGACAGTGGTATACTAACTCTGATGTTCGATTGGAAGTTTGACTCAAAATGGTTGGAGTATTAGAATATACCGCTAAATTATTTTCATCTACTGGTTCATATTGTTTGATAAGAGATTCATCCGTATGATATAAGGATTGAAATAGATAGTTTTGAATAGCCATCCTTGAAAGATCTGGAATCTTATGTAAAGCAGCAATATCTTCACTAGAGAATACAACTCCAAATGATTGATTAAGTGGATTCTCCAAAATTCCATATCCCTGGTTAAAATAAATAAAAGGAGCATCAGAATCTATAGCCGACTTCTTTGTAATCGTATATTTATTTGCCATCAAGAAATCAGAAAAACTGGTTCCTCCATTCGAGTTCACTTCCATCCAATAAGAAGAAAATCCTAGCTTTTTCATCGTGTAAATATAATCTTTTGAAATTAAAGAAGTATAATGATTTAACGTGTTATATCCCATTGCACCTACTAAATTAACATCAAAATATTTTTTATCATTTTTGACTCGATATAAGCTATTATCATCAATTCGCGCTCCCAGGTCTAATGCTGCTTGATAACTTTGTGCAGAAGTAGAAGCTGATCCAATAAATATACTACTACTACATAAACATTCAAAAACTACTACTACACATAACAAAATAGAAAAAGGCAAATGTGGTAATAAAGAATTCCAATAAAGTAATAATAGGCCAAAATAGACTAGTGCAGCAATTACAACAAAAATAAGAAAATATCCAAAATCTTCCTGATTCATCCAAAGAGTTTGAATATAGGAATTCATATCACCAAACCAATCGAATTGTTTGGTGAAAAAAGACCAAGATAGAAAAGCTACACCTGCAACCGCTACTGCTAAAAACACAAGAATCCAAATATTCTTTTTGGAGTATCCAATTAAGGGATTTTTATTTCGTTCTGAAATAATCATGGCTAGAAGAATCAATCCTAAAAAAACTGTCATATAGCCATATCGTACTGGGAATGCCTGATAACTTCCCGTATGCCACATTTTATTAATAGGCTCAATTATGATTGGTAATAGTGTCAATAAAAATAAAAGAAAAACACATCGAACTTTTGGTTTTTTTAGCTGTTGAGTAAGAAAGGCCACAGGAATGGTACATACGATAATTGCTGTACATAATAGAACTGGTAAAGTTGTGGTAAGTTTGGCAAAAAAACTGCCAGAGGACAAACTTTCAATTAAGCCTACTGTACGGGCAGAATCTAAATATTGCAAAAGAGACGGAAGCCAAAATACTGCGGTAATCAAAGCAACCAATAATGTAGAGATAGTCATTAATAAAATAGTCTTTTTTCTATTTTGTTTTGGTACACATAGATGAATATAGACTCCAAATGCCAATACCAAAAAGATAACTACCATATAGCTAAGATAAAAATTTACTGCCATCACCGCAGTAAAAGAAAAAACAAAAAGTAAAATTTTTTGTTTTTCAATGAGGCGATGTAATCCCATCAATAGAATAGGAAATAAATACATCATATCCAGCCAAACCACATTTTGATAATACATCATGGTATAGCCGCAAAAAGCATACATAAGAGAAAAGCCAATATTTTGTAAAAGATCAAAATTAGGAAACTTCACTCGTAAGAATAAACTAGCTGTCAATGCACAAACAATCATTTTTAACAAAACTAAAATATTTGCAAAATGATAAATATCCTGTGGATTGACAAAGATAACTAAAAAACTAAATGGACTAGAAATAAAAAATAAAAGAACTCCCCAAAAGCTCATTCCGCCAGCATTTGCCATATTCAAAAACAAATTTGACTGACCGGAAAGAATATTTTTTAAATCTAAAAGAATGGGAAGAACTTGTTGATTCATATCACACCAAGATAAAGTATTATCTCCAAATGGAAATAATCCATAAAGTGCAAAAACAATCAAAACTAGCCCCAAAGTTGCTATGGGTGCAAAAGCACAAAACCCATATTTTTTCATGATTTGCGCCATATGTTAATCCACCAAAATTGCTTTATGATATACTTTCTTTCCCTTTTTAATGATAACAAATCCATCTATAAATTGATCTTTAGTTAAGCGAACTGTTGCAGAAGTAATCTTTTCATCATTGATGGAGATGCCTCCCTGCTCTACCAAACGTCTTCCCTCACCTCTGGATGGAACTAATTTCGTTTTTATCAATAAATCCAAAACTCCGATCGTACCCTCCATGAAATCTGCTCCAGTTAATTCCGTAAAAGGCATATTTTCCGTACTATTACCTGCTCCAAACAAGGCTTTAGCCCCCTCTTGTGCTTTTGTAGCTTCTTCTTCTCCATGAATCAACTTTGTAACTTCAAAAGCTAAAATTTCTTTTGCTTGATTCAATTCGCTTCCTTCCAATTTCGCTAATTCTGCAATCTCTGTCAATGGAAGAAAAGTAAGGATTTTTAAGCAGCGAATCACATCTGCATCTGCTACATTTCTCCAATACTGATAAAAATCAAAGGGAGATGTTTTTTCTGCATCAAGCCAAACCGCACCACTTTCTGTTTTGCCCATTTTCTTTCCTTCGCTGGTTGTCAATAAAGTAAAAGTCATGCCATAAACCTCTCTTCCAGTAGCACGACGAATGAGCTCTACACCACCAATAATATTACTCCATTGATCATCGCCGCCCATCTCCAATTGACAGTTATATCGCCGGTTCAGCTCTAAGAAATCATAGCTCTGCATAATCATATAGTTCATTTCAAAGAAGGTTAATCCCCGTTCTAAACGCTGTTTGTAACATTCTGCTGCAAGCATACGATTCACTGGGAAATGTACTCCAACCTCACGTAAAAAACGAATATAATTGAGCTCCATCAGCCAATCTGCATTATTCGCCATCATTGCTTTTCCTTCTGAAAAATCAATCAAACGAGACATTTGATGTTTGAAGCATGCAATATTATGGTCGATTTCTTCTTCTGTCAGCATTTTACGCATATCGGTTTTTCCTGATGGATCTCCAATCATGCCAGTTCCTCCACCGAACAGAGCAATCGGAACATGTCCAGCTTTTTGTAAATGAGACATTACCATAATCTGTACAAAATGTCCCACGTGAAGGCTATCGGCTGTTGGGTCAAAACCAATGTAAAAAGTTATTTTTCCATGATTCAACAAATCCTTGATTTTTTCCTCATTCGTTGTCTGTGCAATCAAACCTCTTGCTTGCAATTCATCATAAACGCCCATGTTTTAATCCTCCATAGTAATAAAAATAAATGAATATTCAGGGAACAAAAAACGCCCCCTGCTTTCTTGTGCAGAGGGCGGAATCAAACCGCGGTACCACCTCAATTTACTGTGACCTCACGATCACAGCCTTATGGGTAAATACATGATCTTACCCAGTGCAATAACGGGCACAACACGGCTGTCCCTACTCTTCCTAAAATTTCTGGACAGCGGCTCCGAAAGGTATTTCAAAAAATCACTGGATCTGCTTGCACCAACCGCAGACTCTCTGTACCAGCTCTATTTTCCTACTTCTTTTCTTCTACGCCGATGTATTGAATTATATCGAATGTCTAGAAGGTTGTCAAGGCTTTCCAGGTAAATTATTTTTCCCTAGCCAAATTCAACATTTCTTCAGCATTTTGCAACGTCAATGGTGTAATTTGACTTCCACCAATTAAACGAGCTAACTCCTGTTTTCGACCTTCAAAGTCTAGCCAAATGACTTCGGTAAAGGTTTTCCCATTCTGTGTGCTTTTCTTAATTTGGTACTGATGATCAGCTAATGCTGCAATTTGTGCCAAATGCGTCACACAAATGACTTGACGGTCTTGAGACGCCTCGCGCAGTTTTTGGCCAACCTTCTGTGCGGCACTGCCGCTAATTCCTGTATCTACTTCATCAAAAATTAGAGTATCAACCGTATCCTTATCAGCTAACACCGTTTTAATTGCCAGCATAATCCGAGATAATTCACCACCAGATGCAATTTTAGCCATGGGTTTCAGTGGTTCTCCTATATTGGTAGAGAGAAAAAATTCCATCTTATCGCATCCGCAGCGATTTAAGGGAACACGTTCCTGAGAAACTACAAAATCAACTCCAGGCATATCCAAAAAACGGAGCTGTTCTTTCACTTGGGCAGTAAATTCCTCTGCCACTTGACTGCGACGTTCAGACAATTCTGCGGCCAATTGAATGGATTCTGTTTTGGCCTGCTCATATTCCTGGGTCAAACGCTCCAGACGTTCTTCCGAATCTTGTACTTGGTTCCATTCTTCCATACAGCGCTGTAAAAATTGTAGCATTTCTTCCTCTGTGCTTCCATACTTTAGGCTCAGTCGATACAGCAAATCTAAGCGTTGTTCAATTTGCTCCAGGTCTTCGGGATAATATTCCAGATCCGAGGAAGCGTCTCGGAGTTCTTCCCTCAAATCTTCGAGTCCATATTCAATTTCCCGCAGACAATTTAAAATCGATTCCACAGCCGGGAGGTATTCCTCAATCTCCTCCAGAGCTCCAGAAGCGGCACTTAACATGGAAACTACCCCTTCCCTCTCTTCGTTGCCTGAAAGGATATCTCTCGCCATATTCAGTGCAGATACAATTTTTCCATGATTCAGAAATTTGGTTTTTTGCTCTGCCAATATCTCTTGTTCTCCCACTTTCAAGTTGGCAGACTCCAGCTCATCAATTTGATATTGAAGCAAATCCATTTTTCTGGCTTTTTCCGCCTCATCCATATTGCATGCTTTCCATTCCGCTTGAATTTCCTTCATCCGGTCATAAGAAACACGATATTGGGAAACTAAAGTATCTAACCTACCAACTTGATCAATATAGTGGGCATGAAGATCCAAAGAAAGCAAGAGATAACTTTCATGCTGGCCGTGAATATTAATCAACATTGGCGCAATTGCTTTCAGGGTAGAAACCGTAGCAGGGCGTCCATTGATTTTACAAGTCCCTTTGCCGTCTAAACGAATGGTTCTTTGAATCAATAGAGAACCATCTTCTTCCGTTTTGTATCCCAGTTCCTCCAGCTTTTCCAAGGCAGTTTCATTAATATCCTGAAACATGGCACTAACATGGGCTAAATTTGCTCCACTTCGGATCATTTCCTTTGAGGTGCGCTCGCCTATAATCGCATGGATCGCATCAATAATGATCGATTTTCCCGCACCAGTTTCACCAGTCATCACATTTAGGCCCGTATGAAAATCAATACTTGCTTCCTCGATAACTGCTACATTTTCAATGTACAACTGTGATAGCATATTTCACCTACCGCGAATAAAACTTCTCAATTCGTCTGCAAACTGAACCGCACAAGCTTCATCCTTACACAAAATAAAAATAGTATCGTCTCCAGCCAGTGTTCCCACTACACCATCCCAATGAATGGAATCCATAGCGGTACAAATCGCCTGTGCCATGCCAGAAAAGCATTTGACCGCAATAAGATTGCCCGCAGGAGAAACCGAAATGGTGGAATCGGAGAACAACGCATAAAATTTCGTTGGAGAGTCGCGAACTTCTTCTTTTCCTGTGGAATAGCGATATTTACCATCCTTGGATAAGGTTTTAATAATTCGCAATTCTTTCATATCTCGAGAAACCGTGGCCTGTGTCACCTCAAAGCCATCTTCCCGCAATCGCCGCAGCAATTCATCTTGGGTATCAATGCTGTAAGTTTGAATAAATTCGAGAATTTTGGCTTGCCTACTGGCTTTCACTCCGTATTCCTCCTATCTCCTAATTTCTCTCTGAGTACATTGTAAAAATTATTCTTCTTCATCCGAATCATCTTAACTGAAAGCGGTGACCGACAAAACTCCAATGGTTGTTCTTCATGAATCTGCACGGAATGTTCCCCATCCAGCGTTAAAAAAATATCGCTGTTATACAGGGAACTTGCCTGCACTTTTAGCTTCGATTTGCCCCCAAATACTACAGTTCGGGAAAATAACGAGTGGGGACATACCGGAGTGAGTAAAATACAATCCATTTGGGGATCGACCACAGGGCCACCGGCGGACAAGGAATATGCTGTGGAACCCGTTGGAGTGGCAATAATCAAACCATCCGCGCGATAATCTCCTGTGGATACTTCTTGAGAAAATACCTGAAAGTCCACAATTTTTGATAGTGCCCCTCGGGCAATGACCGCCTCATTGATCACATGGTCAACTTTCTGCTTTCCATCTTCCCAATACGTCACCTGAATCATCATACGCTCTTCAATCTCATAGGCTCCTGATGCCAAAGCATCCAGATAAGACAACTCATGCTTTTCCAATCCGGCAACAAAGCCCAAACGACCTACATTAATCCCCAGCACCGGCTTATCGGATAAGGCGGCGTATTTCGCCACCCGGATAATCGTACCATCTCCACCGATAGCAACAATATAATCACAGCGCAGATAAAACTGATCATCATCACAGATCGTCACAGAAAACTCTGAAAACTCCGATTGAAACTCTTTTTGTAGTAAGATTTCCCCACCAATTTGTTGAAGCTTTGCAATCACGCGGGACGTATGTAATTTGGCATCACGTTTGTCTAAGTTGGGAATCAGTGCAATTTTCAATTGTCATTCACCACCATTTAATTCCTTATGCGAACATTCTACCAATTCATCAATCTTCCATTGACCCATTTGTTCTGGCTGTGCGGATTTTTGAATGTGGATAAGATATTCAATGTTTCCTTCCGGTCCTTTGACCGGGGAAAATGTCAGGTTTCGTACGGAAAATCCATTTTCCAAAACGAAAGTGAGAATTTTTTCAATTACTTCAACATGGACCGCCTTTTCCCGTACCACCCCTTTTTTCCCAACTTTTCCTCGTCCCGCTTCAAATTGGGGCTTAATTAGACAAACCATTTCCCCTTGCTCGGTCAGAAAATTGCGGGCAACAGGCAAAACCAAACAGAGAGAAATAAACGAAACATCTACACTGGCAAACGCAATCGGATCTGGTACTTGCTCTTCTGTAAGGTAACGGATATTGGTTCGCTCTAAATTCACCACTCGATCATCCGTACGCAGCTTCCAGGCCAACTGACCGTAACCCACATCTACGGCATATACCTTCACAGCTCCATGTTGTAGCATACAATCGGTAAATCCACCTGTAGAAGCCCCAATATCCATACAGACTTTATCTTGTAACACAACATCGAAGCACTGCATCGCTTTTTCCAGCTTGAGACCACCGCGGCTAACATAAGGAAGGGCTGCCCCTCGTACTTCTATCTTTGCATCCTCCGAAACCATGGTTCCAGGCTTATCGGATTTTTGATTTGCGACATAAACATTTCCCATCATAATCATAGTCTTTGCCTTTTCCCGACTTTCAGCCAGGCCCAAATCAAAAATCAAACAATCTAATCGCTTCTTTTCACTCATAATCTGTTTGCTCCGTCGTGTTTCATAATCATTTCCACCATTCCTGAATCATCCAAACCAAGGTCAATTAAACTTTGTGCAACCGTTGCCTGCTTAACAAATTGATGGATACCAGATAAATGATACCTTCCTTGAAATCCTTCCTGACCCAGTAAATAGTAAAAATGTTCCCCAATGCCGCCCTGCTGGATTCCTTCTTCAAAAAAGAAGACTCGCTCATATTGGGCCGCTAAAGAAACCGCGTAAGGATCAATCGGTTTAATCCGGTTTAATTTTAAAATCCGTATCCGTTTCCCTTGGGCCTCCAAAGTTTCTTTTGCCTTACAAGCATAAGAAAATAGCCTTCCATAGGTTACCAGCAAACACTCTGCTTCCTCTTCCCCATAGCAATCAAATGCCTGAAAGCTGCTCTCAAAGTCGTCTGGACAATACAACTCCTTACCTCGTGGATAACGAACAGCCACAACTCCTTCCTGGATGTAACAGGCCTCGGTCAACGCATGAGTCAATTCATCGTAATACGCTGGGCAGTATATCGTAACATTTGGGACAGAATTTAAAAATGGAACATCGAAAATTCCCTGATGCGTCTCTCCATCCTCACCAACGACACCAGCACGATCCACGGCCAAAACCACCTTGACTTTTTGAATTGCAGCATCGTGGATGATCTGATCGAAACCGCGTTGCAAAAAGCTGGAATAAATCGCGCAGACAGGAAGCATCCCCGCAGAAGCCAACCCACCTGCAAACGTAATCGCATGTTGCTCCGCAATTCCAACGTCAAAGAAACGCTGGGGAAACTGTTTGGCAAATCCAGTCAATGCAGTCCCTTCCTGCATGGCAGCGGTAATGGCACAAATCGTGGGATCTTTCTCTGCCATTTGACAAAGAGTATTTCCAAAAACAGACGAAAAATTGGTGGATGAAGCGGCGCTTTTCCCAGTCTTGACATCAAATCCAGAAACACCATGAAAAACTCCTGGATCTTTTTCCGCAAAAGGATATCCCCGTCCTTTTTTTGTCATAATATGCAAAAAAACAGGACGGTCAATTCGTTTCACACTCTGCAAAACCTCTAAAAGCTGTTCCATATCATGGCCATGAAAGGGACCATAATAGGCAAAACCCATATCCTCAAAGATGGTACTGTTATACAACACCCGTTTCATCAAAGCCTTAGAGTGGCTGATAACCCGATAGACCGGAGCTCCCACTACCGGAATTCGGTCTAAAACGCTTTCCACATCTCCTTTTGCCTTCAAATATCCCGGCGTTGTCCGTAAAGCAGAAAGATGCCTGGAAATAGAGCCCACATTGCGGGAAATGGACATGGTATTATCGTTGAGAATCACAATAAAATTGCCGTCAAAACGTCCTGCGTTGTTCAGGCCCTCATAGGCAAGGCCACCGGTCAAGGCGCCATCTCCAATGACAGCAATGACATGGCCAGGTTCCTTTTTCATTTTCTTCGCCTGCGCAATTCCCAGCGCCGCAGAAATTGATGTGCTGCTGTGTCCAGTGTTAAAAGAATCGTATTCGCTCTCCGTCCGGTTTGGATAGCCAGACAAGCCCCCCTTGGTTCGAATAGTATCAATCCGATCCAGTCGGCCGGTCAGAATCTTGTGTGTGTAGGACTGATGTCCAACATCCCATACAATCTGATCGGTTGGAAGATCAAACACCTGGTGCAAGGCAACTGTCAAATCTACCACACCGAGATTGGAGGCCAAATGCCCTCCATTGGCAGCAACTGCGTGAATGATTTTATGTCGGATTTCCCGGCACAAAAGCTCCAGTTCTTTCACGGATAATCCACGCAAATCCTTGGGAGATTTGATCTTATTTAAAATATGATACATACGTACAAACCTCTAAAATCTGGCGATTGCACAACGCAAACTGCCGTTATTCTTGAATCCCCGCTTGTTGTTTCGCCGCTGTAATGGTATTTTTCAGCAGCATAGCAATGGTCATGGGGCCTACGCCTCCTGGTACTGGGGTAATATAGGAAACCTTGGGTTCCACGGCATCAAAATCCACATCTCCGCACAGCTTTCCATTTTCATCTCGGTTCATCCCAACGTCAATCACTACCGCGCCGTCTTTGACCATATCCGCTGTCACAAATTTAGCTTTGCCCACTGCTGCAACCAAAATATCTGCCTGGCTGCAAATTTCTTTTAAGTTTTGGGTTTTACTATGACAAATCGTTACCGTTCCATTTTCATGAAGCAATAGCATTGCCATAGGTTTTCCAACAATATTGCTGCGACCGATCACCACGCAATTTTTTCCGTTAATCGGAATATTCTCGTGATGTAACAATTCTATAACACCAGCAGGAGTACAGGGCAAAAAATGAAACTCCCCGATCATGATTCTTCCCACATTTTCCGCATGAAACGCATCCACATCTTTTTGGGGATTGATTGCCGCTACCACTGCCTTTTCGTCTAGCCCTTTTGGCAATGGAGACTGCACTAAGATGCCGTCAATGTCACTCTTCTGATTCAGTTTTGCAATGAGTGCAAGCAATTCTTCCTGTGTGGTACTAGCTGGCAGCGCATATTCTTCCGAATAGATCCCAACCTTTTCACAAGCCTTCTTTTTATTGTTCACATAAGTTCGAGAAGCTGGGTCATCACCCACAATAACAACGGCTAGGCCAGGCGTGATTCCCTTGCGCTCCAAACGGTCTACTTCTCGTTTTACCTGCTCATGTACCTCTTCAGCCACTGCTTTTCCATCGATTTTCTTTGCCATCTATGCATTTCCTCCTTTATTTTGTTTTTCATCCTCCGAAGATTCTAATCGATCCAGTCCAGATGATTCATTTTTTAATTCTTCTTTTTGGTCAACATAATTTTTTGAATTTTCTTTTTTTATTTTATCTGGATCTTTAAACCCTTTCCAAAAACGCTGCCAACGAGTCAAACCATACTCAGCTGGGTCCTCATAGGTAATCTGGTTTAGCTCCATCACCGAAGCGGCACCACAACCAGAAAGCTTCGTCCGTTTGCGGAAGATAATCAGCAACGCCAAAGCAGCTAAAACCGTCACCGCAGCAACCAATTGAGATACTTTAATATTCAGATAAGGTACCATCAAACTATCGGTCCGCAACGCTTCGATGAAGAAACGTCCGGTTCCATACCACATCACATACAGCAGGAAGGTCTGTCCGTCATATCTGCGGAACTTTCTGGTAAAAATATGGAGCAGTACAAACCCAAGCGCACACCACAGGAATTCATAGAAAAAACATGGATGTACGGCAACGCCATGGGTATTTTCACTCGCCATTCCCCAGGGCAAAGAAGTTTCGGAGCCAAAGGCCTCTTGATTCACAAAATTTCCCCAGCGGCCAATCCCCTGCCCAATCAGGAAACCCAAGCCAGCCACATCCAAAGCGGCTAGAACATTGAGTTTTTTAATTTTTGCAGTAATTCCACCAGCCAATAAGCCGCCAATAATCCCGCCATAAATCCCCAATCCACCTTCATGAATATAGAAAATGCTAATCGGGTCTTTTAAATATTTATCACCATCAAAGAATAAAACATAGTACAAGCGCGCTCCAATAATACCGCCGATCAATCCAATGATAATGGCGTCCAGCAATTTCCCTTGATTGATTTTCATCTTTTTGCAACTAACCATTCCATACACAAAAGCAAGCAAAAAACCTATGCCAATAATAATCCCATACCACTTGACTTCAAAGCTGCCAATAGAAAATGCGGTTGAATTTAGATGAAAACTCCACCCAAGTCCCGGAAAGCTGACGTTATATTCACTCATTGCTTTCCTCCTGGATTGGATTTACCACGGAAAGAGCAGAACATTCTTCTCGCAATTGATTCTGCAACGCTTGTTCCACCTGCCCCATAGTGGCATTGGCAATGGCATCTAAATATTGGAACAATTCCCGGTTGGCAAACGTGAGAGAAACCAAGGAGTTCGCAATATTCTCCGCACTGTTTAAACTGGCTACGTTTCTGCCATACATGGATTTCTTCGCCCGTTCAAATGCTGCTGGATCGATTCCTTTGCTGCGTATCTCTGCAATTTCTTTGCAAATCTCTTTGGCTACCGTATCTGGATCTTTCGATTCTCCAGCAAAAATCACAGAAGCATATCCAGGACCTTCAAAATACTCCACACCAAAAGACGATTCATTGATTAAGCCAGCATCCAGCAGTCTACGATACAGCGGAGAGGAATCGGAAGCCAAAATATCCAGCAACAATTCAGTTCCTACTAATTCTTCCAAGGTCTTCCGTTGCTCAGAAACGGTCTCCTTAAAACCAAACTGAAACAATGGAACGGACACCGACAGCTTTTGTTCTACCCGTTTTTTTACGATAGTATCAGGCTCGTCCTGAAAGACACGGTTCACCACTATCGGTGAGGACGGTTTCAACATGCGATCCGCCAATTCGCATACCTTCTTCACATCAATATTGCCGGCAACACACAAAACCATATTATTGAGATTGTAGAACGTATGGTAACACTCATAGAGATAGTCCGGTGTAATTTTTGCAATACTTTCCACTGTGCCAGCAATGTCAATTTTAACAGGATGATTGTAATAAAGAGCATCCAGTAGGTTAAACATCACACGCCAGTTCGGATCGTCGTCATACATACGAATTTCCTGCCCAATGATCCCCTGCTCTTTTTGTACGGTTTGTTCCGTAAAATAAGGAGACTGGACAAAATCCAGCAAGATTTCCAGCGATTCATACACATGCTCGGTACAGGAAAAAAGGTAACAGGTCATATCAAAAGAAGTATAGGCATTGGCAGAAGCGCCTGTTTTTGCATATCGAGCGAAAGCGTCGCCATCTTCACTTTCAAACAGTTTGTGCTCCAGGAAATGGGCGATTCCTTCCGGAACCTCCTGTATCGTATCCTCATCGGAACGCTGAAAACGGTTATCAATCGAACCGTATTTGGTACCAAATACCGCATAGGTAGAATGGCTGTTTTCTTTTGGATAAACAAAAATTTTCAAACCGGTCGGATGTTCTATTTGATAGTACGTATCCCCAATCCGTTCGCTTTTCATTTGATTGATCTTCCTATTCATTGTGCATTTCCCTCATTTCCAATTAGCTGGTATACGGTGTCCAAAGTAACTCGGTTGGCTGCTTCTATGATTTGTTCTTTCGTAACTTGATTGATTTCTTCTGCCGCCTCTTCTGGCGTTTGGACACGGGGACGGAAGGTCTGGGTCAAATACCAGCTTTCCATGCCGCCTAAATAGTCCCCAATGGTTCGATAGCTATTACACAGGCTTAGCTTTGCCGATTGGATTTCTTCGTCTTCCAGGTTGCCTTTTCGAATCTCATCCAGCTGGGCTAAAATCTCCTTTTTGGCGCTCTCTAAATTTTGAGTCTCTACGCCGCTTTCTACAAACAGCAAATCCTTTACGCTGTTGAAACGAGCAGCGCAATAATAACATAAGCTTAGCTTTTCTCTCACATTCAAAAACAGTTTCGAATGTGGAGTTCCTCCAAAAATAGCTACCATCAACCGCGCTGCCGTTTCCTCTGGAGTGTTTAGTTCCGCACCAGCACGAAAACCCATCACTAATTTTGACTGCGCCACACTCATTGTTTCCGAAACTTCCCGGACTTCTTTTGCTGTTTTTATGATTTCCGTCTCACAAATCTCCGGTTTTTTCCGATCTATTTTAGAAAAAGCTTGTACAAATCCATCGTATACCGACTGAGGGTTACAATCCCCCAACACCATAATTTCAATTTTGGCATTGTGAATCAAATGCTTCCAAGCTTCTGTCAATTCTTCCCGACACAAAGCCGCAACGGCTTCCCGGCTACCATAGCGACGAATCCCATAGCGTTCTTCTTCACACATCACCTGTTCACAACGCTGTTTCGCATAGGTGCGTTTATCGTTAAATTCTGCGTCAATGGTTTCTAATGTCTGCCGTTGCTCCTGCAGGAAATCTTCCTTGGAAAAATGACCCTCAGAATCAAACGGCGGATCAAATACGACGCTGCATAGCAATTCGGTCAATTCTTTGGACAAATTCTCCTGGTACAGCGTATAGCGGTCAGCCAAGCTTACCATGGAAATGGACATTACCTGCACATCTCCCAATTTTTGCACTTCCCCGCTGAGACTAGCTCCATAAAGCTCTGCCAACCGTTGGCTCAGCTTGGTAAAATCTGGATACTCCTTACTGGCACGACACATTAAAAAAGGAAGCAATGCATTGGCCGCTACCTGATCTTTCTCCAAAGGTAACATAAAATGGATCGACATCCGAACAGTTTTAAATCTGGTATCTCGAATACTTCGAAAATTTATCCCATCGCAAATCGCACGTTGCTTTATTTCTGTCATGAAAATCATCTCCTACCCTATTTGTGGTAAATCATTCTATATTATATCACAATGCCATGCTTTATAAAAGAAAGAATATTTTTAATTATTTGTAAATATGTAAAAATCAAGAGGATTTTTGTATAAAAAAACATGTTTTTCCCGAAAAACCAGAAAAATGACGGAAACCTTTGCAAAGAAAAAAGAGAGCCTGCCTTCTAAAACAGGCAACTCTCTTTTAAGTCCGTTTACCAAGATCCTTTATTATACCCTCTGCAAAGCTTGAGCCAGATCATCCAAAATATCTTGGGGATGTTCAATTCCCACGGAAAAACGAACCAAATCTGGGCTAACCCCTGCTTCTACCAACTGCTCATCGCTCAATTGACGATGGGTTGTGCTGGCTGGGTGCAAGACACAGGTACGCAAGTCCGCAACATGAGTAACAATAGATGCCAGCTTCAAACCTTCCATAAAGGTCACCGCTGCATCTCTTCCTCCTTTTACACCAAAGGAAACCACACCACAACTGCCATTTGGCATATATTTTTGTGCCAAACGATGGTATTTGCTGCTTTCAAGTCCAGGATAATTAACCCATGCAACCTTATCATGCTGTTGCAGATACTTTGCTACAGTCAATGCATTGGAGCAGTGACGTTCCATCCGCAAGGCCAAAGTTTCCAAGCCCAGATTAAGCAAAAAGGCATTTTGCGGAGCGGCTTGGGCGCCTAGATCCCGCATCAGGTGAGTTCTAGCCTTTACAATGTAAGCCGCATTGCCAAAGCGTTCTGTATAAACCACCCCATGATACGATTCATCTGGCTCTGTGAATTCAGGGAATTTTCCATTGGTCCAATCAAATTTTCCGCTGTCAACAATGACGCCACCTACTTGAACCGCATGGCCGTCCATATATTTGGTTGTAGAATGAATCACAATATCCGCACCAAATTCAAATGGACGGCAATTAATTGGTGTGGGGAACGTATTATCCACAATAAGCGGTACGCCATGAGCATGAGCCGCCTTTGCAAATAGTTCGAGATCGGTAACCACTAAAGATGGATTTGCCAGCGTTTCTGCAAAAACACAGCGCGTATTTTCTTTGAAAGCTTGATGAATCTCTTCCTCCGTAGATTCTGGAGAAATAAACGTAAACTCAATTCCCATTTCGGCCATTGTTTTATAAAAAAGGTTAAAGGTACCGCCATAAATAGCGCTGGAACAAACTACGTGTCCGCCAGCTCTACAAATATTAAAAATGGAAATCAAGGAAGCTGCCTGACCTGAGGATGTCAGCATTGCTCCAACGCCACCTTCCATGGCTGCAATTTTCTGCTCTACTGCGTCCAGCGTTGGATTCGCCAAACGGGTATAAAAAAAACCAGGTACTTCCAAATCAAACAATTGGCCCATATTTTTTGCAGTCTCATATTTGTATGTGGTACTCTGCACAATCGGCAATACACGCGGTTCTCCATTTTCTGGATGGTACCCCGCGTGAATACAGTTGGTATCAATGCGATAATTGCTCATCTTTTTCATCCTTTATCTTTTGATTTCTGATGTCCTGCGAACGTCTTTAATTGCCAGCAAAGAACCCTTTCACAAAGGCAATTCCAGTATCAGACAGTGCTACTACACCCCAAATCAACAAAACGAATAAAACAAACAGGACGATTCGAGTCAATAGCCTTTTCGTCCGGCTTTCCGGCAGCTGTTTTTCTTTGTGTTCCTCAGATGAAACAGAATCCATAGCGGTTACCTGCCCTTCTCCGGGCAAAGAACAAGAAGCGGTGATAACGTCCTGTGCTGCATTCCAGGAACCATAAGGTACCATTACAGTACAGCAATCAGATCTTTCTGCTGAAAAACAGGAAGCACCACTATCCCCTTCTTTCTGCTTGTAAAATTCAATTTTTGCATCAGATAGTACAGTACATAGAACATTTGCTTCTGTTTCTGAGCATTCGGACAACACTACCATATCTTCACCAGCAGGTTTCCTTAATTCTATCCCCTGACATACTGAACACACCGCCGTTTCTTGATCCTGTAACCGGTGGCATTGTGGGCAATATAGCATGACATTCACATCCAATCAGTGTTTATCATACCATATTTCTTTCCAGATTGACAAGAGACATTATGCTAAAAATGGCTGTAGCTGTTCTTTTTTCAGCGCTGACATCGCAGCAGGAAGTAATTGATCAAAATCTGCAATAACAGAGGTGGGTTTTTTCCATGCATCATCCTGAGCCATTGGTACGAAATAAATATTTTTGGTATTCATTAATTTTCCTATATTTTGTGCAGAACCAGATAAGGCATCATTGGTCGCAATGGCCAATAAAATCGGAATTCCATTTCGCAAACTGGATTTTACTGCCATCGTTACTGCACCATCTGTAATGCCATTTGCCATTTTTGCCATGGTATTTCCAGTACAAGGACACACGATCATCAGATCCACAAGTTTTTTGGGTCCGATAGGCTCTGCCCCGACTATTGTATGAATAATTTCCTTCTTACATAAATCTTGGATTTTTTGTTTGAAGTCCTCCGCTTTCCCAAATCGGGTATCCGTTTCATAAGCAGTTTGAGACATGATCGGCTGTACTTGATAACCTTTTTCTACCAATTGCTCCAGTTGTTTGATTGCAGGTGCAAATGTGCAAAAGGAACCACACATTGCAAACCCGATTTTTAAATCACTCACAACGCTCACTCCTCCAACATGTTGTAAATTGTATTCTTAATGATTTCTCCGGCTGCTTTAGGTGCTACCTTTCCAGGCAATGATGCTGCTTTAATGACAGAAATTCCTAATTTTTCTGCTGCATCAAAATCAAAACCGCCTGGCGTGGACGCTAATTCGATACATAAACAGTCTGTGGACAGTTTAGAAAGCAGTTTACGATAAAAAATCAAGGCTGGAACCGTATTAAAGATGAAATTAAAGTCGGTGTTTCCCTCCATTTTATGGATATCCAAACATTGATAGCCATGCAGAGAAATCCAAGATAAATCGGATGGCTTTCTAGCCGCAACCGTGACCTTCGCGCCTAATCCAGCTAACATATCACTGAGCACTTTTCCAATGCGTCCATATCCTACTACCAAACAGCGAGAACCATTGAGGGTTCCCAAGGATTCCCGCATTGCAATTTCCAATGCTCCTTCCGCAGTAGGTACTGCATTCTGGACTGCAAATTCTTCCCGTGTAGAATAATCCAAACATTCGGCTTGTTCCCATAAGGGGCTTGTTGCTTTCAAACGGCTAATCATCCCGCCAAAAATTCGTTTCCCTTTCATCTGCCCTGCTAAATGGTCTGTTAGAAGCATTTTCTCTTTCGCATAAGGCGCATTTAAGTAAACGCCATCAAATGTTACAGGCAAAGGAAAAATTAAATTATGGCAGAGCAAAGCAATCTCCTCACAGGAAGCTGGAATTGTTCCTTTGATTTCCTCTGCCTGATCGAAGCCAAAGGTATACACATTATAGCCATCTGCAACCAAAGATTTGGCTAAATAAATTTGCCGTTTATCACCACCGATAATTCCAAAGTTATTCATTTCAACCATTCCAAAAACCCTCCACCCTTGAGTTTATTTATTCCATAGTATGGAAAAGATTTTAATCCTGTGAGTTGGAAACCATAGCCAAACCTGCTTTTTTATGGTATAATATAAAATTAGAATTAAAAATTTCCTTTTTTGTAAAATTCAGATAAAAGGTGTTTATTTTACCCTCATTCCGCAATATAATAAAGGTAAGCTTGATTTTGAAATCACTAAGGAGCAAATGAAGTATGGAAAACAAAGATCTTTTAGAAAAAATAAAAAAGATACACTTTATTGGGATTGGAGGCTCTGGAATGAGCCCAATCGCTGAAATTTTGCACCACAAGGGATTTGTGGTCACAGGCTCCGACATCAATGAATCGGATACCCTGGAACGGGTGCGTTCTTGGGGAGTACCAGTAATCATGGGGCAAAAAGCTGAGAATATTACGGATACTGGCGCGGAATTGGTGGTTTACAGTGCTGCTGTGAAGCCAGAAAATCCAGAATTGGCAGCCGCCCAAGCAAAAGGAATCCCCACAGTAGAACGTTCCGTTATGTTAGGAATTGTGACACAACAGTACCGCCATGTGATTGCTGTTGCTGGTACCCACGGTAAAACCACCACCACTTCCATGATCACACAAATTATGACGACAGGTCAGAAAGATCCTTCTGCCATTATCGGTGGGAAGCTTCCCTTTATTGGCAGTAATGCACGGGTGGGAAATTCTGATATTATGATATGCGAAGCTTGTGAATATGTAGATACTTTTTTACAGTTAACTCCTACGGTTTCCATTATTCTTAACGTAGATGCGGATCATCTGGAATATTTTGGATCTCTGGAAAACATTATCAAATCCTTCCATCGCTTTGCTTCCAAAACAACAGAAGCTTTGATCGTCAATGGAGACGATCAAAGTGTTCGCAAGGCACTTGAAGGAATCCCTAATTTGAATGTTATCACCTTTGGTTTGGATCCTTCCAATGATTACTCCGTGACGAATATCATTGATGAACCAAAAGCGTGTGAAGATTTTACGCTTATGTACCGTGGGGAAAAACTGACGGACATTAAGCTTTCGATACCTGGCAAGCACAATATTCTCAACGCTTTGGCCGCTGCCGCGACTGCCCATTATTATGGAGTAAATCCAGAAGCCATTGCAAAAGGTTTAAATGAATTTACAGGTGTCCACCGTAGATTTGAACAGTTAGGTACCTTTCAAGGAGTTACAGTTGCAGATGATTTTGCTCACCATCCTACGGAGCTAAATGCCACCTTAAACGCTGCTATGAATATGGGATACCGAAAAGTATGGGCCATTTTTCAACCCCATACGTTCTCCCGCACCTACCTGCTCCTCGATGATTTCGCGGAGGCATTACGGATTCCAGATCATGTTGTTATGACCGAAATCCTGGCGGTACGTGAAGTGAACACCTATGGGATCCAAGTGCAGGATTTGGCTGATAAGGTGCCTGGAAGCTGCTGGTTTCCTTCCTTCGAGGAAATCAGCAACTATGTTATGAAACAAGCGCAGCCAGGCGATTTGATCCTTACTCTTGGTGGCGGAGATATCTACAAATGCGCCAATCTAATTGTCGAAAAATATAAAGCAAAACAATAAAAAAAACAACCAACATGAATTATAACATGTTGGTTGTTTTTCTTTTTTAATAAGCAACACTTAGCGGATTCAATATCCCATATGACACATTTTCCATTTTATCAATAAATTCCAGTGCCTTTCCGGTCCCTAATGCTACACAAATGTCTGCGTCATAAGCAATGCGAACAGGAAGCTTCATTTTCTTTTCTACTAACTTATCAAAGCCATATAATAATGAGGAAGCCCCGGTTAAAACAATACCGTCTTCATAAATATCATGCAGCAATTCAGGCGGCGTCTGCTCCAAAACCCCGTGCATATTGCGAATCAAACGTAGACAGGGACGCAACAATGCTGCCAGAATATCATCGCTGGTCACATCTGCCCAATGTGGCATTCCTGTCTTAGAATGGTTTCCCTTCATACGATACACGGTCCTTTGTTCTCTCGGATATACACACCCAATTGCAACTTTGGCTTGTTCCGCCATTTTTTTTCCGATAATTAAATTGTATTTTCGTCGGACATATTTCATTATTTCGTCGTCAAAGTTATCACCTGCTAGTTGAACAGTACGGGAAGAAGAAATGCCACTCAAAGAAATGACCGCCATATCCGTGGTTCCAGCGCCCACATCCACAACCAAAGAGCCACGAGGAGCTGCAATATCAATGCCAGCGCCCATGGCCGCAGCAATTGGCTCCTGAATCAAACAAATCTTCCGTACTCCTGCTGAGCTTACCGCATCCACGACAGCCCGCTTCTCTACCTCAGTAATTTCACAAGGCACACTAACGACTACGCGAGGCATAAATAATTTACTTCCTCCAACCTTATTTAAATAATATTGAATCAAATATTCTGCCATAGCGAAATCCGAAATCACGCCACGGCGCATTGGCCCCACAACTGCAATTTTTTCTGATGTTTTTCCTACCATAGAATAAGCCTTTTTTCCTACAGCAATAATCTGCCCAGATTTTATATTAACGGCCACTACAGCTGGTTCATTGATGACAAGGCCTTTTCCCTGCAAATAAAATTTAATAGCAGCTGTACCCAAGTCAATAGCAATATCGGTACCTACCAATTCAGATCCCACCTTTTTCCTTCTTCCCTATATTCTTCTTATTTTTCCCCTATTATATTACAAGGAAAATAACAATTTAATGATCGAAATCAGAATTTTCCACTGCACTGGTGGCGATTGCAGCACAAACGACTTTTTTCGCCCCAGCCTCATAAAGTGTCTTCGCACACTCTGCTAAGGTATATCCCGTTGTTACAATATCATCAATTAAGAGGACAGTCTTCCCCTTTATCATTTCACAATTTACGCATTCATAAACATCAATCACATTTTCTTTTCGGTCCTTCGCAGAAAGCTTATGTTGTTCAAAATTGTCCTTTTTCTTTTCTAAACAAGGTACATAGATCAAATTTTTTTGTTTTACTAGCTGTTTCGCCAACAATTCAGATTGATTATATCCCCGTTCTTTTCTTCTTTCTCGTGAAATTGGAACCGCTGTTATAAAATCGATATGTAAAGTATTATAGCTTTCCATCACAGATTCATTCATTTTTTCTGCAAAAAAACTAGAATTTTCCGGTTTATCATGAAATTTAAAATCTAAAATCGCTTCTTTTACTCCATTTTTGTAATGGTATATAACTTTACATTCTATTTTTTCATCCTGATATGGACTCGGAAGTAAAATCCATCTGCTTTGATGGAGCATAGGGTTTTCTTGCTCACATAACTCACATAGTCTTTCTCCTGGCGAAATCACAGTTCCGCAAAACAAACAGCGAGGAGGATAAAGCGCATCTAAAAAAAGAGAAAATACTTCTTTAAACTTCATGATTCATGTCCTCCTTCAAAAAATAATATAGTCCAGAATATCGTCTTGTTTTCCGGTCATTTTCTACCATAGTGCGTATCGTTTTCTCTGTCCCTACTAAGATCAATAATGATTTTGCACGGGTAATTGCCGTATATAGTAAATTGCGATAGTATAACTGAGGGGGACCTGGGAACATAGGCATTACAATGGCTGGGAACTCATTCCCCTGACTTTTATGTACTGTCATCGCATAGGCCAATTCCAATTCTCCTGCATTTTCGATATCATATTGTACCAAACGATCTTCCATTTGCACCGTCATCGTTCCTGCCGCTTGATCAATATCTAAAAGAATTCCAATATCCCCATTAAACACCCCTTCCCCTATACTACCATCACTTTTGGTCCAAGGAATGTTATAATTATTTTTTATCTGCATCACTTTATCCCGTTCCCGAAAGATTGTCCCGTTTATTTGAATTTCTTGTTTTCCTGGTTCCCTGGGATTGATGGCTTCTTGTATCTTACGGTTTAATTCTATGGTGCCTAGTTCTCCCTTTCTACTGGGACACAGCACTTGAATTTCTGACCAAATACTATACCCATAACTAGCGGGCAAACGTCTCACACATAAATCAACTAAAACAGAAGAAATCGTTTTTCCATCGTGATAAGGGAGAAAAAAGAAATCGCTGTTTTTAATGTGTAAATCTGGCATTTGTCCCGCCACAATTTTATGAGCATTGGTGACAATTAAACTCTCCATAGATTGACGAAAAATCTCATTTAATTGCACCACAGGGATTATTTCCGTGGCAATTAAATTCCCTAATACATTGCCAGGACCCACAGAAGGTAATTGATCGCAGTCCCCCACCATAATAAAACGGCACCCTAACGGAAGGGCACGCAAAACATTTTCAAAAAGCTGTGCGTCCAGCATGGACAACTCATCCAAAACCAACGCATCACATTCCAGAAGATTTTTTTCGTTTTTTGCAAAAACAGGCTTATCCTTTTCGTTCCATTCCACCTGTAACAGCCGGTGAATGGTTTTGGCTTCCCGCCCAGTTAATTCAGACATTCGTTTGGCTGCGCGGCCAGTTGGTGCCGCCAACGATACCCGTTCCCCATTTTCTTCTAAGATAGTAATAATCGCATTGAGTGTTGTAGTTTTTCCAGTCCCAGGGCCTCCTGTTAAAATTAAAATCCCCTTCTCCAAGGCATCCCGAATTGCCTGTTTTTGACGGGCAGCATACTGAATTTGGAAGCATGCTTCCACCTCTCGGATATGTTCTTCAATTCCTACAATCGACTGGGGCGGAAATCGTAACAACATGGTCAGCCGACTTGCTGCATACACTTCTGACTGGTGCAGGGAACTAGTAAAAATATATTCTCGTTTATGTTCCCCTTGTCCAAAAGTTTCCGCAATCACCGTCTGGTCCTGAATCATGGTTTCCAGACATAATTGGGTTAACTCATTTTCTACTCCAAGCATGCGTGAGGTAGCCTCCGTCAGCTTCTGGGTAGGTAAACAAGTATGACCGTTATTCATATTATGGCGAAGTACATAGAGAATTCCCGCCTGTATGCGGCATCGATCATCCTGTGGATGGCGAAGCGTTTCTGCAATGCTATCCGCCCGCACAAAATCAATATTTAATCCATTTTCACAAAGACAAAAAGGATCCGATTCCACCATTTCCACGGATTGATTCCCATAAAGCTTCCAAATGCGAACTGCTTCTTCTGGGGTAATTCCATACTTACTCAGACGTAGCATTAACTCCTTAATTCCATAAATTCGTTGAAATTCCTCGCTAATATCCTGTGCCTTTTTTTGTGTGATGCCCTTAATGATGCAAAGACGATCCGGCTCTTTTTCAATGATTTCCAGGGTTTTTTCTCCAAAGGTTTCTACAATTTTTGCCGCGGTCGTTTTACCAATTCCCTTAACCGCACCAGAAGAAAGATACTTCAACATAGCTGCAACAGTTGCAGGCTTGGCCCGTTCGAACGTCTCTGCCTTAAATTGGTCGCCAAACGTGGGGTGATTCACCCACTTGCCTATGACATGCAATTCTTCTCCTGCACCCACAAATGGCATGATCCCTACTACAACTACCAATTCATCTTCCACATTTAAATCTAAAATGGTATATCCGTTTTTTTCATTCCGATAGATAATCTGTTCGATTGTCCCCGTCATTTCGAAAAGTGTGCCTTCTGTCATTCCAATTATTTCCTTCATTGTAAATTTCAATGTTTATCCTTATAAGTATAATACTTTATTGATATATTTGCAAATCCTCTTCTTAATTCTGCAATAGTTCCAAAGCCTTTTCTGGGGAGCAAATTTTTACAAAGGAATAGTGCCTAGAAATAGTTTCACAGATGAATTTCGTTTCTGGATCCATATGATGATCTAAGCAAACAATACGATATTTTCCTGTACATTGATCTGACCACTCATATTGAGAAATTAAGCTTTTTAATGTATATTCGATTCCTTCATCATGGCCATATACGGAAAGAAAAATTGTGACTATCCCATGATTTTTGGGCTGAAATAATTTTTTTAGAATCCAACGAAAGCATGTAGTTAAACCAATAATCGCCAATAAGACAAAACAAATTTTTCCGAACAAGACCAGCATTTTTCTCACCTCGTTCTATTTTATGTCTTTATCAGAATTTTGACACGGAGAAAAACTTGATATTTTTAACAAAAAAACAGAGAGAATTTTTCTTAAAATTCCCTCTGAATATTTTCACCGATTCTTACACTGTTTCCAAAGCCTTGATGATTTCATCTACTTTATCCACTTTTTCCCATTTTACTCCTAAATCTTCTCGACCCATGTGACCGTATGCAGCCAGATTTCGGTAAATTGGTTTTTGTAAATCTAAGTACTCAATAATGGCGGTCGGGCGCAAATCAAATACTTTCCGCACTGCTTTTTCTAAATCTTGATGATTATAGGAAGAAGTACCGAAAGTCTCCACCATGATGGAAACTGGATGGGCGACACCAATTGCATAAGCAATCTGAACCTCACATTTCTTTGCCAATTTAGCGGCTACAATATTTTTTGCTACATAACGAGCAGCATAAGCAGCGGAACGATCCACTTTTGTTGGATCCTTACCCGAGAATGCACCGCCACCATGCCGGCCATAACCGCCATAAGTATCGATGATGATCTTTCTTCCAGTCAAACCAGTATCCCCAACTGGCCCACCTACAACAAAGCGGCCGGTTGGATTGATCAAATACTTCGTTTGCTCATCCAATAAATGAGGAGGAATGACTACCTGTATCACATTTTTCAGCAAATCCTCTCGAATTTGTTCCAACGCTACATGAGGATCGTGTTGAGTCGAAATCACAACAGTATCTACCCGAACGACTCGATCATCCTCATACTCAATGGTAACTTGTGTTTTTCCGTCTGGACGTAAGTAGGACAGTGTGCGATCCTTCCGAACTTTTGCCAACTGTTTTGCCAGCTTATGAGCCAAAGAAATTGCCAAAGGCATCATTTCTGGAGTCTCATCACAGGCAAAACCAAACATCATACCCTGATCGCCAGCGCCAATTTTATCTTTTTCATCGGTAGCACCGTTCCGGGACTCATAGGATTCATTAACACCTGCTGCAATATCAGGAGACTGCACATCAATGGAGAGGGTTACTGCGCAGGTATTGCCATCAAAGCCACAAGCAGGGTCGTCATATCCAATTTCCTTCACCACATCTCTAGCTAAGGAAGCAATATCCACATAACACTCTGTAGAAATCTCTCCCATTACATTAATGATACCAGTTGTAGCCGTTACTTCACAAGCTACGTGAGCTTGTGGATCCTTCGATAAAATTTCATCCAAAACTGCATCGGAAATTTTATCACAAAGCTTATCTGGGTGTCCTTCCGTTACAGATTCGGAAGTAAAATAATATTTGGACATTTTGGTTTCCCCCTAAATATTTCTATAAAATTAAAAACACCGAACAGCTCGTTTGTGCCGTCCGGTGAAACATAACCTCATCTTTCGGCTTACCCGCAGGATTTAGCACCTTACATTACTTGTAGGTTGCTGGACATCAAAGGGCCTGTTCCCTCCGTCACTCTTGATAAGGAGCTATTCAATTGATTTCTTTTTATTTTATCATAATCCAAGAATTCTGTAAATTGATTTTGTGGATAAAAAAAGTGAAATTTTTGATTAAAATTGTAAATGGATAGCACAAAAAGAGCCGCAGCCCAAAAGACTGCGACCCTGCATTTTATTTTATAAAAATAAAATTATTCGTTAATCGCAACTACAACGCCGGAACCAACGGTGTGACCACCCTCACGGATAGCGAAACGCAGGCCCTCTTCGATCGCGATTGGAGTAATCAGCTCAACATCCATTTCAACATTATCGCCAGGTACACACATCTCTGTGCCTTCTGGGAGAGTGATAACACCAGTAACGTCAGTAGTTCTGAAGTAGAACTGTGGACGATAGTTGTTAAAGAAAGGAGTATGACGGCCGCCTTCCTCCTTAGTCAAAACGTAAACTTGACCCTTAAACTTGGTGTGTGGATTGATAGAACCTGGTTTTGCCAGAACTTGACCACGCTCAATATCCGTTCTTTGAACACCACGCAACAGAACGCCAACATTATCGCCAGCCTCTGCGAAATCCAGAGTCTTGCGGAACATCTCAAGACCAGTTACAACAACTTTCTTGCGTTCCTCGGTCAAGCCGATGATCTCAACTTCCTCAGATACCTTAACAACGCCACGCTCAACTCTACCAGTAGCAACAGTACCACGACCGGTAATAGTAAATACGTCCTCAACAGGCATCAAGAATGGCAGATCACCATTACGGGTTGGAGTTGGGATGAATTCGTCAACAGCCTTCATCAACTCAAGAATGCAAGCATATTCAGGAGCATTGATATCAGTGGAAGTAGATTCCAAAACCTTCAAAGAAGAGCCACGAATAATAGGGGTGTTATCACCATCAAATTCATATTCATTCAGGAGGTCACGAATTTCCATCTCTACCAAGTCAAGCAACTCTTCGTCATCTACTTGGTCAGCTTTGTTCATATACACAACAATGTGTGGAACACCAACCTGACGGGACAGAAGAATGTGCTCTCTAGTTTGTGGCATTGGACCGTCTGCTGCAGATACTACGAGAATAGCACCGTCCATTTGAGCAGCACCAGTAATCATGTTTTTCACGTAGTCGGCGTGTCCAGGGCAGTCAACGTGAGCGTAGTGACGATTGTCAGTCTCATACTCAACGTGAGAAGTGTTGATTGTGATGCCACGAGCTCTTTCTTCTGGAGCCTTATCAATGTTAGCATAATCAACGAACTCAGCCTCACCATTCAGGTTCAGAACCTTTGTGATAGCAGCTGTGGTAGTTGTTTTACCATGGTCAACGTGGCCAATGGTACCAATGTTTACGTGTGGTTTGTTTCTTTCGAATTTTGCCTTTGCCATTGGAATTCCTCCTTTTATTGTACAGGTGTTTTGTATTGTTTATTAGGATAAGCTATAATACAATTTTATCAAGTCTAGAGTTAAAAATCAAGCGCATTTTGCAACTTATTCACTCTTTTTCCCACGTGCAGTAATAATTGCCTCTCCAACAGACTTTGGAACCTCAGCGTAATGGCTTGGCTCCATAGTATATTGGCCTCTGCCCTGGGTCTTGGAACGCATGTCGGTTGCATATCCAAACATTTCAGACAGCGGAACATGAGCATTAATTTGCTGTGCGCCTGGCAGAGCTTCCATGCCCAAAATCATACCGCGGCGGGAGTTCAAGTCACCGATAACATCGCCCATATAATCCTCTGGAACAATAACGGTAACTTTCATGATTGGCTCCAACAGAACAGGGTCTGCTTTTCTCATTGCCTCTTTCACTGCCATAGAACCGGCAATCTTAAAGGCCATTTCAGAGGAGTCAACCTCATGGTAAGAACCATCATAGAGGGTTACTTTGACATCCACAACATTGTAGCCAGCCAAAACGCCGGATAACAATGCGCCTTGGATACCTTGGTCAACTGCTGGGATGTATTCCTTCGGAATCGCACCGCCAACCACTGCGTTGACAAACTCATAGCCCTTCTCTGGGTTTGGTTCCAACTTGATTTTAACGTGGCCGTATTGACCCTTACCACCGGACTGTCTTGCATATTTGGTATCCACATCAGCCAGCTTGCGCACGGTTTCTTTATAAGCAACCTGCGGCTTACCAACATTTGCCTCTACCTTAAATTCACGAAGCAGACGGTCAACAACGATTTCCAGGTGGAGCTCACCCATACCAGCAATAATAGTTTGTCCGGTCTCCTCGTCGGTATAAGCACGGAAAGTTGGATCTTCCTCTGCCAGCTTCGCCAAAGCCATACCCATCTTTTCTTGTCCCGCCTTTGTTTTCGGCTCAATTGCAACATGGATAACCGGCTCTGGGAACTCCATGGATTCCAGGATAATTGGGTGTTTATCATCACACAAAGTATCACCCGTTGTGGTATTCTTCAAACCAACCGCAGCCGCGATATCACCTGCATATACAGTATCAATATCCTGTCTGTGGTTCGCGTGCATCTGGAGAATCCGGCCGATCCTCTCATTGCTATCCTTCGTGGAGTTATAAACGGTTGCACCCGCATCCAGTTTACCGGAGTATACCCGGAAGAAGCACAGCTTACCAACAAATGGATCGGTTGCGATCTTAAAGGCCAGTGCGGAGAATGGCTCATCGTCGGAAGCCTTACGGACATCCTCCTCGCCAGTCTCCGGGTTGACACCCTTCATAGCTGGGATATCAGTTGGAGCAGGCATGTAGGAAATGATCGCATCCAGAAGCTTTTGAACGCCCTTATTCCGATAAGAAGTACCGCAGCAAACTGGAATCATTTGGTTATTCAAAGTCGCCTTTCGAATCCCCTGCATGATTTCTTCTTTGGTAATCTCCTCGCCCATAAGATACTTCTCCATGAGCTCGTCATCCTGCTCAGCTACATGCTCTACCAACTCCATACGGTATTGCTGAGCTTTTTCCAACATATCGGCAGGGATTTCTTCGGTGCGCATATCCTTGCCCATATCATCGTAGTAAATATCAGCTTCCATTTCTACCAGGTCGATAATCCCGCGGAAGGTATCTTCACTGCCGATTGGAAGTTGGATCGGTACTGCATTACACTTCAGACGATCCTTCATCATTTGAACAACACGGTAGAAATCCGCGCCCATGATGTCCATTTTATTGACATAAGCCATACGAGGAACTTTGTACTCGTCTGCTTGACGCCACACAGTCTCGGATTGCGGCTCAACACCACCCTTTGCGCAAAATACGGTTACCGAACCGTCCAATACACGCAAAGAACGTTCTACTTCTACGGTGAAGTCAACGTGACCTGGGGTGTCGATGATGTTGATTCTATGACCTTTCCAAAAACAGGTTGTTGCAGCGGAGGTAATGGTAATACCTCTTTCTTGCTCCTGTGCCATCCAGTCCATAGTAGCAGAACCATCATGAGTTTCACCAAGCTTGTGGTTAACGCCAGTATAGAACAAAATACGTTCTGTCGTTGTTGTTTTACCCGCATCAATGTGGGCCATGATGCCGATATTACGGGTTAATTCGAGAGCAATTTGCCTTGCCATAGTTTCCTCCTTAAATTCTGCATAGGAATGTTGGTTTTCATATTACACATCAGCCACTTCGGGATGGAATTACCATCTGTAGTGTGCAAACGCCTTGTTCGCTTCTGCCATCTTATGTGTATCATCGCGCTTCTTTGCAGCGCCGCCAGCACCGTTAACAGCATCCAGGATTTCCCCAGCAAGTCTTTCTCTCATGGTCTTTTCCGATCTCAGTCTGGAATAGTTGGTCACCCAACGCAGACCCAGAGTCTCTCTTCTTTCGGGACGAACCTCCATTGGAACCTGGTAAGTCGCACCGCCCACACGGCGAGCCTTAACCTCAAGTTGTGGCATAATGTTTTCCATTGCCTGCTCAAAAACCTCCAATGGGTCTTTTCCTGTTTTCTCACGGACAATATCAAATGCACCATAAACGATTTTCTGGGCAACACCCTTCTTACCGTCGTACATAATATTGTTGATCAAACGAGTTACGAGCTTAGAATTATATAGTGGATCCGCCAAAACATCACGCTTGGCGATAGAGCCTCTTCTTGGCACTTTACTTCCCTCCTTCACATAAATGATATCATTGGTACTCGAAAGCGACAAACTCCCGTTGGCCAATACAGAAGCGATTATCTATAATAAACGCTGCTGCATGGCATCCCTTTTCGGACGCGCAGCCTTTAGGTTTTTTGTCAATCAGTTAGCTTTCCAAGATTATTTTGCTGCGCCTGGCTTTGGACGCTTAGCGCCATACTTGGAACGAGCCTGCATCCGCTTTGCTACGCCTTGAGCATCAAGGGTACCACGGATGATGTGGTAACGCACACCAGGGAGATCCTTAACACGACCGCCGCGGATCATAACAACGCTATGCTCTTGCAGGTTATGACCAACGCCTGGGATGTAAGCACTCACTTCAATTCCATTGGAAAGACGAACTCTGGCGATCTTTCTGAGCGCGGAGTTTGGCTTCTTAGGAGTTGCAGTTTTCACGGAAGTGCAAACGCCGCGCTTTTGTGGGGAATTCTGGTTGATTGCAACTCTTTTCTTCGAGTTCCAGCCCTTCAAAAGTGCAGGAGCCTTCGCTTTCTTCTCGTGAACCTCTCTGCCAGTATGAACCAATTGGTTAAACGTAGGCATATAATACCTCCTCTCTTTTTTATTTTCTATGATAAATGAGTATAGAATACCCAGTTTATCCCAGTTTTATTCATTGAAATTCAAAATAGAAACCCATCAAATAACCATGTATTTGATGGGTTTGTTTACCAGATTTTCAACAAACCACTACGATTTAAGATTATAACATCAAATGGTGTCGTTTGTCAATACCTGATTTTCCGATTCTATTTGTACGTCGCTGTAGCACTTCATACCGGTACCAGCTGGAACCAATTTGCCAATGATAACATTTTCTTTTAGACCAAGCAACGGATCTACCTTTCCCTTAATGGCCGCATCAGTCAGAACACGGGTTGTTTCCTGGAAAGATGCTGCAGATAGGAAGGAATCAGTTGCCAAAGACGCTTTGGTGATACCAAGCAGCACTGGCGTGCAAGTAGCTTCTTGCAGATCGGTTTCCCCTGCCTCAATCCGTTCCCGGATCCGTTGATTCTCCGCCTCAAATTCACTCTTTTCGGCCAAGGAACTTGGCAGTAAAGTGGTGTCACCGGCCTCGTCAACACGAACCTTTTTCATCATCTGACGAACAATAACCTCAATATGCTTATCATTAATATCAACACCCTGCATCCGGTATACGCGCTGTACTTCCTGGATCAGATAATCCTGAACAGCTTGAGTGCCGCTGATGGCCAGCACATCGTGAGGATTGACAGACCCTTCCGTAATCCGGGCGCCAGCTTTAATTTCCTGATCTTCCTTCACCGTCAAGCGGGAACCGAAGGGAATCATATAAGCTTTTTGTTCTCCAGTTTCTGGGTTGGTAATCACAGCATGACGGTTTTTCTTGATCTCTTCAAAGGAAACCACACCATCAATTTCACTGATAATTGCCAAATGCTTTGGCTTTCTGCCTTCAAAGAGCTCTTCCACACGAGGCAGACCCTGGGTAATATCCTCGGCGCTGGCAACACCGCCAGTATGGAATGTTCTCATGGTAAGCTGAGTACCTGGTTCACCAATGGATTGAGCGGCAATAATACCAACCGCCTCGCCAACGCTGACCGGCATACCGTTTGCCAAGTTTGCACCGTAGCACTTTTTACAAATACCATGTTTTGCACAGCAATCCAGAATCGAACGAATCTCAATGTGGGTCACACCACTGGAAACGATGATTTCCGCATCGTCGTCATCCATCAATTTATCCTTGGATACCAGTACCTCGCCGGTCAATTCATCCACAAAGTCGTGAACCAGATAACGGCCAATCAACCGCTCGCTCAATGGCTCGATGGATTCTTTTCCCTCCCGGATATCAAAGACCTCCAAGCCCTTAGTTGCGCCGCAGTCGTCTTCCCGGATAATCACTTCCTGGGAAACGTCAACCAGACGACGGGTCAAGTAACCAGAGTCAGCCGTTCTCAAAGCAGTATCGGCCAAGCCCTTTCTCGCACCACGGGAAGAAATAAAGTATTCCAAAATATTGAGGCCTTCCCGGTAGTTGGCGCGGATCGGGATTTCAATGGTTTTACCAGAGGTGTTGGCGATCAAGCCGCGCATACCAGCTAACTGACGAATCTGGCTCATGGAACCACGGGCGCCGGAGTCCGCCATCATAAAGATCGGATTGTATTGATGCAGGTTTTTCTGAAGGGCATCGGTAACGTCATTGGTTGCCTTCTCCCATGTTTTCAAAACAGCGTTGTAACGCTCGGAATCCGACAGCAAACCCATTTTAAACTCGTCGGTGATTTCATCAATCTCCCGTTCCGCATCGGCAATGATTTGTTTCTTTGCCGGTGGAATGGTTGCGTCGCACACTGCAACGGTAATGGCGCTCTTGGTAGAATATTTATAACCCTGTGATTTGATCTCATCCAAAACCTCTGCTGTTCTTGCAGTTCCGTGAACTTTGATACACTTATCAATAATTTTCCCCAACTGCTTTTTACCAGCCAGGAAATTGATCTCAAACTCAAACATCTTTTCCGGATCGTTCCGATCAACATAGCCCAGATCCTGAGGAACCGGACGGTTGAAAATAATGCGGCCAACGGTGGTGTTCACCAGTTTAGAAACCATTTCTCCGTTGACTTCCATGGTGCGGCGAACTTTAATTTTCGCATGAAGGCTGACAATATGGGCATCATATGCCATCAGCGCTTCATTTACATCACGGAAAATCTTGCCCTCGCCTGGTTCGCCATCTTTCTCCAAGGTAAGATAATAAGAACCTAAGATCATATCCTGTGTCGGCACTGCAACCGGGCGGCCATCGGAAGGCTTGAGCAGGTTTCCGGCGGCTAGCATTAGGAAGCGGGCTTCCGCTTGGGCTTCCGCAGAAAGCGGAACGTGAACCGCCATTTGGTCGCCATCAAAGTCTGCATTGTAAGCGGTACATACCAATGGATGCAACTTCAAAGCGCGGCCTTCTACCAGCACTGGCTCAAAGGCCTGAATCCCCAGTCTATGCAGTGTTGGCGCACGGTTCAAGAGCACCGGATGATTTTTGATCACAATCTCCAAAGCATCCCACACTTCTGGGCGAGCGCGTTCCACCGCTTTTCTTGCAGCTTTGATATTGCCCACCGCACCGGTTTCCACCAGCCGTTTCATAACAAACGGCTTAAAAAGCTCCAAAGCCATCTCTTTGGGTAGACCACACTGGTACATTTTCAGCTCCGGCCCAACAACGATAACGGAACGACCGGAATAATCTACACGCTTGCCGAGCAGGTTCTGACGGAACCGACCTTGTTTTCCCTTCAGCATATCGGACAAAGATTTCAGCGGACGGTTATTGGGTCCAGTCACTGGGCGGCCACGACGGCCATTATCAATCAAAGCGTCAACCGCTTCCTGAAGCATCCGCTTTTCATTACGAACAATAATATCCGGCGCGCCCAACTCCAACAAGCGTTTCAGGCGGTTGTTCCGGTTGATTACCCGTCGATACAAATCATTCAAGTCAGAGGTAGCAAAACGGCCGCCATCTAACTGAACCATTGGGCGAATATCTGGAGGAATCACCGGGACAACGTCAAGGATCATCCATTCTGGACGGTTACCGGAAAGACGGAACGCCTCCACGACTTCCAGGCGTTTTAAAATACGAACCCGTTTTTGACCAGCGGCGGTCGCCAGCTCCTCTTTCAATTCTGTGGAAATCTGATCCAAATCCAGCTCAGCTAACAGAGTTTTAATGGCTTCCGCACCCATGCCAGCTTGGAAATCATCCTCATATTTTTCCCGCATATCCCGATATTCTTTTTCGTTGAGCATTTGCTTTTTCTGCAGCTCACGAACGCTGCCAGGGTCGGTGACAATATAAAGGGCAAAATACAGCACCTTTTCCAGCATCCGTGGGGAAATGTCCAGCAATAGCCCCATCCGGGATGGGATTCCTTTAAAATACCAGATATGAGAAACGGGAGCGGCCAGTTCAATATGACCCATCCGTTCCCGGCGCACTTTTGCCCGGGTTACTTCTACGCCGCAGCGGTCGCAAACCTTGCCTTTATAGCGAATTCGTTTATATTTTCCGCAGTGACATTCCCAGTCCTTTTGGGGACCAAAGATCCGTTCACAGAACAAGCCATCCCGTTCCGGCTTGAGTGTACGGTAATTGATTGTTTCCGGCTTTTTCACTTCTCCGTGGGACCATTCCCGAATTTTATCTGGAGAAGCAATGCCAATTTTGATCGATTCAAACACGTTAAATTCCATCTTGGTACCCCCTACTTATTCCATATCATCGGTATCGTCGGTATACTCATCTTCGTAGGAATCATCACTACCAAAAATGTCATCCAAGTCAGAGCTTTCCGCAGGCTCCATCTCATCTTCCACATCTTGCACGGTATAACCTTCCATGTCGTCGGTTTCTACATTTGGCTCATCAAAGCTTTCATCAGAAGGCTTAAATCCAATGTCATCATCGTCATCAAAGTTTTGCTTCAGATCAATCTCCAAATTGTCCTTATCCAAAACCTTGACATCCAGACCCAAGGATTGTAATTCTTTAATCAGAACCTTAAAGGACTCTGGAACACCTGGCTTTGGAATATTCTGTCCTTTTACGATTGATTCATAAGTCTTTACACGACCGACCACATCATCCGACTTGACGGTCAAAATCTCTTGGAGGGTATATGCAGCGCCATAAGCTTCCAGCGCCCAAACTTCCATCTCACCAAAACGCTGACCACCAAACTGTGCCTTGCCGCCCAGAGGCTGCTGGGTAACCAAGGAATATGGACCAGTCGAACGAGCGTGGATTTTATCATCAACCAAGTGATGGAGCTTCAAGTAGTACATATAGCCAACGGTAACCGGATTATCAAAGAATTCACCGGTCCGGCCATCCTGTAGGATGGTTTTGCCGTCCTCGCGGTAGCCTGCCATTTTCAAACACTCGGAAATATCGCCTTCGTGAGCGCCGTCAAAAACCGGGGTCATAATCTTCCACCCCAAAGCCTTTGCTGCATAACCCAAGTGAACCTCCAGCACCTGGCCGATGTTCATACGGGAAGGAACGCCCAGAGGATTGAGCACAATATCCAACGGTGTGCCATCCGGCAGGAATGGCATATCCTCCTGTGGCAAAATCCGGGAAACAACGCCCTTATTTCCGTGACGGCCCGCCATCTTATCGCCAACTGAAATCTTACGCTTCTGCGCAATGTAACAACGCACCACTTTGTTCACGCCTGGACTCAGTTCGTCGTTGCTGTTTTCTCTAGTAAAGACTTTCACGTCTACCACAATGCCATATTCGCCATGGGGAACACGCAGGGAAGTATCCCGTACCTCTCTTGCCTTTTCACCAAAGATCGCACGGAGCAAACGCTCTTCCGCAGTCAGTTCCGTTTCTCCCTTGGGCGTAACTTTACCCACAAGAATATCGCCGGCACGCACCTCTGCGCCGACCCGGATAATACCGCTTTCGTCCAAGTCACTGAGCAAGTCCTCGTTAACGTTGGGGATATCGCGGGTAATCTCCTCCGGTCCCAGCTTAGTATCCCGAGACTCGATCTCATATTCCTCAATGTGAATGGATGTATATACGTCATCCCGCACAATTTTCTCATTGATTAGGACTGCATCTTCGTAGTTATAGCCTTCCCATGTCATAAAGCCGATCAGGGCGTTTTTGCCCAAGCTGATTTCACCATTGCTAGTCGCAGGGCCATCCGCAATCACATCGCCAGCTCGAATTCGTTCGCCATTTTCGACCACTGGGACCTGATTGATGCAAGTTCCCTGGTTGGAACGCATAAACTTAATAATATGGTAAGTGTCAATTTGTCCGTCATCGCGGGTCACCACAACCTGGTCAGCGCTGACGCTGCGTACCACACCGTCATGTTTCGCAATGACACAAACGCCAGAGTCTACGCCGGCTTTGTATTCCATACCCGTACCGACAATCGGGGATTCGGTTTTCAGCAACGGCACAGCTTGCCGTTGCATGTTGGAGCCCATCAAGGCACGGTTGGCGTCATCGTTTTCCAAGAATGGAATCATTGCAGTAGCGACGGATACAACCATCCGCGGAGAAACGTCCATATAGTCGGCCTGATCACGCTCTACCTCCACAAACTCATCCCGGAACCGGCCATTTACCTTTTGATTGAGGAATCTTCCCTGCTCATCTAACGGTTCATTCGCTTGAGCGACAATATAATCGTCTTCCATATCCGCAGTCATATAAATGACTTCTGAGGAAACGATACCGGTCTCTTTGTCCACTTTTCGGAACGGCGCTTCAATAAAACCATATTCATTGATTTTTGCAAAAGTAGCCAAGTAGGAAATCAAACCAATGTTAGGACCTTCTGGAGTCTCAATAGGGCACATCCGGCCGTAGTGGCTATAGTGAACGTCACGCACTTCAAAGCCCGCACGGTCTCTGGAAAGGCCGCCAGGACCAAGCGCGGATAAACGACGTTTATGGGTCAACTCCGCCAGCGGATTGGTTTGATCCATAAACTGAGACAGCGGAGAAGATCCAAAGAATTCTTTAATCGCTGCCACAACTGGACGAATATTAATCAAAGAATGTGGCGTTAAAACTTCCAAATCCTGTGCTTGCAACGTCATTCTTTCCCGAATAACACGCTCCAAACGGGAAAAACCAATTCGAAACTGATTCTGCAAAAGTTCACCGACAGAACGGATCCGGCGGTTGCCCAAGTGGTCAATATCATCCACATGGCCCAAACCGACAGCCAAACAGTTCATATAGTTGATAGAAGAAAAAATATCGTCAATAATAATATGCTTTGGAACAAGCTCATCCGCACGATTGCGGATCGTTTCTTTCAATTCTTCCTCATCCATGTTAGCTTCCAGAATTTCTGCCAAAACGCTAAAGCGTACCCGTTCATGGATACCACATTCTTCCTTGGCGTCAAAATTCACAAAGTGGTTGATGTCCACCATGCCATTGGAAATCACCTTGACTTCCCTTTCGTTGACGGTAACATAAGCGATACAAACACCAGCGTCATCAATCTTCATGGCTTTTTCCAAGGAAACCACTTCCCCTGCTTCGGCCATAATCTCTCCAGTCATAGGATTGACAATTGGCTGGGACAATTGCTGCCCGGAAATCCGGTTGGCAAGGCTCAGCTTCTTATTGTATTTATATCGGCCAACACGGGATAAATCATAACGACGGGCATCAAAAAATAGGCCATTGATGTGGGTTTGCGCACTTTCAATGGTCGGCGGCTCACTAGGGCGTAATTTACGGTATACCTCGAACAAAGCTTCTTCCGTGTTGGTGCAGGAATCTTTTTCGATGGTAGCATTCATGCGGTCATCGTCGCCAAAATACTCACGGATTTCCTCATCCGTGCCTAACCCCAACGCGCGGATAAATACTGTGACAGGGAGTTTTCGATTTTTATCAATCCGAACATAGAAAACATCGTTGGCGTCGTTTTCGTATTCGAGCCATGCGCCACGGTTGGGAATCACGGTTGCACTGAACAATTCCTTACCAGTCTTGTCATATTCCATCTTATAGTAAACACCAGGAGAACGAACCAATTGGGAAACAATCACACGCTCAGCGCCATTGATCACAAAAGTGCCGCTGTCCGTCATAAGAGGAAAATCGCCCATGAAAACTTCCGACTCTTTAATTTCACCGCTTTCTTTGTTGAGGAGCCGTGCGGTTACACGGAGCGGAGCCGCATACGTAGCATCTCGTTCCTTACACTCTTGAACGCTGTAATTCGGTTTATTTCTTTCCAGATTGTAGTTAACAAAATCGAGAACCAGGTTTCCTGCATAATCCGTGATACCAGAAACATCTTTAAATACTTCCTTGAGTCCTTCTTTGAGGAACCATTCATAAGAATTCTTTTGCACTTCAATCAAGTTTGGCATATCCAAAACTTCATCGATCCGAGAAAAACTCATGCGAGTATTCTTGCCCAACTGCTTTGGCTTCACATTCACCATTGGCTCAATCACTCCATTCATATATTTACCGTCTTTACATTAGGAATTTTTCCTGTGTTTTTCAACATGGGGCCAAAATGTGAACATTTTTTGAGGATACTCTTGCCTTTTTGTCGCAATCATGATAAAATAGGTATTACAAGCAAGAGTATAAAATCCCATGATGATGCAGTATATTATTGTATAATGATTTTCCTTATTTGTCAAGATATATCTAAAATTTCCAGTTACTTTTCTAAAATTTGTTAAAGGGAGATTTGACAATGAATGTTAGCAGCATTTCTTCCCAATCCTTTGCCGCAAAAGCAAATGATACGGATTCTCAGCTTCGGAATTTGGAAAACCAAAAGATGAGCCTGAACTCTCAAATCCTGGCGTTACAAAACAGTGACAACTTGGATCAAGAGCTCAAAGAGAAAAAGATTGAAAACCTAGAGGATCAAATTGAAACGCTGAATACGCAAATCACGGAGCTCAAAAAACAGCAGAATACAGCTCCAGCGGATTCTGTTAGCGTACCAGAAGGCCAAGAAGTGGAATCACTGGATTTTTCTGCATTGCCCAACCATCAGCCAGACGAATTTGTGAAAAGCAATGCGCTTCCCCATTCCCCTTCTGGTCTTTATGAAATCATCGAGGATGAGCAGGGGGAAACCAGTATCGTTTGGGACGGCTCCTCCGACGCTTGAGCAGAACAAGCATAAATAATCCATAGAAAATAAAGAACCAGCTATGCCGATTCGGCAAGCTGGTTCTTTATTTTTTATTCTTTTTGTGCTTCAGAGGTCTCCTTGCGTGACTTCAAAGAGCCAAAGGTATATTCGTCCAGTTTATCCCGAACCATTTTAGAAATTTCAGCATAAACCTTGTGTACTCGACAGGAATGGTTGGTACAACAATATGCATCCTGCTGGCAGCGGCTAAGCATATAGGGCCCTTCCACCGACTCAATCACCTCACGCAATGTAATCGTCGCTGGATCTCGGCCAATCACATAGCCGCCCCGCGCGCCTTTATAAGATTTTACCAAACCATCCGTGACTAACTTTCGCAGAATCTTTAGGGCAAACCGAAGAGGCACCTGGGTTTTTTCCGAAATCGTATGTGCATCGATTCTCTGATCGGCATCCGACAGCAATTCTACAATCCTTACTGCATAATCGGCCTCCAGCGTCATGTGCATATGTCAACGCCCCTTATCAATCTAAAAAGTCCTTCAGTTTTTTACTGCGGCTTGGATGGCGCAGCTTCCGCAATGCCTTTGCCTCAATCTGTCGAATCCGTTCTCGAGTAACATTAAACTCTTTTCCAACTTCCTCCAAGGTACGGGAACGACCATCTTCCAAGCCAAACCGTAACCGCAGCACTTTTTCCTCTCTTGGAGTCAAGGTATCCAAAACCTCTGCCAACTGCTCCTTGAGCAGAGTATGAGAAGCCGCGTCGGCTGGCGCTGGAGCATCATCATCGGGAATAAAGTCCCCAAGATGGCTGTCCTCCTCCTCACCAATGGGCGTTTCCAGAGATACCGGCTCCTGAGCTACCCGCATAATTTCCCGAACTTTATCCACAGGCATGTCCAATTCATCTGAAATCTCATCGGCAGTTGGTTCGTGTCCATTGGTGTGCAGAAGCTGGCTAGAAACCTTCTTCACTTTATTAATAGTTTCCACCATATGCACAGGAATCCGAATGGTGCGGGCCTGGTCTGCAATTGCCCGGGTAATAGCCTGACGAATCCACCAGGTTGCATAGGTAGAGAATTTGAACCCCTTGGTGTAATCAAATTTTTCCACAGCCTTGATCAAGCCCAAATTCCCTTCCTGAATCAAATCCAGAAATTGCATACCACGTCCCAAATAACGCTTGGCAATACTGACTACCAAGCGCAGATTCGCTTCTGACAAGCGTTTTTTCGCTGCTTCATCACCATCAATGATTCGGATTGCCAAATCAATCTCTTCTTCTGGGGACAACAGCGGTACACGGCCGATCTCCTTCAAATAGACCTTAACTGGGTCATCAATGGCAATGCCTTCGGTACTCAAAGCATTTTCCAGGTCATCCCCTTCGCTGGACTGTGGGGAAAATTCTAAATCTTCCATTTGAAGATCGGCAAAGTCCTCAATGATTTCCACCCCTTGGGACTCCAAGGTATCATAGAATTTTTCGATCTGTTCCGGTTCAAAATCCAATTCGCCCAAAGCATCTAATATTTCCTTGGTTGTCAGTTGGCCTTTGCTTTTACCAACCTCAATCAAATCTCGAATTACTGACTTCTTATCAGGTGCTCCCATAAATTGTGTCCCCCTATTTTTTCTGCTCACGTAATTTTTGCAAATACTCCTGGATGTCCTGCGGCTGAGCAGATTCTACATTTTCCGCACAGAGTTTTTGATATTCCTGTAAAATAATATCGCTGTATTCTTCAGCATCCTCAGATGAGAGGGGCACCATATCGTACCTGGCTAAAATTCGGGAAATCCCACTGATTTCTTCCACCGAAAAATCTCCCGAAATATCCGCCAACTCACAACCATTGCCACTCATTATTTTCCCCATTATTGTTTCATATACCCGACGATTGAAGCCAGTGCAAAACTTTTCCGGAGGAAGCTTTTCATAGAGCCTCTGCGCTTGCTGTCCATCCTGATTCCGAAACAAGCAAGCAAGCAAGCCTTCTTCCGCATTGGCTGCTCGCAAATGCTTCTTTTTTTCCGGATTTACGGTATCTTTCATGCCTGTGATTTGCTGTTGGATTTCCCGGAATTCCTTTTTTTTCCGGCTCCTCATGGCTTTTTTCCGGTTCTTGTCTACTTGCAGCAAAATGGAAATACGGTCAATTTCCATTTCCTCAGCCAAACGGCCAGCATAGATTTCCTGCTCCATCCGATTATCGAGTTCTGCCAACAGTTCCGCAGCGCCATTAAGATAAGCTACTTTGCCTTCCGGCATCTGCATATCACATTGACTTTTCAACTTCCTCAATCGATATTCCATATCATTACCGCTGGATTCAATCAGATGCTTAAACCGTGCCGGTCCTTGATCACCAAAGGAGCGGATAAACTCGTCCGGATCTTTTCCTCCCTCGATGGAAAGCACTTTAACCAATAAACCCGCTTCCCGCAGCAAATGAATGGCACGGCTCGCCGCTTTCTGACCAGCCTCGTCCGCATCATAAGAAATCACTACTTCTTTGACATAACGAGCCATCAGTTTCGCCTGCTCGCTGGTCAATGCCGTCCCCAGCGTGGCCACTGCATTGGGAAATCCAGCCTGATGCAACGCGATCACATCCATATAGCCTTCCACCAAAATCAGTCGCTCAGGATTGCTGTTTTTGGCAAAGTTCATCGCGAAAAGTCCATTGCTTTTCTTAAAGGCCAACGTGTCCGAAGTGTTTAAATATTTCGGCTTTTCATCCGTCAAAATGCGGCCGCCAAACCCCACCACATTTCCTCTCAAATCAATAATGGGAAACATCACCCGAGAAAAGAAACGATCCATAACCTTTCCCGTACGGGATTCAAAGGCTACATTAGACTGCACAATCTCATAAGAGGTATAGCCCTTTTTCTTCAAATGGTCAACCAAGCCAAATCGAGAATTGAGGGAATACCCCAGCCCAAAATGCCGAATCGTCTTGGACGTGAGCCCACGCCCCAACAAATAATCCAAAGCTGGCTTCCCCTGCTCAGTCCAAAGCTGAGCATGAAAAAAGCGCGCAGATTCCCGGTTAATTTCTAAAATCCGCCCTTTTAGTTTTGCCATCCCATCATCTATGGCATTTTCCGGCACTTGCAGGCCAGCTCGGTCAGCTAAAAATCGGATGGATTCCATATAATCTAAATTCTCAATGCGGCGGATAAAGGTAATGACATCGCCTCCTGCCCCGCAGCCAAAACAATAAAAGGTATTATTCTCGGTATAAATATGGAACGAAGGCGTTTTTTCATTATGGAATGGGCACAGGCCCGTAAAATTCCTTCCACTGCGCTTTAAATTAACATAAGATGATGCGACCTCCACCATGTCATTGCGCATTTTTAGTTCTTGTAAAAATAATTCCGGCAATGCCATCCATGCACCTCTCTAATCCCATCTCTTTCCATATCCAATTTCAAATTTTCCATGATTTTGGTACAAATAAATTCTCAAACATTGCCACCGCAAAATGATCCGTCATCCCTGCAATGTAATCTGTCACTGCTCGGTCGATTCCTTCCTCCTCCGCAATCCTTTGCATATCCGAAGGTAAATGGTCAAAAGAATGAAAATGCTCATACAATGTTTCGATAAGGGCAGGAACTTTATCCTCCTCCCCTTTCGCAACTGGATTATAGTATACTTTTTCATACATAAATTTATGTAAATGGTCAAATGCTTGTTTCCGTTTTGGATCCATTTGAATCGCACCATCCTGGCTGTTCTCCACAACCGAAAGGATCAAGCTGCTAATCCGAGCGGACTTGGTATTGCCCAATACGGCAACGACATCAGGCGGTAAATCCGCATCGTTTAGAACCCCAGCACGGATCGCATCTTCAATATCGTGATTCAAGTAAGCAATTCGATCTGCCAAACGGACAACCTGGCCTTCCTGCGTTGCCGCCTGTTGGGCCCCGGTATGGCATAAAATTCCATCCCGCACTTCAAAGGTAAGATTCAGGCCTTTTCCATCGCCAGCCAGTTTTTCCACTACTCGAACGCTTTGCTGATTGTGATGAAATCCACCAGGAACAATACGTTGCAGCGCCCGTTCTCCTGCATGGCCAAATGGCGTGTGCCCTAAATCATGTCCCAAAGAAATCGCCTCGGTCAAATCGCCGTTGAGTAATAAGGCATTGGCAATGGTGCGTGCAATCTGCGACACTTCCAGCGTATGGGTCAAGCGAGTTCGATAATGATCTCCTTCTGGAGACAAGAAAACCTGGGTTTTATGTTTTAACCGACGGAACGACTTGCAGTGAATAATACGGTCTCGATCCCTCTGGAACGGGGTACGCAAATCGCATTCCACCTCCGGCCTTTGGCGCCCTTTTGTCTGACTGGACAACGTGGCGTAAGACGACAGAATTTTCCGTTCAATTTCCTGGGCACGCTGACGAATCACCATTATTACACCACCTTCCCCTCTTTGGGTTTTAATTAGTAGGTAATTAGATATACGTCAAATATTTAAGTTTTCCTTCAAAAAATTAAATTAAACTGCAAAAAACTTTTCTCCCGTGTACGAAACTGTCACTTCTCCACAGGTCGCATCGGCTAATTGTTTCTCAAAAGCAGACAAATTTGGCTCTGCTATATGAAATTGGAGCTGCACCAAATCGGTAAAGGCCGTATCGTCAATCGTTCCCTCGTGTTCCGGGATTAAAGCGGAGACTCTTCCATATTGATTATAATCACAGGTTAATTCCGCCAGTTTACACTCCCGCATAGTCACCACTTGCGCTTTTTCCAGCGCGATACTGGCCGCATGGGAATAAGCCCGCACCAGCCCACCGCCGCCAAGCAAAATACCGCCAAAATAGCGCGTAGTTACCACCACCACATCGGTAACCTCAGATTTGAGTAGAACATCCAGGGTTGGGATACCAGCCGTACCTTGTGGCTCCCCGTCGTCAGAATACCGTTTAACTTGGCCCTCTCGCAAACAGTAGGCATAAACATTATGGGTAGCATCCCAATGTTTCGATTTAATTTGATGGATAAAAGTAATGGCTTCTTCCTCGGTTTTCACTGGCCGAATATAGCCGATGAAACGGGAACGTTTCTCCACAAATTCATCCGAGGTGTCCAGCATTACCGTTTTATATTCGATCATAAGCATTTCCTCGTATTAAAAAGCATAACAAAATGAAAGGATAAAAAATGTGGGCGGCGCAAAACTGCACCGCCCGGCAAATCAAAGACAAACTAAAAGAAATAACAATCATTTAAAAGTGCAAGAATCCTTGCACATTATTTCTCTTGAAGACCATAGCGCTTCTTAAACATATCAACGCGGCCGCTTGTGTCAACCAGTTTTTGCTTACCAGTAAAGAATGGATGGCACTTGGAGCATATTTCAACACGGATGTTTTCTTTTGTGGATCTTGTTTCAATCACATTTCCGCAAGCGCATTTAATGGTTGTCTCCTCATACTTTGGATGCAGATTCTCTTTCATTCTTGTCACCTCTTTCAGCAATAATACAACATTAACGAATCAATTCTATCACAATCCTCATGGAATTGCAAGCATAAATTTAAAATGATTTCCGATTTTTGTAAAATTCCTTACCAATATGTTTGGCGATAGACATATGTCGTATATTCTTCCAGGCACATCTCCAACTGGCGCATGGTCTTTGCGTGATCCACTCCCACATAGCGGAAATGTCCAGGTTCAAATGCCATTCCTGTTTCCGCAGTCTTATTTTCTGGATTGCGCTGAATGAATCCATAGAAAATGCTATTTCGAATCAACCAGCGGTATTCTTCCATCTTAGAAAAATCCTCCCCGCTTGCCAATCCTTCTTTCGTCAGGTTAACCGCCATACCAGTTTGATACTCACTGTAACCGCCTTTCTCCACATAGGCGGAGGCTTCATCCTCCGCTTTAATTTTCGAATATCCCTTTTCCTGCATCAATGCCTGGACTTTCGCTTGATGCTGCTTTTCCTGATCTTCCTTGCTCACATAACCAGATACTAGCTTTAAATGATGCCCTTGCTTCTCCGCATCATCCAGCATTTTTTGCAGCGGACGGGCAATCCGTTCTTCCACCATGACACCGTCCACTTCTGTCACATTGACCGTAAAATCTTCCGAAAGCGGATGGGATGCATTCACCAGCACCAAGTTAAAATCATCAGAATAAATCGGCAGAGTTTCTCCATCCCATGGTTCCGGCTCAGGTTCCTTCAGCAGCGAAGAGCTACTGTCTCCTTTGGAAAAAAAGCTCGGTGGCAGACTTTTCCAAATGAAATATCCGCCCGCCACGATTGCAGCTGTTAATACAACCGCAATTGCCACTAACAGCCAACGCAGCCGTTTGGTTTCGTCCACCCGCTTCCATTGGCTGCGTGTTTGAACCACTCGTGAACCTCGCACCTTTACTTTTGGCGATTTTCTTCGTTTAATTTTTTTCTTTCCCATAAAAAAGCCTTCCCAACCTGGGTTATTTTCCTCCTTTCTTCTTAGGATCTTCTTTCTTTTATTCTATAACTTCTGTTCGAAACTTTCAATGACTATTCCATGAACAAACCAATAAAAATACACTCTGGAAAATCCCAGAGTGTATGGACACAATCAACATGATTGATCTTCAAAAAATGCTTTAAAAGCGCGGTAAGCCATATAAACATCCAGCTTCGCCACTACCTCAAATGGGGAATGCATGGAAATAACCGGAACGCCCATATCAACCACGTCAATATTGAGGTTTGCAATATACATAGCGACGGTACCGCCGCCACCGCCATCGACTTTGCCTAACTCACCAGTCTGCCACAGAATATTTTTGCTATCCAGCAAACGGCGTACTTCCGCCATAAATTCTGCGGAAGCATCCGAGGTGCCACTTTTTCCGCGGGACCCTGTATACTTCATTACGCCTACGCCATTATTCAGATAGCAGGAGTTGGTAGGTTCATAGGCGCTGGCATAGGTTGGATCAAAAGCTGCCGTAACATCCGCAGATAAGCACTTGGATTTGGTCATAACCGCATGGGGGTCCAACCCTTCCATCTTAGCCAAATCCCCAATAAAATAACGGAGGAAAGCGGAGTTCATGCCGGTGTTACCGTCGCTGCCTACCTCCTCTTTATCCGCCAAAACGGTAAGCACTGTATGTTTTGGCTTGTCACAGTGCAGGATCGCTTCAATCGCTGGATAGGCGCATACGCGGTCATCGTGGCCATATCCGCCAATCATGCTGGCATCGAAACCTACATCCGACGCTTTAAAAGCAGGTACAAATTCAATTTCTCCAGAAATAAAATCTTCTTCCACAATGTCATATTTTTCGTGGATCAGCTTCATGATATTGAGCTTAAACAGGTTGGAACCCTTTTCCGCACGTACCGGACGGCTGCCGATCAGCACATTCAAATTTTCTCCTTCAATTGCTTTGGCCAGCGTTTTGGTCATTTGCTCCGTACCTAAGTGAGGCAGCAGGTCCGTCACGCAAAATTGCGGTTCTCCTGGTTCTTCACCAAGACGGATGTCCACATATGTGCCATCCCGACGAACAATCCTTCCATGCATCGCCAATGGAATCGTGGTCCACTGATACTTTTTAATGCCGCCGTAGTAGTGCGTTTTGAAGAGAACCATCTCATTCGCTTCATACAACGGATATGGCTTTAAATCCAGACGGGGAGAATCCACATGAGCTGCTGCGATGCGAACGCCATCGTTGCAGCCATCTTCTCCTATCACAGCCAAAATTAATGCCTTCCCTCGATTGTTATAATAGACTTTCTCACCTGCCTGATAGGTCTTCCCATACTCAAATTCTACAAACCCAACCTTTTCCGCTTGGGCAATGCCGAACTCTACCGCTTCTCGTTCTGTTTTGGAAAGATCCAAAAACATTTTGTATCCTTCACAAAAAGCATCGGCCTTAGCAACTTCTTCGTCGGTCACTTCTGTAAAGCCGTTTTTGCGAGAAATTAAAAATTCTTTGGTCCATTCATCCACTTTTGTTTCTTCTACCTTCGTTTGATTTTCAGTGTTCATAGTGTTGAGGAAACCTCCTGTTCATAGTTGTGATACAGTTCTTTATATTTTTCATAATATCTCATGACATTTTCCACATACGCTTCCGTATCTTTAAAAGGTATGTATTGTAATGTTTTACCATCCGTTGAATACTGTTTTGTTTTCAGCCATTGGCTTACATTTCCAGGACCAGCATTATACGCACATAACGCCGTTTCTAAATCGCCAAATTTCTTGAGATTCCAAGCCAAATATTTACAGCCATAGCGGATACTAACTTCCGGGTCAAATAACGCTTCTTTTTCATAAGCTGGATCCGATGGGATCATCGTTTGTACCCACTCAAAAGTGGATGGAGTCATTTGCATCAGCCCCATTGCTCCCACTGAAGAAACCGCTTCTGGATTAAAATCGCTTTCCGCCTTGATAATGGCGTAAACCAATTCTGGCTCCAAGCCGTTTTTTATGGCTTCCGGCACCACAAATTCAGCGTATTTTTCTGGATACATTTTTTTAGCGAAAATTTCATTTTTTTCCAGTTGCTGTTCCAGTCCTCTTGGACCGCCTGCCAAAAAAATAATCGCCAGAATTCCTCCAATAACCAATAGAATACAAGGAATTCCAATTTTGATCCATTTTTCTACTGTAGTAAGCGGTTCCCCTGTGCGATGATGTCTGGCAGTTCTCTTTTTGCTTCGCATCGCAGCTTTTACAGATTCGACAGAACGTATACCTACTCTGCTGATTTCCTGTGTTTGTTCTTTATTCATTCCTCAAACGTCACCCCACTATCCCACTTACTATTTGCCGAACATGGCAGGATAATGCATGGGAATCCAATGTCCCATCAAGACAAATGTCTGCATGCTCCTGATAGAAATCATCCTCTGGTTGTGCCTGCATTCGTGCTCGTGCCAATGATTCCGTTAGGTTGTCCCGCCGCATAATTCGCTGCATTCGCAATGCCGCTGGCGCTAAAACAACCAAAATTTGATTGCAGAAGACATCTGCGCCTGCCTCCAGCAGAAGCGGGGCATCCAAAACCAGGATACCACTGTCTGATCCCTGCTGACGATAACGCTGAATTTCTTCTCCAATCCGCCGACAAATCCATGGGTGAGTAATCGCATTTAACCTCTTTGTTTTCTCCGCAGAGGAAAATGCTTTTTTCGCCAACCTCTGGCGATTGAGTGTGCCATCTTCCTCAAAAACTTCAGCTCCAAATTCCTGCCGCAACTCCTCCAAACAAGGGGTACAGACCGTTGTTACCTCCCGAGAAATTTGGTCACAGTCAATAATGGTACATCCCTGACGACGCAATTCCTCGGCTACCGTAGATTTTCCAGCCCCTGTGGGCCCAGTTAATCCAAGAATATAGTCATTCAAGGGAAATCACCTCAAATCCAGCAGCGCGAATTAATCGGTTATATACCGCTAACCCAACGCCTTCTTGTTTTGGACAACGGGCATATACCAAAGAAAACTTCCGTTGATCCAATTTTCTCAAAGCGTCAAATAGCTCCCGGGCTTGTCCCCATTCATCGTGAGCCGCTCCATAGGTTACGGCTTCTACCGGCAACCCTTGTTCTTCTCCTTGATAGCACAAAGCAGCAACATGCGGCGCAGCATGCGCGCGAACATAATCACAATATTGCTCATAACCGCCATCCAACAAAATAAGCCGGGCCTGTGGAGCATAGTGCTTATACTTCATCCCTGGTGAGGAAGCCGCTTGCCCTTTGGTCAAAGGATTACAAACCGCTGGATCAATCTCTACGGTTCCCAATACTTGCCGCAACTGTTCCCAAGTAATCGCACCCGGACGCAAAAGTCTAGGCGGATATACCGTTATATCAATCACCGTAGACTCAATCCCCACTTGGCAAGTACCGCCATCCAGCACTGCATCAATCTTCCCCGACAGATCCTCCAGAACATGCTGCGCAGTTGTGGGACTGGGCCGTCCAGAGGTATTGGCAGAAGGAGCCGCCAAAGGCGTACCTGCTGCCTGGATGACTGCCTGCGCCACTGGATGCTTGGGAAATCGAATGGCAACCGTATCTAAACCCGCACTCACCTCATTGGGAACTTGTGCCGATTTCGGTAAAATCATGGTCAAAGGCCCAGGCCAAAAACGGTCTATTAAGAGGCTGGCCTGTTCGGGCATCTCCCGCACCAATGGATTTAATTGAGAACAATCCCCAATGTGAACGATTAAAGGGTTATCCTGAGGGCGTCCTTTTGCCTGAAAAATCTTTGCGACTGCTGTTCCATTGTATGCATCCGCTGCTAATCCATAGACTGTTTCTGTAGGAATCGCCACCAAACTACCTTGCCTCAGAATCTGTCCTGCCTCCTCGAAAGCGTGAGGATTGACAGCATTGATTAACTTAGTTTCCATATCATTCACCATATTCAAAGTATTCCCAAAGCAGGATTCTCACTGCTTGTCAATGGTATCTTGAAGCTTGGCTGCCCGATCTGCCGTAATCAAAGCGTCGATCATTTCATCCAAACTACCGTTAAGCATATCGTCAAACTTATAGACTGTCAGACCGATTCGATGATCTGTGATCCGGCCTTGCGGATAATTATAGGTACGAATCCGTTCGGAACGATCGCCCGTCCCCACTTGAGATCGGCGTTCGGCCGCAAACTCAGCATTCTGTTTGGCCTGCTCCGTTTCATACAAACGGGAACGCAAAATTTTCATTGCCTTATCTTTGTTTTTAAACTGGCTGCGTTCATCCTGACATTCTACAATCAGGCCTGTAGGAAGATGGGTAATCCGAATGGCTGACTCTGTTTTATTTACGTGCTGTCCGCCAGCTCCACTGGCCCGGTAAGTATCAATTTGCAAATCAGCAGGATTGATTTCAATTTCCACATCGTCCGCTTCTGGAAGTACCGCTACCGTTGCCGTAGAGGTATGCACACGCCCCTGAGTTTCCGTTTCTGGCACACGCTGCACCCGATGTACGCCGCTTTCATATTTTAGGCGAGAATATGCGCCATCTCCCGTAATCATAAAGCTGATCTCTTTATAGCCGCCCAACTCAGTTTCATTAGCGTTCAGCGTCTCTACCTTCCAGCCGCGGGATTCCGCATACATGCTGTACATCCGAAATAAAACGCCGGAAAACAGCGCCGCTTCCTCTCCGCCAGCTCCGCCGCGAATTTCAACAATAACATTACGGTCGTCGTTGGGATCTCTCGGCAAAAGAAGGATTTTTAATTCTTCAGAAATCGCTTCCAGGTCATTTTTGGCATCTGCCAATTCCTGCTCCACCATCTCTTTAAAATCCTTATCCAAACCGCCTTCCCCTAATAACCCTTTCGCCTCTCGATACGTTTCGTCCGCCTTTTTATATTCCTGATATTTTTCCACAATTGGGGTCAGGTTCTTATGTTCCTTCATCAGATCCGCATATGTTTTTTGATCCGACACCACCTCTGGATCATACAGCTTCTCATTGATTTCCTCATAGCGCTGTTCAAATACTGCTAAATTATCAAACATGTTTTCCATACCGCCTGTTCATTCACAAAATATAAACCAAAGAATTCCTTGCACCGCTAGAGTTCATCTTGGACGTTTTCCCGGAGAACCTTTTTAATATTCTTTTCACACTTTAAGCGAGGAAGCATGATTTCATGTCCACAGCCAGTACAGCGAATTTTAAAATCCATCCCTGCACGCAACACAAAAAATTCTTTGCTTCCACAGGGATGCGCCTTTTTCATTTGCAACCGGTCACCTGGACGAATATCCACACGTCCACCTCCAACTCAAAATATGTATTTTAATATTATACCATTGTATCGGTTGATTACACAATGGGAAATTGGATTTTCTAACAAAACTGACAAAAAACTCATATTATATTGTACCATAAAAACCACTTTTCTTGAAATATTACTATGATTATTGAAAAATTCTCCAAAGTTAACATAGTATTCCTGTTATCATTTTTGTTCATGATACAACAGATTGGCCGAAATAACAACTCTGCTATTTATTTTCAAATTTTTAAAAGGAGCTGTCCAGCCAAATCAAAAAATTAACCTTTTATATTAGATGTAGGATGCAATATAGTCAATTTCGTCCACATGCGATATGGAAGCGAAAGCAAATAGTACCGGAAAGGAACATAGCCAAGGACAACCAAATTGAAGATTAAGCAAACTCCTAATACAAGAGTATACAGGCAAAAGGTTACCCCCCAAGCATCCGATACTAAAAATTGCCTCCACCCTATCCAAAACAAAATCCCAACTGTCAATATGGTAGAAAAGAAAGTGACCCATCTACCCCGACGTCCGTCTCCCAAGAATTTTAAAAATAATATCATTCTTGAAACCACAATACAAAAGATTGGCAACAACAACGATATCGAACGGTTCCATGACAGTTCTTCCACACCACGCGCTGATTGAATATGGAAAAACTCGATCATCCATATCAGCAAGGTTACAATTGTCAAAATCAGAACAATCCAATTGCTGATTACTCGAAACCATTCCAAACCTGTAATTCTTTTCTGTTCCATTGCATTTCTCCTTCCCCTCATTTTCATATATAACCATATGACAGTTTCATTCTATTTATCAATGCCAGACAAAATAAAACTAGCTTTACCCTTTTTTTCCTATTTTCCTAAAAAATTTTTAATTTGTAACAATTTATCAAGAAAAATTTAAAAAACTATTTACTTTACTATGATAATACGGTAGAATACATTTGTAACAAATAAGTTCTTAATGAATCCTTTGTTGGGCAAAGAGCTTGTTTCTAAATTATTTTTTTAGAATGTTTGAAAAGGAGCATCAGGAAATGAAAAAGATCTCATTGGCATTGGCTGCTATGATGATGGCTGTTCTGTTTGTCTTTGCTGGCTGCGGGGAAGAAACTACTTCATCTACTGTTTCCAATGCAAATACCTCTACAACTTCTGGAGAAGCGACTGCAGATAACTCCCTGCAAAAAGTTTTGGATGCAGGCGTGCTCAAAATGGGCTTGGATGATAGCTTCCCTCCTATGGGATTCCGCAATGAAAACAGTGAAATCATTGGTTTTGACCTTGATTTGGCTGCCGAAGTAGCAAAGCGTATGGGCGTAACTTTAGAGCCAACTGTTGTTGATTGGAATTCTAATATTATGGAATTAGATTCTGGTAATGTTGACTGCTTATGGAATGGGTTTTCTATTGATACAGAACGTATGGAAAAAACCAATCTGTCCAAGCCATATATGAAAAACCGTATGGTGTTTGTTGTTCTCGGGAATTCTTCCTATACCGACCAAGCTTCTCTGGAGGGCAAAAAAGTTGGCGTACAAAACGGCTCTACTGCTCAAAGAATTCTGGAAGAAAACAAAGATTTTACTGATAAGTTAGCAAATGTTGCGGATTACAAAGAGAACGTAACCGCATTCATGGATCTAGAAAGCGGTACCATTGACGCCCTCTTTGTAGATGAGGTGGTCGCTAACTATATCTTGAATCAAAAAGAAGAGGGAAAACTCCGTATCTTGGACGATAGTCCCTACACCGAAGAATACGCAATCGCCTTTAAAAAGCAAGGCTCCGATGCTTTGAAAAACAAAGTGGAAGAAATCCTTTTACAAATGAAGAATGATGGTACCATGGCAGAAATTTCTACCAGATGGTTTGGTGAAGATGTCACTACTTTTGCATAAGGCTTTGAGATCTCCAAACTGAAAACTACATACGAAAAGACGCACACATTGCGGTGCGTCTTTTCGTAATTTTAACCAATCTTTTAAAAAGGAGGCGCTATTTATGACTGGGGAAGCCTTTGGCAATATGCTACTGACATTTCTGGAGGGCTTTGGCGTCAGCTTAGAGCTTTTTGGTATTACTCTTTTAATTTCAATCCCCTTAGGTTTTGTCGTTGCACTAGGTCGAATCTCCAAATACAAAATCATTTCCTGGCCTTTGAGCGTTTATATTTCAATCATGCGCGGTACCCCATTGCTGCTACAGCTTCTTTTCTTTTCTTTTGGCCCTTTCTATATGTTTGGATGGAATTGGAACCGTTTCCTAGCCGTCTGTATTTCCTTCGCACTCAATTATGCCGCTTATTTTGCAGAGATTTTCCGGGGCGGCATTGAGTCTATGCCTGTTGGTCAATACGAAGCATCTGCTGCTCTTGGCTTTGGAAAAGGACAAACCTTCTTTCGTATTATTTTGCCGCAAGTCATCAAGCGTGTCCTCCCTGCTTCTGCAAATGAGGTGATTACGCTGGTCAAGGATACCTCTTTAGTTCAAGCAGTTGGCGTAGTAGAATTGTTCTCTTTGGCCAACAAACTGATGGGAAAACAAGTCTCCCCAGTTCCATTGATTGTCGCTGGCGTTTTCTATTACATATTTAACCTTCTGGTTTCTTTTGTTTTCCGCTTCATTGAAAAGAAACTAAATTACTATAAATAGGAAAGGAGAATTTCAATCATGACCATGATCCGAGTGGAACATCTATGCAAACATTTTGATGATTTGGAAGTCCTTTCCGATATTTCCATGGAAATAAAGAAAGGAGAAGTAGTTGCTATTATCGGCCCGTCTGGTTCCGGCAAATCTACCCTGCTGCGTTGTATCAATCAATTTGAAACCGTTACCAAAGGAAAAATCAACATCTGCGGCGATGACATGATAATAGGAGAGAATGCCAAAGGTCCTATTTATGCGCCCAAAAAGATTCTTAAAAAAATCCGGTTAAATGTTGGCGTTGTATTCCAACAGTTTAATCTGTTCCCTCATTTCAACGCACTTCGCAATATAACAGAAGCTCCTATCCGCGTCCTCAAGACCCCCAAAGAACAAGCGCAGCAAGAAGCTCGCCTGCTTCTGCAAGAGGTTGGGCTAAAGGAGAAAGAAAAATCCTATCCCTGTGAGCTATCTGGCGGTCAACAGCAACGTTTGTCCATTGCCCGTGCTCTGGCTTTGCATCCACAAGTTCTGTTCTTTGACGAACCGACCAGTGCCCTGGACCCAGAATTGACTGGAGAAATCCTAAAAATCATCAAAAAGCTGGCGGCAGAAAATCATACTATGGTCATTGTCACCCATGAAATGTCCTTTGCCCGGGATGTGGCTGATTGGATTATCTTTATGGATGGCGGTTATATTGTGGAACAAGGGAGACCAGAAGATGTGATCAACAACCCGCAAAAAGAGCGTACCAAAGCATTCTTGGAGCGGTTCCATAATATTCGGAAGGAATCCAAACTGGACAAAAAACAAACATTGCCGGGAGAAAACCTATGATAACGATCCATACATTTTCTGATGCTGACACAGACGAGAGAATCAAATGAGTCCCCCATTTTCAAAATGACGGTACCATTCTTTCATTTTCCTATTTATTAAATATTACGAAAGAATATATGGATGTAGAAAGATGATGAAACCTTGGTTGGAACTATTGGCCTAAATTATACTCCCAATTGCTGGATTTCACAAAAGACAAAGGCGTAAAAAAGCTTTTACTGGACCACGCCAAAAAGCACAGAAAAATTACATAAATTTTAGGATAAAACTGGATTTGCTCAGATAGAAGAAAGGAAGTTGCCAATTACCTTTTGCCATCCGTATCAAGACTGCGATTTGTTTTTGTTAGAACTATAATAAAATAGAACAGATTGACAAAACCACCAGTTTGTCCAAATGGATCGGACAAACTGGTGGTTTTCTTTGTTTTATTTTTAGAAAATGCCGTATTCTTCGATCAAATCTTCCATGGTTTTTCCGTATTGTTCCCGGTTGAGAATTACTCTAGCTGGATTGGTTAAGGTCTTTGCCCGTTCAAACAGCGGAGCAAGAAAATGCTCCTCTCCTTTTCTCCGTTCTTTCAGACCTTCTTCCGCTAAGATCAAAACTTGCAAAACCAATTCTTTCAATGATTCTGGATCTAATTGTTCGGGCAGTTTCAACTGAATTAGCATTTTTCGCAGTTCAGAGGGAGAATATCCCTTTTTATAAATGCTGCGATTTTCCTGGAGCAATTGCTCCAAAGTATCCAGCCGTTGCATCAAGCCAACGTGGAATGCTGCCACCGTCATACATTCTTTGATCGGCTGGCAACAGGCACTACGGTATTCAATGGTTCCACGGAATGTCAAATCTTCAAACTTATAACTGCGCAAATATTTCAGGTCAGACGGTTCTGGCTGGATTTGAATCGGAATAAAACATTTTTGTTCTTCATCAAATACCATTCCATCTACCGTTTCCAGACCAAAAAACAGTTCCGCTGGAATCGGGGTAAAATAAATGTACTTCCCATTGCGCGCCACGTTAAACAAAGAAGTTCCTTTGATATATTCTACTAATTCCGAGATATCCGTAAGTTCAATGTCAAACATCCCCACATTATGCGGATTATAGCCGTACATACTAGAGTCCCAAAACCGATCCCGAGAAGACAGCAAATTAAACTCCTCATCCAGAAGCAATGAATTAGCAAATAGTAATGCTTTCACAGGCTCCAGACGGTTAAATGTATTGAGTACACGAATCAACTGGTCATCCGATACATCCAACTGCACTTGAGAAGCACAGGAATAGGAACCAAAATTTGGCTGAGAATGAAAAGTCCGAAACCCGCCATGATCCACATAGGATTCCAAATGATACTGAATCATGCGGTAACGCTGTCCCGGCAACGCATTGTTGTCGTTATACTGCCAGTTAGGATTGACTCCCATTCCCGTCATGGCATAATCATGCTCCTTGAGAAAAGCTTGCAAATGTTCATAGTAGCCCCGGAAACGATTATAAATCACATGGATATCCGTTTCCGCACCCATAGAAAATTCGATGTTGCAGTAGGAGTAGTCAAAGGAAATATGATCGCCGGTTTCCTTATGAGACATCGAATACACAGCTCCATAATCGTCCCGACCTGCTACCTGAAAGCCCAAATCCGTTTGGATGATCTGGGCAAGCTTCTGAATTAGCTGAAAATCTACTGGTCCCTGCTTTAAATTTAAGATGGGAATTTCTAGCTCTACGCCAATTTTGTCTCCGTGATTGCCGATGGTAGGAACGATATATTTGTCATAAATCGCTTTGGTAATGTTGTAACGCGCCATTGGGACTCCCCCTATCTCTTTCTATGAACCAAAATCTATTTTATATCTGAAAATCTCCGATATCCTGAAATCCGATACTTCCCGCACTGATAAACTCATGGGGATGAGGCGTACCGGTATAGGTTAATGCTCCATTCTGGTATGTTTGCAAGGTATTCAGCGGCAAACATTTCCAATCAAAATCATTTTCCAAAGGAGTAGTGGAAAAAAAGTACGCTTCCCCCTGTTGTGCGCGAAATAAAGTATCCTTCATGTTGGTATGAACATACAATTGCTCAGAATCATACAGCAACAGATTCAATTTATTCCGTGGCGATAAATCCCTCACTACTTGCTCTATAACCGCACTGCGCTCCCCAGCATTCAACGGAGCGCCTTTTTCTCGGGCTGTCTGTTCCATACAATCCAATAGGTATAGAAGTACCCTCTCGCTATCCGTCTTTCCATTTTGTTTCTCTTCATAAGGAATTAACTGGATGCCTGAAAAAATCGTACCATTATGGATCAGCGTCCATTCCCTTCCATCGGAATCTATCCGTGTAAAGGGGTGACAATTCTCAAGACCAATTGCTCCCACTGTTGCAAATCGGATATGGGCCAGTCCAATCCTACTGCAAATAGGCTGTTCCAGCAACCGTTTTAAAAACTCACTATCAAGAGCCGAACGCTGTTCCCGATAAATAATTGCCTGAGCCGATTCCCAATAGGCTAACCCCCAGCCATGGGGGTGACGGACACTATGCTGATAAAACAGCTTTAAAGTATCGTTCAAAAAAACCGGCTCCCGGCTATTTACTGCATACAACTCGCACACAGTAAATCACCTCTTTTTCTAACATTTTCATGTTTTTTATCATATCATATTTTGAAATAAAAAGTCAAAATAATAGTTTGTTTTTATTCTATATTATTCCAATCTGTTTAATATGATATTAATTGTATCTTATTTGCTTGTTTTTGTCAATTTATTTTTATTTATACACATTTTTCCAATAAAGCAATAATAAATGTTGACTTTATAGTCTTAGTAAGGTATGATATGGATGAAAAACATATTGAAATAGTACTATATTCGGAAGTGATCAGAAGTGAAAATATCCGCAAAAGGACGATATGCGCTTTCCTCTCTCATTGTAATGACTCAGAATTATGAGAATGGGCAATATATCAATATTAGTAAAATCGCTGAACAATTAGGCTTTTCCCGCCTATACTGTGAGCAGGTTTTTGCTCTCTTGAAGAAAAACGGACTGGTGCGCTCCATTAAAGGCGCACAGGGTGGGTATCAAATGATGCTCTCCCCAAAACAAATTTCCGTTTATGATGTCCTAAACATTACAGAAAACACGATTTTCGACCAAAACGAAGAAACCGTTGCGGAAAAAGCTCCGGAAATTGAACAAACCTTACAAGCCAAGGTTTTCCAGCTAATCGACCAAACACTCAAGCAAACCCTTCAAAAGATCTCCCTTTATGATTTGTCCTTGGACGTGGAAAAAACAAGAAAAACGATTCTTTTATGTTCTTTATATAAACAAAAACCGTGAGGCCAAGCATCCTCACGGTTTTTTTATCATTCCTTTACTTTTTGAGTTCTACTACTTCCTTGACTGCAGCGACAATGTCCTCGGCGCGCATCTGATACTCCTCTTTTAGGAATGGCAGTTTGCCTACCTGACCAAATACATCCTTCACGCCCACTGCACGAAGCGGAACCGGACATTCCTCCACCAAAACCTCTGCGACCGCCGAGCGAAGTCCGCCAATAATATTGTGATTTTCCGCAGTGACCACAGCACCGGTCTTTTTTGCAGAAGCAATCACAGCTTGCCGGTCAATTGGCTTCACCGTGTGAATGCTAATGATATCCGCTTGGATTCCCTCCGCCTTCAAACGCTCATTAGCCTTGACGGTTTCCTGCACCATAATGCCGCTGCAGAAAATAGAAACGTCCGATCCTTCCTGAATGGTATCCGCTTTGAAGAGATCAAATTGATAACCCGGGTCGGTGAATACGTCTTCCACCACCTTACGGAACATACGGATATAAACAGGGCCATAATAATCCACGATTTGAGGAAGGGCCTGAGCTAATTGTGCAGCATCTACTGGCTCATACAGCACCATTTCTGGAATGCTCCGCAAAACGCCGATATCCTCCATGCTCATATGAGTACCGCCGTTAAATTCCGCGGAAATACCAGGATCCGTGCCCAGAATCTTTACGTTCTGCTTTGCATAGGCGATGGAAATTGCAATTTGATCACAAATGCGGCGGCTGGAAAATGGAGTAAACGAGCTGATGAAAGGAATGAAGCCGTAGCTGCTCATCCCCGCTGCTACAGAAGCCATATTTTGCTCAGCAATGCCTACATCAAAGGCACGCTCTGGATATTTACTCCGCAAAGCAAAGGTGCCGTTTGGCTTGGAAAGATCCGCATCAATAACCACGATATTCTCGTTCTCCGCCATCATCCGGTCCAATTCTGCACATAATACTTGACGCATTTCCATATCCTATTCCCCCTTTACTTCCGCCAACGCAAGATTCATTTGTTCTTTGGTCATTGGGATACTGTGGTTTCCAAATCCCATCTCTTCAATAAACGTAACGCCTTTCCCCTTTATCGTATTTAGAATAATCATGCTTGGTTGTTCTGATTTTTTCGCTTCGGTAATGGCGCGGTCAATGGCCTCCAGATTATGGCCATCCACCTCTACCGTGTTCCAGCCGAATGCCTTCCATTTATCCGCCAGCGGAGACAAATCACAGATATCGTTTAAGTCCCCATCAATCTGCATATTATTGTAATCGGTAAACGCTATCACGTTATCCAGCTTCTGCTGGGCTCCAAACATAGCCGCTTCCCAAATCTGTCCTTCTTGGCTCTCCCCATCCCCAATGATGGTGTAGATGGTAGCGCCATCTTTGCGGAGCTTAGACGCCTTCGCTACTCCCATAGCACAAGAAAACCCTTGGCCCAGGGAGCCTGTTGTCATATCCACTCCAGGAGTACGATTCATATCACAGTGACTCGGAAGGTTTGTACCAGATTGGTTCAAAGTCAGTAACCAATCCTTATCAAAGTAGCCTTTCTCTGCTAACATGGCATAGACGGCAGGGCCAGCATGACCTTTGGAAACGATCAAGCGATCTCTTCCCTCCATTTTCGGATTTTTGGGATCGATCTTCATATGTTTTTCATACAGAACTACTAAAACATCCACAATAGATAGACTTCCGCCAATGTGTCCCACTCCCAGCGTACCGATGGTTGTGACCACATTCGCCCGCACATCCATGCATTTTTTTCTTAGATTCTCCATACAAACCTCCTGAGAAAATTGATACCTTTTCACGTAATCATTTTGATTATACTTGATCTTGTCAAAAAAAGCAATTCTATCCAGGGAACTATGGATAGATTCACATTTTATTCTGTTGCAGCAAACTGGCTGTTATATAGATTGGCATAAAACCCACCCTTTTGCAAAAGTTGCGAATGCGTTCCCTGCTCCAACATCCGTCCTTTTTCCATCACCAGAATGGTGGTAGCTTCCTTAATTGTGGATAATCGATGCGCAACGATAAAACTAGTACGTCCCTCCATCATATTCTGAAAAGCCGCTTGTACTTTCAATTCTGTACGGGTGTCAATGGAACTAGTCGCTTCATCCAAAATCAACATGGGCGGGTCAACCAGCATAACCCGGGCAATGCTCAAAAGCTGCCGCTGGCCCTGGGACAGGTTTCCTCCATCCTCTGCAATCACGGTATCGTATCCATTCGGCAGACGCTGAATAAAAGCGTCCGCATAAGCTGCTTTCGCCGCCTGGATCAGCTCTTCTTCGGTAGCGTCTGGCTTTCCATACATAATATTCTCCCGTACCGTTCCAGCAAATAACCAAGTATCCTGCAAAACCATCCCATACAAACTTCGCAAGCTCCCCCGGGTCATGGTTCGGATATCAACCCCATCAATAGTAATTTGCCCACTTTGCACATCATAAAACCGCAGTAATAAATTAATAATCGTGGTTTTCCCGCATCCAGTAGGCCCTACAATGGCAATCCGGTCTCCCTTTTTCGCAGAAACATTCATGTGTTCCAACAGCGTAGTGCCCGGTTCATAGGAAAATGAAACATCCCGAATTTCTACATTGCCTTCGCATTTCTCTATGACGACGGCATCTTCTGTATCCGCAGTTTCTTCCTCTTCATCCAGAAATTCAAACAGACGCTCCGCCGATGCAAACGCTGTTTGAACTTGCGTAATCACCCCAGTAATTTCATTAAAAGGTTTGGTGTACTGATTCGCATAGGTCAGAAAAGAAGAAATCTGCCCAATGGTCAGCACCGTTGGCCAACCGGTAATGGCACACAGGGAACCAAAAATCGCTACCGCAGCATAAACCACGCCATTGACAAATCTGGTAGAGGGATTGGATAGAGAGGACAGAAATTGCGCTTTGGCCCCCACCTTTTGCAAGCGATGATTGATTTCCTCAAATTGCTCCTGCGCCCGCTTTTCATACCGGAAGGTTTTTACAATCTTCTGATTACTGATCAATTCTTCAATATAACCGCTCAATTCCCCTTGTGCAGCCTGCTGTTGGACAAACATTTTATGGGAAAACTTCGCGATAAACGAAGCCACAAATAAAGACAAAGGCGTTACCAAGACTACCACCAACATAATGATCGGACTGATAGTAAACATAAAAATCAAAGTTCCAATAATGGTAACAATTCCCGTAAAAAATTGAGTGATTCCCTGGAGGAGTCCTTCCGACACCTGCTCCACATCATTGACAATCCGGCTGATCACATCGCCATGGGAATGTCCGTCTATGTACTTGAGCGGTAAGGTATTAATTTTCCCATAAGCATCCACCCGTAAATCCCGAACGGTGCGGTAGGCTACCTCATTGGTGCAATGGGACAAAACCCATTGAAACAAAGCACTGAGCAAAATAATTCCGGTCAGAACGATCAGGGTTCCAATCATCCCTTGGTGATCCACATTCTGAAATCCGATAATATGATCCACCGCCTGACCGATTAAAATCGGAGCGTAGAGGGTAAGCGAAATATTAATCAGAGCGCTGAGTAATATTCCAAACAAAAATCCCCAATAAGGCTTTACATAGATGAGAAGCCGTTTCAGCACTTTCTTTTTCATACTCGATTCACCTCTTCCTCACTCATTTGGGACAGGCAAATTTCACGATACACCTCACACTCATTCAACAATTCTGTGTGGGTGCCGATTCCTGCCACAGCTCCATTATCCAACACAATAATTTTATCCGCTTGTTTGATGCTTCCCGCCCTTTGGGACACAATGATCACCGTCATATCCTTCGTTTCCTGGCGGATTGCCCGGCGCAAAGCTGCATCCGTCGCAAAATCTAACGCACTAGAGCTGTCATCTAAAATTAAAATCTTCGGTTGCCCCACCAAAGCCCGGGCAATGGTCAAACGCTGTCTTTGTCCTCCAGAAAAATTTTTGCCTCCTTGGTGAACCGGAGCATCCAGTCCATCTGGCAATTGGCTAACAAACGATTGGGCTTGGGCAATCCGCAACGCCCGATTGAGTTGCTCTTCGGTAGCGTCCTCCTGTCCCCAAAGCAAGTTGCTTCGAATCGTCCCACTGAACAAAACTGCTTCCTGCGGCACCATACCAATTTGGGCGCGTAGCTGATCAAATGAATATTCTCGCACATCCACTCCATCTACTTTCACCACCCCTTGGGTAGCGTCATAAAAGCGGGGAATCAATTGCACCAACGTAGATTTTCCGGCTCCGGTTCCACCAATAATTCCAACCGTTTCACCCGACTCAATCTCAACCGACAATTTCTTTAAGGCATCCTGCTCTTGTTCGGAAACACTCTTCCCAGTATAAGAAAAACAAACTCCTTCAAAGGAAATCTTAGGAGCATGGGAGTCGTTTGGAATCGTGATTGCTTCCTGATTTTCCTCAGAAACCGATGTTTTCGTGTCCAACACTTCTTGAACTCGATTGGCTGACGCAAACGCTTTTGTAAACGTAATGACTAAGTTCGCCACCACGATCAAGGCCAGCAAAGTCTGAGACATATAATTCACAAACGCAATCACTTCCCCTTGGGTCATTCCGCCAGACTCCACACGGAATCCGCCAAACCACACAATCGCAACCACTGCTAAGTTCATAATGGTATAGGTCAGTGGATTTAAAAGAGCAGACAATTTCCCTACCTGAATCGCTGTTTTCGTTTGGTCTTCCGAAGCGGCAACAAATCGTTGCTCCTCCTGCTCCTGATTGGAAAATGCGCGGACTACCCGTACCCCAGACAAACTTTCCCGAGATAGGTGAGAAATCCGATCCAGCTTTTTTTGAATTTGTTTAAAATGAGGAACGGAGCGGCTCATAACCAAATACAGCACCAATCCAATCAGCGGAGTTGCTACAACAAAAACAATGGCTAGGCGCAAATCAATCATCATTGCCATTATAATGGCTCCAATCGCCAGAAAGGGCGCTCGAATGACCAAACGAACCAACATCGCCACTGCAAATTGTAGCTGATTGATGTCGCTGGTCATCCGAGTAATTAAGGATGGAGTTCCAAATTTGTCGATTTCTTTATGAGAAAATTTATTAATATGACAATACATAGCATTCCGTAAATTGGTTCCAAAGCCCTGAGAGGCTATGGAACCGCATTTCTGGCAAATTAAGGCGCTGCATAGTCCAACAACGCCCAATAAAATCAATATCCCCCCCATTGTCCATACATAGCCAATATCTCCGGTTCTTACCCCTCTGTCAATCATACGGGCTGTCACTATTGGTACAATCAGTTCAAAAATTGCCTCAATCAATTTAAATACTGGCCCAATCAACGTAAACTTTTTATACTGGCCCAAATATCGCAGCAGTTTCATCATCCCAACCCCATATTTTCATCATATTTCATCACAAAGTGACGCGATGGCGAAAAATGCCAATCTCTGCCTTATCTTTATTATACAATGTTTTCCTCTCCCTGCCAAGAATACAGACTAGCATCCTCCTTGAGGAAGGCTACACTTTTTGTGAGTGTAATCATCCGAGAATTCATCCTTCTATATTGGGGAAAAATCATCACAATAAACAGACTTTTTGCTCCCTTTGTAGTATGATAATAATCATTAAAATTTTCGTCCATGAAAAAGAATGATAGCATCCATATTTTTATTTTTTAGAATTTTAAATTATTCTTATCTTATGTTTTCTTTCTTATTTTTCGAAAAAATTTTCTCCAATAGTATTTTCTTTTTCCAAAAAATCCGATTCACTCTGAACACTCATTTCCATCTAAATTTATAAACAAAATGCAGATAAGTTAAATATTATGTTCAATTTTGTCATTTACACTCCATAACAAATCAGGTACAATGATAGGAAATCATTGACAATGGAGGTTCAAAAATGACGTATGCTTATGTCCGCGTGAGCACAGTGGAACAAAAAATCGACCGGCAATTAGATAGCCTTGCCGAATATAAAATCGATCAGATTTTCACGGACAAACAGAGCGGAAAAAACTTTAATCGAGACGCCTATCAAAAAATGAAAGAAACCATTCAAAAAGGGGATCTATTGATTCTTCACAGCATTGATCGCTTAGGAAGAAATTACACGCAAATTTTAGAAGAATGGCGAGAAATTACCCACTATATTGGCTGCCATGTTTTAGTTTTGGATATGCCTCTTCTGGATACTCGAGGGACTAATGGAAATGATGTGACTGGTAAACTCCTATGTGACATTGTTCTCCAAATCTTAGCCTACGTGGCTCAAAAAGAAAGAGAAAATATGATGACTCGCCAGCGAGAAGGGATCCAATCTGCGATTGCCCGTGGAACCTATCATCCTGGACGTCCAAGGCTAAAAACCCCTGGATTTGATGCTTGTTATGAATCGGTCAAAGCTGGAGAAATGCAGGTCAAACAAGCTCTAAAAAAATTAGGGATCAGCCGAAGTAGCTGGTATAATTTAGTTCGACAAAAAGAAAAAAATAACACTAGCAATCCCTGTTTCATAACTAATTTATAGTAATTTCATGGACAAAAAGGAAATACAACTAATCTGTTTCTCCAATACAGATCGATAAATTCCCGTTATCGTCCTCCCCCTCTCTGTTGTAGAAGATGCTTTTCCTCTAGAATTTCCCTATTTATTTATGAAATTGCTATAAGTTCATAGATCAACTTGATTGTGGGAACCAAAAGGAATTGGGCCCAAAACTATCAATGCGACGAAACCGTCTCCTTTTGTTTCCAAAACAATCGGAAAAGCATAGGATCTATGCAAAAGAATGGAGGTGACGGGATATTTGTTCAATACAAAACACAAGAAGCGAACCTGGTTTTGAAATTTGTTCCCTCCTTGTGTTTTTATTCTTTCTCTCGACCTTCCCCGCACATTCTTTCAACAGCATAAACAAGATCTTCCCAATCTTGTTTCATTTGTAAAAGAGCAATTCTCCCCTGCTCAGTTATCCGGTAATATTTTCGTACTGGACCTTCACTGATTTTCCCCTCGTAGGTTTCTGCCAACTGGTTTGTCCGCAGCCTTCTTAAAATAGCATAAATGGTACTTTCCTGCACAGAAGGAAATGCGTCTGCCACTTGTTTGAGAAGATCATATCCATAGCGTTCTTTCTTGGAGATTTGGTGAAGAAGACAATATTCCAAAACTCCTTTTTTTAATTGAATATCCATTTAGTGTTCGTTACTCCTTTTGGCGACTTGTCGTAAAATCAACATCATGCCCCCTGTAACGACAAAACCGACTATAATGGGCCATAACCAACTTGCCCAAAACACAAAGGTAGATAAAAATTCTGGATCATCAAGCGAGCGCATCGTTATGCCTCCATATGCAATGAAACCTAACAGCCCACTTAGCCACAAATTCAGTGTCTGACGGATTGGCGTATTATTCTTTCTGCTGCCTAATAACCACAGCCAAGTAACCATAACACAACACATAAGAATTCGCCTCAACCAAACTACAAGACCAATCCATAATTCTACTATATGACCTGGGACATCATCCGAAAGATCATAAGGTAAAAAAAGGTTATAATAAAACCATAACAAAATAACAATAACAGTGCCAATAACAAAACTAGAAACACACACCACAACAATGGGATAAACACGACCTGTTTGTTTGATGCTTCGCTTCCAAGGCCAAGAACGCAGAACAAATCCGACTATACCTAATAGAAATATAAAATAAGGACTAACCCAAAGATTATAGTCGCCACCGAAATAAAGCCAAAAATCCCATGACATACTCCACAACGCTAAAAAAGGCAATACCATAGAAACTAACATCAAGAGACTCTGCTTGGAAAATAACAAACTACCTCGCTCTGCAATCAAGGCTTTTGCTGCTGTTTGAGGCTGTCCCAAATGTGCAGAAACCTTTTCCTCGCTTTCTCCATTAGCAATCCCCTCCGAAAAATATTCTTCATAATCAAGTAAAATTTCTTTTCTTTCTTCTTTGGAAATGTGTAGCCACAAAGCCTGATTTAACTTTTTCAAATACTCTTGCTTTTTCAATTTCTATCCCTCCACTACTGTTTTATATATAGTAATTTTATCATAGCATACTACTATATATAATACAATAGTAACCTCATCTTCTTATTTAAATTTTAATATTATATCTAAAAAATAAACCTATCTATTTCTTTATTTCATCATTTAAACAATTTGGAAAATTTTCATTTTAAAATCTTGAAAAATAAAAAAGATTATGGTATAATAACAACATTGTAAAGTTTTGGGGCATTAGCTCAGCTGGGAGAGCGCTACACTGGCAGTGTAGAGGTCAGCGGTTCGATCCCGCTATGCTCCACCAAAATTATCAATAGTCGAACCCCTGATGCGAAGATTTTTGTTTTCGCTCAGGGGTTTGCATTTGGCATCAAGTTGGATGACTGCTGTTAGAACCGAACAGGTTCAACCAGCGCGACGATACCTTCACCAATATATCAATCCGAACACAGTGCCACAATTGCCATATGTTTTGTGCTTATGGTATCGTTGTCGGATAACGAATGATCCGACAAATAAGAAGCCCGTTCCCAGGCAACTAGGAACGGGCTTCTTTCTATCTAGTCCCACCGTGATCTGTATTGTTTAAGAGGCCTGATGGGCCTGTCCAAGATTTTGCAAAGAACAACAAAAATATATCCATCTATACAGTAGTAAAATACTGAATATTAAAAATAAGCAACAAAGAAGGCGGCAAACCATGATTGATTTGTCGCCTTCTTTTCCATAATACTGATCTTATTGTGGTACAACTCTCACCGGAATAGTATTTCCCACTTCCCCGTCCTCATTTATTGCATGAATACTACACAAACCTTCTTTTACCGCGGTAACCGTTCCGTTGGAATCGACAGTGGCAACATCTTCATTATCAGATGTCCAAGTAAATTGTATGTTATCGGTGATCTTTTTGGTTACAATCAACCGCTTGGTTTCACGGACTTTCAGATGTACCGCTAGATATGGAGTCTCCTCAAACTGTTTCAGAACACGTACTGGAATACTATCTTGATAAGACCTCTGCGTATTTTCTACATAAATTCTACAGAGACCTGCTCCCACTCCAGTAACCACACCCTGGGAATCTACGATTGCGATTTCTTCATTGTCCGATTTCCAAGTAAACCAGAGATTATCCTCCAAGTTGTTGCTGACACTTAATTGTGTCGTTTGGTCTTGTTCCAGCAATACAGCGAGCGTATTCTCTGATTCTTCTGGGAAGGGGAGCAGTTGACCGGAAGAATCAATGTCTATGGCATCAAATATAAAAGACTTTGTATGATCCATATTTAAAAGTTCTACTGTGTGCACTCCATATTCCAACCCTGTTTTTTCATAACATAAGGTAAAAGATAGTGCAGCTCCAGGGATATTCAAGCTATAGTTATCGACAATTTCACCGTCAATTTTCACCTGAATATTTTCTGTTCTTGTAGTGTAACTCTGCGCAATGATACGAAACTTAGAACCTTCAAAACAAAGTTTTACCATATGTTCTTCTGTTAACGATGGATCTCCTGTAACAAAATGTATATCTCTTTGACAAAACGCAGTATCACCAGGATATTGTTTATATCCCCATTTACTTCCTACATAAACAATGTTGGAATCGGTATCATTATACCTTCTCCATTCGGTTTCCGGTTGTTTTAATCCTTGTCCTATACTAGCCATGAAAATCTCTCCTCTATATTAGTTTTCGAAAACCATTTTTAGCACAATAGAAAATGGTTTCATTATAGGATTACATACAGTTTAAAATTTCCTTGAAAAAGAAAACTTACTAGAGAATAAAAATAACTGTCTATCCTATGAGGATAGACAGTTATCTCTTTTACGCCCTGACGGGCCATTCCATCCACTCGCCATAGACAGTCTTCCCGATCATATGCATGTATGTCTCAAAAAGCTGACCCATATCCTTGTGGGCATAAAATGGCGTATATAGTCTTTATTAAGAGCTCAGTCATTCTGCAAATCAAAAGAGGAAGCAATCCAAATCAAATCGTCATTCTTTTTCTTTTCAAATATATTTTCTTCATAGAAAATAAAGCAATCCAAACCTGCTGTGGTATACTTTGGAACAATGTAATACAATCGATTGACTAATTTCTTGTCATCCTCAAACATGTCATAACTTGCAATTGGTTGATGAAATAATTCATCCAAATAGCAGCCGCAAGATTCCTTTCTCCATTTGCGGTACTTTTCATATATTTCGCTTTTCGTCATGCACTTTACTCCTTTCGTTTCTCTGGTCTCCGCTTATTCGTCCTGGAAGATCAACAATTCTTCCATGGGAATGCCAAAAACTTGGAGAAGATTATAGAAAACAGATAGAGAAATATCCACATCTCTTTTTAGCCAATTTCGTACCTGACGATCCGAAACTCCAATCAACTCAGCAAATGGTTCTTGTTTGAATTGATTTTCCGCCATATATTTTTGAAGTTTTTCGTGGCTTAATAAAGCT
>JAAWSO010000004.1 GCA_022801595.1 Clostridiales bacterium | reverse complement strand
AACGAAAGGGAAGCCCGCTTTGCAGGCAGAACAGAGTGGAACCCCTTTCGGTCGCTGAGTGGTTACCCCATAGCCACACCCCAAGTCATAATAAAACAACCCATATGAAAAAACGGCAGGAAACCCTGCCGTTTTTCTTTTTGGGATCAAAGCCAAAATCGCCATGATAAATTAAAAAATATCTATGGTCTGTTTGCATACACAGCTACCAAAGCGGTTATAATAAAGGCAGTGAAAGAAAGAAGCCTGCTGTGGAGGCAGACGGAGCAGGCGGAAAACTTCACTTCGCTAGTGATTGCCCCCATAATCACTTCCCAATTATAATAAAACCCCATATTACAGAAACGGCAGGAACAAAAATTGTTCGACTGCCGTTTTTCTTTATTTTTCTGTGCTTTTTTTATATTTGAGTTTGGTGGCCATGCCGCCGCGAATATGACGTTGGGCTTTGTTGATTTCCAAAATGCTTTTCACTTCTCGGTATAACTGAGGGTTCACATATTTTAATCGTTCGGCGACGTCTTTATGTACGGTGCTTTTGCTGACTCCAAATTTTTTCGCTGTGCTGCGCACTGTGGAATGGGTGTCCGAAATATATTGCCCCAGCAGCACGCTGCGGTCTTCAACATTGTTGGCGAGCTTCCCCCTATTCAAATTCATAAACATGACCACCTTATCTTATTTAAAGCTTGTGGTTAAGTGTATGAACCGAAAAACAGGAATATACATGTTGTTTTTATATGATATCCAAGACCTATGATTCAGCTGTTAAAAACAGAAAAAAGATGGAGAGATTATTTTGTCGATTTCTAAAAACTATTTATGATGGAGTATAGGACATATAGATAGTTCCATTTCCTTTGGCTCTCATTGGCTCAGGATTTCCTGCATTAGAGATGATAATAAATACAAGCGTCTGTGAACATTTTAGTTCCTATAATGGGTAATTTAAAGCTTCCACTAGTAGAAATTACCCCTGATCCAAACTCATCATTTCCCAAAAATCCTGGTTTGCCAATGGCATAACGTACTTTAATTGGATAATTGTTTCCACCAGGCCAATTATCTGGAGACTGTGAGCCTTCTATTCCCATCGTGCCAGGAAGGGTACCAAATTTGTCTAGGCCATTTAGATTGCCGTATAAACCTGAAAAAGAGTAGGTGTCTACAGCGACACCAATAGATCTATTTTGTGCAGATTTCGCTAAAGTTTGTTTGAACTCTTTTGTGTCGCGAGATTCTTGTAAAATAGTATAGGGAGATGGTTCGTTGGGTGGAGTAGTAAAAATATGAACCTTATACTTTCCAGATTTTACAGAAACGTGGAGAGGTATTTCCATTACTTCTCCATTTTCCATGGAAGCAATGGTTGGAATGGCAATGGTAGATTCATCCAAAACGGTTGGAGTTTTGTCTGTAATGCTGAAATCAACTAATGGATTCATTTTTACAATGTCTGCATATGGAATCCCCAGATTAGTTTCATCTACCAGATATTCTTCTGCTTCTGCTACTTTTCCTTCCTTTAATTTAGTTAAAAAGGAATATAGAGTATCTTTGGCAATCGATTCATCAATTTTTTGATCTTTGTTTTGATCAATAGAAATGGGAGAACTTAAAATATCGAAATTTTGTTCTAATTCTGCAGCAAATACGGGTACTGCCATAGAAGAAACTAAAAGCATTGCGGACAAAGTACATGCTAAAATTTTGTTTTTTCTTTTCATAAAAATTCACTCCTCATTAAAAATCGACAAAGAAACGATTTTAAAATTGGCCAATCTTCAAAATATCTCATGATCTATAATAATTATACATTTCCGTGGTATAATTTGTCAATATCATGGGTTATAATTTGTCAATATTATTTTTACACAAAATACATTATTATAGAAAATATTTTAAAAATTTCTTTATTCTCTTGTTACGAACACAAAAATATGTTATGATAAAATAAAAAGAATTTACGAAATTTTGGATAGAAAATTACAGATTGGGAACGCTATCCATTAAAGTATATAAAAAAACTACCCATACGTTGTGACAAAATGTATATTGACACAACCAAATTATGTGGTAAAATTATAGCATGAGCCTATCACAGACATGGAATGGGCTCTTAGAGAAAGGGTGCCAACTTTTGAGTGTACAAGAGAATATCAAACGGGGAACCGTAGAAATGTTATTGTTAGCGCTGCTCACGGAGCAGGATATGTACGGCTACCAACTCTGCCAAGAGTTGGCGGAGCGCAGTAAGGAGCAGTTTATTCTGCAAGAAGGATCTATGTATCCGATTCTTTACCGCCTAACGGAAAAAGGATTGGTATCCACACGAAAGGAGCTGGTAGGCAAACGCCGAACCAGAGTTTACTATCATATTGAGCCCGAAGGCGTTACCTATATGAAGGAAAATGCCAAAGAGTATTTTTCGATTCACCAAGGAATTGTAGAAATTTTAAAGACAGTGGGGGAAAATTATGATAGCAAACAGTAAATTGGAACAGGAATTAAAAGCATTTTTCAAAGAGCTGAATGGGTTACTTCTTTGTTCCGAGGAAGAAAAAGAAGCGATTTTCGCAGGTATTCAAGAGAGTGTTGATGAGTATTTGGACGATCATCCCGACGCTTCGATGGAAGACATCATCAAGCGGATTGGAACGCCGGAGGATATTGCAAATAGTGATCAACACAGTATGGGCGAGGTTGCGGTTCGGCAAAAGATCAAGAAAAAGCGGTTCATTGCGTTAGTAATCAGCTCGGTAGTTTTTGTTTTAGGTATCGTGGCGCTTGTCTTAACTGCGATTTATTTCACAAAAGCGTCAAACGAATTACCGACACATTATGTTGCATCGGAGGTTGTTGGAGAAAGACCTCCAGTTCCAGAGGGTGTTTGGAATGATTCCGATATGACAGTTGCATAATTAAAATTTTTTAGAAAGGATGTCTTAATTTTTATTATGAAAAAGAATTCAAAAGCAAAAAAAGCCCTTTTATCTCTTTGTCTTGCTGCTAGCTTGTGCGCGGCTGTTCCCTTAAGCGCCAGCGCCGCTGCGGCTCCTCAAGAAATTTCCCAGTCCGCCTCCGTGCAGACAATCAGCACAACAGTAGAATATTTTTCAGATGGAAGCTACTTAACTACAGAAATTCAAGAGGTGGTGGCTCCACAAACTCGAGCTACATATACAAAAAGTGGACAAAAAACTCTTACCTTTAGAGATTCTAATGGAAAGATTTTATGGACGTATGTCCTTGCAGCTAATTTTACTGTCAATCCAGGGGTCAGTGCTACCTGTACTTCTGCTTCAGGTACTCCAGTTGTTTATGCTAGCGATTGGTCTTTGGTATCTCATAAGCCAAGCCGTTCTGGAAACAAAGCAAGTGCAACAGTTACTATGCAGAGAAAAGTGCTGGGTAATGTGGTAGAAACTAAAACAGAAACTACCACCTTGACTTGCGATAAAAATGGTAATTTGTCCTAACAGTTCCCTTTTATAATCTTTTGTAAGCTCCTATTTGCATAGATATCTTCATTTCTATATCGTATCTAAAGTTTTTTCTAAGGATTAAGCAGCCTCCCGACTCCATATTCTGGTCGACGGGACAAGGGCTGCTTGATTCTTTTTCTCTCCGCAATAAACCAAAGGACCCAGCAAGGCCAACCGCCCCGCTGGGTTCTTTGAATCGCAAACGAAAACGGTACGGCTCCAGGGAGCCATACCGTTTTTGTGTTCTTTATCGGAGTAAATCTTGACGGTTGCAATAAGAGGTGTGCAGCAGATGGTGTGCCTTGTCGGACAACGGTTTCTCAAGGAATTCAGCGTAAATCTTTTTGATCGCTTCTGTTTCGTGGGATTTCCGAACCGGCAGATCCAGATCCTGCTGGTAAACGGATTCGGTTCTTGCCTTCACCTTTTTCCAGTTGCGGATTGGGTTGCCGCCGCCGCCGATGCATCCGCCTGGGCAAGCCATCACCTCAATGAAATGATAGTCGGCAGTGCCCGCGCGGACTTTCCGCATGATCTCCCTGGCGTTACCAAGGCCGTGGACAACCGCAACCTTTACGATGGTGCCGTTCAGGTCAACCTCCGCCTCTTTCAAGCCGGCCAAACCGCGGACATCGTGGAAATCCAGCTTCTCCAGGGTTTGCCCGGTGGCGACTTCGTAAACCGTGCGCAAAGCGGCTTCCATGACGCCGCCAGTTGCGGCGAAAATCTCACCTGCGCCGCTGCCCAGTCCAAACGGATTGTCAAATGGGGTTTCCGGCAGATCAGCGAAGTTGATGCCGGCTTCCCGGATCATGTTGGCCAATTCCTGCACGGTCAGGGAAATATCAACATCCTGATAGCCGCTGGCGTTCATTTCCGAGCGTTGGCATTCGTATTTCTTTGCGGTGCAGGGCATGATAGAAATGCTGCAAATGTTGGCGGGATCGATGTTTTCTCTTTCAGCAAAGTAGGTTTTGATCACCGGGCCAAACATCTGCTGCGGAGATTTTGCGCTGGAAAGATGCTTGGTGTATTTGGGGCTGTAGGTCTCGCAGAATTTTACCCATGCTGGGCAGCAAGAGGTAATCATCGGCAAAACGCCGCCGTTTTGGATACGATCCAACAGCTCATAGCCCTCTTCCATGATGGTCAAGTCAGCGGAGAAGTCGGAGTCAAAGACCCGATGGAAGCCCAGTTTTTTCATGGCGGTAACCAAACGGCCCGCGCTGGCGATGCCGGGAGCCTCGCCCAAAGCTTCCGCAATGGTGGTGCGCACGGAAGGGGCCACCTGAGCCACCAGCATTTTTCCGGCCTGCATGTTTTCATAAATCTTGTGCGTGTCGTCTTTGATGGTCAAAGCGCCTACCGGGCAAACCTGAACGCATTGGCCGCAGTTCACGCAGACCGTCTCGTTCATATCCTTGCCGTAAGGAGGGACGACAATGGTGTGGAAGCCCCGGTTTTCCTTGCCGATCACGCCGATGGTCTGTACATCCTCACAAGCTTCAATACATCGGGTGCAGAGGATACACTTGCTTGGCTCCCGGACAATGGAGGTGGAGCTGTAATCCACAGCGTGAGGACGGATATCCCGCTCATAGCGCAAAGGACGCTTCATATTCAGCTCTTGGGTCAGATCCTGAAGCTCGCAGTAGCCGTTTTTGGAGCAGGTCAAGCAATCCTGCGGGTGACGGGCCAGAATCAGCTCCAACACGTTGCGGCGGGCCTGGATGACCTTTGGAGAAGAGGTCTTGATTATCATGCCTTCGCTGACCGGATAGCTGCAAGCGGCTTGCAGGAGGCGTTGCCCTTCGATTTCCACCACGCAGATGCGGCAGACTGATTTAATTCTTTGATCCTCATGGTAACAGAGGGTCGGGATTTTTATATTGGCGCTGCGGGCGGCTTCCAGGATGGTGATGCCTTCTTGAACCTGTAGTTCTTGCCCGTCAATGTTGATTTTAACCATGGTTTAATTCCCCCAATCCTGCCCGCATACCGGACAATAATCGCCATCCAAATGGCTCTCATAGACTTCACGGAAATTTTGCAGACTGGTCAGCACCGGAACCGCTGTGGAATGTCCCAGGCCGCACAGAGCCGTAATCCGCATATTGTTCGCAAGATCGACGATGGTGTCCACATCCCGCAGCGTGCCCTTTCCGTCACAGATGTGGCAGATCAGCTCATACAGCCGGGTGCCGCCCTCGCGGCAAGGGGTGCATTGCCCGCAGGATTCGGAGCGGAAGAAATCCAGGTTGTTGCGGACGATATCCACAATGCAGTTGGTGTCGTCGATGACCAGAATCGTACCGCAGCCCAAACGGCCGCCAGAAGCGGAAACGTGGTCGATGTCCAAAGGAAGGTCAATCTGGCTGGCGTTGATGATCGCGCCGGAGCTGCCGCCGGTTTGCACAGCCAACAACCCTTTGCCATCGGCAATGCCGCCGCCTACTTCATAGATAATGTCTTTCAAGTTCACGCCCATGGGGAATTCGTATACGCCCCGCTTGTTGACGTTGCCGCATACGGTGAAAAGCTTAGTGCCTGGGCTGCCCTCGGAGCCGATGCTGCGGAACCATTCCGGGCCGTTGCGCAGGATCGGGGCGAAGTTGGCCAAGGTTTCCACGTTGTTGAGAACCGTCGGTTTGCCGAACAAGCCCTTGGTACCAGGGAATGGCGGACGGTAGCGCGGTTCGCCTCGATGGCCCTCAATGGATTCAAAGAGTGCGGTTTCCTCGCCGCAGACGTAAGCGCCGGCGCCGGAGTGAAGTTCAATGTCAAAGGAGAAGCCGCTTCCTAGAATGTCCTCACCCAAACAGCCAGCGGCCCTGGCGTTGGCGAGGGCTTCTTCCAGCACAGGGAAAATGTAGGAATATTCCGCCCGCAAATAGATAAAGCCTTTGTGAGCGCCAATGGCTTTGGCGGCGATGGCCATGCCTTCAAAGATGCTGTTGGGATCGGTGGTGAGCAGAACTCGGTCTTTGTTGGTGCCCGGCTCGCCTTCGTCCGCGTTACAGACCACATATTTCACATCATTTTCGGCATTTTTCGCAAATTGGAGCTTCATATGGGAGGGGAAGCCTGCGCCGCCCCGTCCCCGCAGGCCGGCGGCCTTCAGGATGTCGATGATCTCCTGGCCGTCCATGGCAAGCGCTTTGCGCAGAGCTTCGTAGCCGCCGGTCTGGATATAATCTTGGGCGCTGGTAGGGTTGATTTTATCTTTGTTTCTCAGCAGAATACGCATTTCTTCCATGGCTTACACATCCTCTCTTATGTAGCGTTTGATCAGTTGTGTCACACTGTCCGGCGTCAGATTGCCGTAGGTTTCATGATTGATCATGATGGCAGGGGAAATATCGCAGATTCCAAGACAGGGACAGTATTCCAAAGTAAACCGGCCGTCCTCTGTGGTTTCTCCCATTTTAATCTGGAGCATTTTTTCCATGGCCTTGACTACTTCTTTGGCACCGCGCACATGACAGGGCGCGCTCTCACACATCCGAATGATGTATTTTCCCCGTGGTTTCACGGAGAGCATAGCGTAGAAGGTGATAAAGCTGTAAACATTGGTTTGCGGGATTCCCATTTCGCGGGCGATGACGGCAGCCACGTCCTCCGAGAACGCGCGCACCACCTTTTGGACCTGGATAATAACTGTCATCAGCATTTCCGGGCGGTTTTTGTAAGGCGCGGCGATTTTGGCCACTTCAACCAATTGGTCGGATGAAGTCTTGTGGCTGTAAGCGTTGTAAGCATCTTGATTCATGACCGGTTCCTCCTTGTGTAAATCTTTAGTCATTTTGGGATATGCTACCTGGGTCGCAGATCGCAAAAGCAAAAACGACGAGTTGCACGAGCGGTTATGGCGTTGAGCTTATAATCTGAATTGTATAAATATTCAAGATGTAGGAAAAATAATATGCAGAAATTACATAATAAACACAGGGGAGCCCTAACTTTTTGTGCAATAATATTATTATATCATTGGAATCCGGCAACGTCAATATCTAAACTTTAGAAATCTGCGGAAAACCTAGGAAAAGTGGAAAAAGGCTTGGCTAACCGAGGGAAAATTCTCTTTTTATTGGAGAAAATCACGAAGAAATTTATCGAAAGGTTTGTGAAAATTTACACAATTTTTCACTGAAAATGATAAAATTTTAACAAAACAGAAGGAGTTTGGATTGAATGAATATACATTTTATGAATAAAAAGAGAATATTCCCATAGGCTTAATAGGAATTTCCCTGGATAAATTTCTGCCAAATAAAAAATACCCACCGGACAGAGAGGAAAAAACCTTTGTCCAGTGGATTTTGTTTCAAGGATACAGCGCCCAATAAACCCCAACGAGAATCACCATATGGACCGGATAGAATGCGTAGAAGGAATATTGGATGATTTTATTTTTCGGGCCGGGTTCGCCGTGGTAAAAGGAAAGAGGAATCAGGGCCAGACCTTGATAACAACCATAGACCCATTGCTGAACAGGGTCTATCGCTTGGGAACTGCGGATCACGGTAGTGACCAAAATTGCGCAAAGAGGAAGCGCCCAGAACATCACCCGGCAGGAGGGACCACGACAGGCGTCCCGCTTCATCCATGCCACTTCATAAAAAGCAACCATCAAAGGAATTCCCAAAGTTTCAAATTCGCAGGAAAGCCAGATGCAGGCTGCCGTTAGCCCAGCAGCCGGAAGAACTCCTAAGAAAACCCCAATGGCTGTTTGTTCTCGCTGAGCAAAGAAGGTTTGTATCCAGTCCAGCAGGATGAGGGCAAGCAGGCCAAAAAATAGGGTGAATAGGGCGTTGAGGTTTTGGGTAGTAACGGCGAAAAAGATCGAGGGGGTAGAAAAAATTGACCCCCCAGAATCCAGAGTGAACAGGAGATGATGGTTATAAATGCGCATCATTAGAGTAAAGGGGAATTGGGCTAGCAAAGCAAACCCCAACAGCCGAGCCAAGTATTTGACCTTGGAGCGAGTGTAAAACAGGCCGTTGGCGATCAAATAACAGAAAATAGGGAAGGCCAACCGGCCAATATAACGAAATATCAACTGGTCTGGAAAGAACAAAGCGCCAATATGGTCAATGGCCATGAAAATGGCGGTGAGCAGCTTGAGGGTAAATAAATTCAGCTTCATGGGGTATCCTCGTAGGTATCCAAGAAGCTGTGAACCGGGTCATCGTCGTGGAGCCGGTAGCCGATGACCGTTTGCAGATTCACATTGTGGATGCTGCGAAAAATATTTTTGTCCACATTGGGGGTAGAGCGGCGCAGTTCCCGAATCAAGGCCTTGGTTTCCTGACGCTTGGAAGTCATCTCCGCTGGATCGTTTTCGTATGCCTCTGTAAACCGGCAAGCGCATTGGAGGAAGTCCAGGCTGTTGTACTGCCGCCAAGCGATGATATGAGATTCCTTTACTAAATACAGGGGGCGGATTAGCTCCATACCGGGGAAATTGGTACTGTGAAGCTTTGGCATCATGGTTTTGTACTCTGCGCCGTAAAACATGCTCATGAGAATGGTTTCTACCACATCGTCAAAATGATGACCCAGCGCGATCTTGTTGCAACCCAGCTCCCGGGCGTATTTATAAAGGTAGCCCCGGCGCATCCGAGCGCACAGATAACAGGGGGAACCATCCGCTTGGTTCACCACCTCAAAAATAGGGCTTTCAAACAGATGGATGGGGAGGTGGAGCAGGCGGGCATTATCCAAGATTTTCTGACGATTCTGGGGATTGTAGCCAGGATCCATGACGAGGTAATGAACTTCAAAAGGGATTTCGCTATACTTTTGTAAATGCTGCATGCATTTGGCCAGAAGCATGGAATCTTTTCCGCCGGAAATGCAGACGGCAATCCGGTCGCCCTCCTGGATCAGCTGATAATCCTTGATTCCGCCAATAAACTGGTTCCAAATGGTTTTGCGGAATTTTTTAATGATACTGCGCTCAATTTCTTGGTGTCGTTCCATGGGAATATCCTTTCCTGTTTCGGTAGCAATCAAAATTCTGTTTCATTTTACAATACTTTATGAGAATTTACAAATCAAACTTTTTTAATTGGCAAGAAAGAAGAATGGATCTCAAAAACTGGACAGAATTTATGGGAAAATGGAGAGTTTTTGAGAAAACGCCCGAAATAAATTGATTTTTATTTAACAATATGGTATTGTATAACGGAATATTTTTATGAGGAGAAGCGACATGGATGCCATATTGAATATTGTCAATGCCGTCAATAGCGTACTATGGGATTGGGTTTTGCTGTTTCTGCTGTGCGGCACAGGAATTTATTTTACTTTTCGTTTAAAATTTATCCAGGTCAGAAAATTTGGCGCTGGTTTTAAAAAATTATTTGGCGGTTTTTCCTTGAAAGGAAAAAAGAACAAGGATGGAGGTATGACGTCCTTTCAATCCTTTGCCACAGCGATTGCGGCCCAAGTGGGTACTGGCAACTTAGCCGGCGCGGCGGCAGCGATGATTTCTGGCGGCCCAGGCGCGATTTTCTGGATGTGGGTCAGCGCCTTTTTTGGGATGGCTACGATTTATGTAGAGGCTACCTTGGCGCAGAAATATCGCCGGCTGGATGAAAACGGCTCCATTGTAGGAGGGCCAGTATATTATATTACTGCGGTGTTCCAAGGGAAATTTGGAAAGGTGCTGGCGGCGATTTTCTCGGTGCTGGTTATGATTGCTTTGGGCTTTACCGGGAATATGGTGCAGTCCAATTCCATTGGCGAGGCTTTCCAGTCCACCTTTTCCAGCTTTGGAATCACCTGGCAGGTTGGCGGGGTCAATATGATCCCGGTCATTGTTGGTATTGCGGTGGCGATTTTTGCATTTTTGATCTTTGTCGGCGGGGTTGGGCGAATTGCCTCGGTTACTGAGAAAATTGTCCCGATTATGGCATGTTTTTATATCTTAGGCGCCCTTATCGTTATTTTCGCCAATATCACGCAGGTTCCCCACGCGTTCGCCCAGATTTTCGTTGGCGCGTTCAGTCCGAAAGCGGCGTTGGGAGCAGCGGTGGGCATTGGAATCCAAAAGGCGGTTCGGTTCGGTGTATCCAGAGGCTTGTTTTCCAATGAAGCAGGTATGGGCTCGACTCCACACGCCCACGCCATTGCCAAAGTAAAACGGCCGGGGGACCAAGGTTTGGTTGCCATGACCAGCGTATTTATTGATACCTTCGTGATTCTTACGATGACCGCTTTGGTTATTTTGGTAACTGGTGTTCTTCCAGACGGTATCAACGGCCTATATAGTGGTATCGACTTGACTCAGGCAGGTTTTTCCCAGGTGTTTGGCAGCTTTGGCAGTGTCTTTATTGCGATTTGTTCCCTATTTTTTGCTTTCTCCACCATCATTGGTTGGTATTTCTTTGGAGAGGCGAATATCCGCTATCTGTTTGGCAAAAAGGCAGTCAAGGTGTATGCTGTGATTGTATCCTTGCTGGTGATTGTGGGATGCTTCCTCAAGGTGGATTTGGTGTGGGCTTTGTCCGACTGCTTCAATGGCTTGATGGTCATTCCAAACTTGATTGCACTCTTGGCGCTCAGCGGCGTAGCGGCCAAGATGATGAAGGACTACGAACACGAGACCCGACTGGAATCGCCGAAAATACCAAAAAAGAAAAAGATGAAATCCCAATAACAGAAAGAAAACAGCTGACGGAAATCGCCAGCTGTTTTTATTTTGTGTTTTTTTGGAGCTGGGTGAGGAAACGATACCGATACCAGCTATTGGGAATATGCCCGGCAGCCAAAACCGTAACTGCAATGCCCAGCCAAGGCGACATGCCCCACACAGCGGCAAAGCCAAACGCGCAGACGGGGGCTAGAGCCATAGGGATAGGGATTACTCCAAACGAAAACAGCAGGGAAATGTCCTGCCCTTTGATGACGTAACGCATCCAGAGGGCAGCATACAATAAGATACAGAGAACCATGAGGATGGACCAGACATTGATGGTGAATTTTTGGAAATTGTCTTTGAAAATTACCAGAATAACCAAACAGCCGGCTTGGCCTAGGCGTTCCAGGATGGTAAAGAGGATTCCCGCATTTCTGAAACCGTCGGGAATCTGTTTGGGTGGGATGAGGATTAAAATAAAATTCGGAATCAACAGTAAAAACGCAATCAAAGTACCGACAATGGTAAAGCCCATGATATTCCTCCAGACGGCAGCGGATTGGCTGGTGTGCCATATGTCCCTTCCCTTGGGAGCGCCCAATCACTGGCGCGGCTCAATAATGAGGGATGCTTCTTTGTGACAATGTGGTTTTCATTTTACCACAGAAGGATGGCGGGAACAAGGAGTTGATTTGCAAAGTTTTTGTTAATTTCCGTTGGATTTTGGCGGTTTGTCCGAAAGCAGGAAGGAAAATTTTTCTAAGGTATTTTTGCATGATTTTCCTTGACAAAGGGAAACCTAAGTAGTATACTGAGAATCAAAATAACACCCCCCAGGGGGTGGGGTTAGAAGGTGGGTTTATGCATCAAAAATTTAATGTCACGGGAATGACTTGCTCGGCTTGTTCCGCGAAGGTGGAACGAAGTGTGAAGAAGCTGGAGGGAGTGGAGGCAGTCAATGTCAATCTCCTTTCCAACAGCATGACTGTGGACTTCGATGAGGGGGCTGTGACGGCGGATCAAATCGCGGAAACGGTGACGGGTGCTGGATATGAGGCTGTCCCCGTGGTAAAAAATGAAACGAAAAAAGCAAAGGCTCAACCAGAAACGCCGGGAACCTCCATGCGGATAGAAATGAAAAAAATGCGTAATCGACTGATTGTTTCCTTTGCATGTTTGATCCCGCTCATGTATTTGTCCATGGGTCACATGATGGGTCTGCCGCTGCCGGCTTGGTTCCACGGAAATGAAAATGCGCTGAATTTTGCCTTTACCCAGCTTCTGCTAACCATACCGATTTTGTATGTCAACCGAAAATATTATGAGATAGGCTTCAAAACCCTGTTCCGCCTATCGCCCAATATGGACTCTTTGATTGCGATTGGTTCTGCAGCGGCAGTGATATACGGTATTTTTGCCATTTTCCAAATTGGATATGGCTTGGGGCACGGTGACATGACGGTGGTGTCCCATTATACCATGGATTTGTACTTTGAGTCTGCGGGTACTATTCTAACCCTCATTACCTTGGGAAAATATTTGGAGACGCGTTCCAAAGGAAAGACCAGCGACGCCATTACCAAACTGATGAACCTGGCTCCGAAAACCGCCATGGTGGTGCGGGACGGGGAGGAAGTGGAGATCCCGGTGGACGAAGTCGCGGTTGGCGATATTCTTTCTGTCCGTCCGGGCCAAAGCGTTCCGGTGGACGGTGTGATTGTGAAAGGCAGCTCCTCTTTGGATCAATCCGCTCTGACGGGAGAAAGTATTCCAGTGGAGAAAGAGGAAGGGGATAAGGTGATTGCCGCTTCTATGAATAAAACTGGTTTCTTCCAAATGCGGGCGGAAAAGGTGGGGGACGACACCACCTTAGCCCAGATTATCCAGTTGGTGGAGGACGCCAGTTCCTCCAAGGCCCCCATTGCAAAATTGGCCGATAAAATCAGCGGGATTTTTGTGCCGGTGGTCATCGGCATTGCCATTGTAGCCATGATTGTTTGGCTTTGCGTAGGGTATCCTTTTGAATTTGCGCTGTCCATTGGCATTGCGGTTTTGGTGATTTCCTGCCCTTGCGCCTTGGGATTGGCAACTCCGGTTGCCATCATGGTAGGTACCGGAAAAGGCGCGGAAAACGGCATTTTAATTAAATCGGCAGAAGCCTTGGAAATTGCCCATACCATCAATACCGTGGTTTTGGACAAGACTGGCACCATCACGGAAGGAAAGCCCCGGGTCACGGATTTGGTACACAGGGAAGGACTCCGTCCACAAGAGCTGCTTTCCCTGGCGGCCTCCATGGAAAGGCCGTCGGAGCATCCGTTGGCAGACGCTATTGTCCAGTATGCGGAGCAGGAAAATATCCCGCTCCAAGAGGTGTCTGGGTTTACCGCCATGTCTGGACGAGGAATTTTGGCTCAAATTGGCGGGGTAGAATATCTGGCCGGGAACCTGGCCTTTCTGGAAGAAAACAAGATTCCGGTGGGGCAAGCGGAGGAAATCAGTCACCGTCTCGCCAATGACGGGAAAACGCCCCTGTATTTTGCCAGCCGGAAGGAAGGGCTTTTGGGCATTATCGCCGTAGCAGACGTGATGAAACCCACAAGTAAAGCTGCCATTGAACAACTGAAAGCGATGAAAATTGACGTTGTTATGCTTACAGGAGACAACCAGAGAACCGCTGAGGCCATTCGCCGCCAGTTAAACATTGACCGGGTGGTGGCGGAGGTTCTGCCCCAGGATAAGGAGAAGGAGATCCGTCGGCTTCAGGAGAGCGGCCGAAAGGTGGCTATGGTAGGCGACGGCATCAATGACGCCCCTGCCCTAGCACGGGCCGACGTGGGCATCGCCATTGGCGCGGGCACCGACATTGCCATGGAATCCGCCGATGTGGTGCTGATGAAGAGCAGTTTGTTGGATGCGGTTGCCGCCATCCAATTGAGCAAGGCGGTTATTCGCAACATTCGGGAAAATCTATTCTGGGCATTTTTCTACAACAGCGTAGGCATTCCCTTGGCAGCCGGCGTATTTTTTACCCTGCTGGGCTGGAAACTCAACCCGATGTTTGGCGCGGCGGCCATGAGCCTGAGCTCGGTATGCGTAGTAGGGAATGCCCTGCGGCTAAAATTATTCAAGCCCAAATATTCAGCGACGGTGTCCCAGGATACCAATCCCCAGCTTTCTCAGGATGGAACGGTTACGGTCCAGTCCTTTGAAAATATAGGATTTCAAACCAATCAAAAAAGTGAGGGAACATCAATGACAAAAGTAATGAAAATTAATGGAATGAGCTGCGGACACTGCAAGAAGAGCGTGGAGAAGGCGCTGGGCGCTATTTCGGGCGTGGATTCCGTAGAGGTGAACTTAGAAGAAAAGAACGCTACCATTCAAATGTCCGTGAATCTGGATGATCAGCTTTTGATGGATGCAGTGACGGAAGAAGGCTTCGAAGCGGTTTCGGTGGAGAGCAAATAAGCTTCCCGGCAAGGATGAGAAAAACGAAGGAGAGAAAGGTGTGGAGTTCTGATGATGGCGGATCGAGACAGCGTAGAACGTCTGCTGAAAACGGCCCGCGGACAAATCGACGGACTGCTGAAAATGGTGGAGGATAATCGGTATTGTATGGATATCTCCAATCAGCTTTTGGCAACCCAGGCGATCCTGCGCAAAGTGAATCGCTTGGTGGTAGAAGCTCACCTTGGGAGCTGTGTCCGAGATGCGTTTACCAAGGAAGATACCCAAGCGCAGGAAAAGAAAATTAGCGAAATTATGAATCTGTTGGACAAGATGACAAAATAAAAGCAAAAATCCCCTCCCGATTTTTGTATGGGAGGGGATTATTTTTTGGGATGATTGGCTTCCGCCAGTTTTTTGGCATTTTCCAATAAGGTTGCTTGCCGCGATGGCTCCAGGACACGGAAATAGCAGATTAGCTGTGTTTCATCTTTGGTAGGGTTTTTTCCATTTTGAAAGAGAGGATTTTTCTCTTTTTCCATCAAAAAGGCGGAAAAGTCGGGATAATCGGATATAATAAAGTTGATAAAATCATGGATATCAATATGAAATACCTGGGAAAGAAGAATTAAGGTTGAAAGATCAGGCGCGGTTTTGCCGCTTTCATAATATGCATACGTAGAGCGGTCAATGTTTAAAGAGTTGGCAATTTGTATTTGTGTATATTGGAGCGTTTTTCGCAGCTTTCGCAGTTGCTGTCCAATGTTCAGATTTTCCATTTTGTCCCCCGATAAAAGATAAAAACTTATCTTTGGTCATTTATTGACCAAATTGTAACATGCTTTCCCGGTAAAATCAACAGAAAGGTTAAAAAATTTAGCCAATATTGATTAGGAGGTAATTGCATGTCCAGGCCATTTACACCCGATGGAAGCAAAAATTTAGCAGGAAAACAAATCCGGATTCTGAGGGAAAAGGATGGGATTTCCCAAGAAAAATTGGTTGCCAAATTGCAGCTAAAGGGGTTTCGCGGAGAACGGGGCGTAATCAAACGAATTGAGAATGGAACGCAATATATCAGCGACATTGAGCTGAAATTATTTGCAGACTTTTTTCATGTTTCGTATGAGTATTTGATTGAAGGAGAAAAAACATTGTAAGAAAGGAGTGGGCGCATCAAAATTTTCTTTTGTATGCGCCCTTCTTTATTTTTGTAGGAAAGAAAAATGAAAAACTGGAAAAGGAAAATTGGAAAAAGTAAGCAAGGCTAGATCTCAACTCTTGACAAAAAGAACCAATGGCAGTATAATTCAAACTATAGTTGTAAGATATGATTTGTAGGAAAACTGAGCTGCCAAATGGTGGAAACACGGACAGGAGGAATCAGATATGGCAAAGATTTATCAAAACATCACGGAATTGGTGGGCAGGACTCCATTGCTGGAGCTTGGGACCTATGGGAGACGGCATGGCCTTTCTGCGCAAATCCTGGCGAAGCTGGAATATTTCAATCCGGCCGGCAGCGTAAAAGATCGGGTAGCGCTGGCCATGATTCAAGATGCAGAAGAAAAAGGATTCCTCAAGCCGGATTCTGTGATTATTGAGCCTACCAGTGGAAACACTGGGATCGGTTTGGCAGCGGTGGCGGCTGCCAGAGGATACAAAGTGATTCTCACCATGCCGGAAACCATGAGCGCAGAGCGTCGTGCTTTGCTGAAAGCATATGGAGCGGAACTAGTGCTCACAGAAGGCGGCAAAGGGATGAAGGGGGCCATTAGCAAAGCCAACGATTTAGCAAAGGAAATTCCCAACAGCTTGATTCCGGGTCAATTTGTAAATCCGGCGAACCCGGCGATTCATAAGGAAACCACCGGCCCAGAGATTTGGGAGGATACCAACGGTCAAGTGGATATTTTTGTGTCTGGCATCGGAACTGGCGGCACCATCAGCGGCGTGGGAGAATATTTGAAGTCAAAAAATCCAGACATTCAAATTGTGGCTATTGAGCCGAGTGATTCCCCAGTGCTGACCCGTGGTGTTGCAGGTCCGCACAAGATTCAAGGTATTGGCGCGGGCTTTGTACCAGATACTTTAAATACCTCGATTTATAATGAGGTAATTCCCGTGGACAGTGAAGACGCGTTTGCCGTAGGCCGGGAACTGGCTCATTGTCAAGGCCTGTTGGTGGGGATTTCCTCCGGCGCTGCGGTATGGGCTGCCACACAACTGGCAAAGCGTCCGCAGAACCAAGGAAAGACCATTATAGCGTTGCTGCCGGATACTGGAGAACGCTATTTGTCCACACAGATGTTCCAAGAATAACCATCCCACATAATATAAATAGAACCAAAGCATATCTGGAAATTTTCCAAGATATGCTTTTTTCTTCGGAAAATTCTTGCTATTTTTTCTGGAACACCGTTTTTTTGCTTAGGTTTTATTGACTCTTTTTGTGAATTTCGATATAATTGAAAGAATAGTAAAATAGGAAAATTATACGTATCTTTGATAGTAGGCAATTTGGAACGCCTTTGTTTTATGGTTTGATAGGATGCGAGAAATAACAGAGAGGAGTGAAGAGACAGTGAGAAAGAAAAAATCCGTGAAACCGGGAAAAAGGAAAATGTCACGGAAAAAGAAACTGTTATTCATTGGTACCCCTATTTTAGCGTTGGTGGCGCTGATTGGCGTATTCTTTTTGTATCAGATGAGTCGGAGCTACGAGGAGCCGATGGATAATCTTCCTTTAGACGGCTTGATGTCTGACATGATGCCAAAGCCGGAAACGGGGGTACCTTCGGATTATTCCCCCCAGGAAAATGCGGCGATTGCCCAGTATGTTCTTCTCAATACGGAACATTACCAAACGACAAAGGATGGGCAGGTCAAGGCGAATGTTGGCTTTATCAATTACGATCAAAGTGTGAAAAATACCAAAGTGGTGGATGGCGACGCGATTTTCACCCAGGCCCTGAGCTTAAGCTCCATGGTGAAGGTAGGCGAGCAGAAGTATTTTAATAAGGGAATCTATCTGCTCCGTCCAGCCACCAATGTACAGTCGGTGGAGGACTGTGTGTGGTCCGATGATATTTCGGCTATGTCGAAGGATACCTACACCGACCGATATGGCATGATGCCGGATGGGCTGAGTGAATACCTGATTACCAAGGATACTATTCTCAGCGCGGAATTTGTGGGTGAGGAAAATGGGGAATACACCTATACGTATGAATTAGACCCAGACGCTTCCTCTGTGTATTACCGCCGCCAGGTGAAAACCTTAGCCGGATCAGAAAAAATCCCGCTGTTCCACAGTGTGAAATTAACCGTGACTCTGGATAAAGATTGGCAGCCTCTGAAAGTCACTGTGGAGGAAAATTATGATATTTCGATCCCGGTGATCGGCATGGCGAATTGTAACGGCGTTCTGACCGAAGTGTTCCACGATTATGGCGTGGCTACGGAAATTCCGGATCAGGCCTTGTTCCAGCGTTACATTGACGAGGAATACGACCCGAATAACCTGAACAATTTTGACGAGGGCGGCGACACCGATATCATGGGATACATTTCCCAGATTTTCGATACCGATGAAAATGGCAAAGCTACCTTGGGCATTGATTTTACCCTCAACGATGGTACGCCGCAAAAGGCTTATGTGGAGGTGGATACCAAGAATTCCACCTTTAAGCTCAAGTGGGATAGCCTGCTGCTGGGATACGAAAACGAACGGATTTACATAAAATTCGGGAATGTGAAGTATTACCTGGATCAGGCCGATCTGATGGATGTGCTTTTGGATATTACCAGCCAGCTTGGTCTGAAACTGCCCAGCATGGAAGAGCTGATGAGTCCAGAAACGCTGGATGAGCTGATGAAAAATGTCCAGATGCTCAACGTGGATGGTCAGACCAAGATTGTCTTTAAAATGGATGGCATAGAAGCACTGATTATCCTCACAGAGGATATGAAGTTTGTGAATGCTCGGATTGTTCTTGACATCGACGGCTACAAAGCGGATTTGACTGCGAAACAGGCGGATACCCAGGACTTTGAAGCTTTCGACCATACTTATCAAAACATCCGTCCGGTGTTGGATTTCTCTCAGCCGATCATCAATTTGATCAATGCCCGAACGTATGCTTTTACTTTTAGCCTGGATATGGTTGGAGAAAATAATCTAAGCCAGACCGCTCAAGTGCGGGTTTCCCGCAATGACAACCAGATTGCAAGCTGTCAGATTGATTCCAATATTGAAGGAAAATGGCTGCACATTCGGATTGTGGGCGACACAACTTATCTGACCTACGGGGATTTAAAGTTTAAGTTCAGCACCACCGATTTCACGGAAATCAGCGAAGAGCTCCAGCGGCTTATGCCGGAGGGCGGCCTGGATTTGACCGGGATTGTGCCCCAAGCTTATTTGGATTTGTTCACCAAACTGGATCTCAATGCCATCGCTGGCAGCATCCAAAGCATGGAGCTGACGGATGATAACCTGAGCGTAAAGCTGAAAATCGGCGACGATGTGATTACCATGAATGTTGGCCGGGTCGGCGGGCAGCTTTCCGGCGCCCACTTAAGCGGCGCTACCTTACTGGACAGCAAGGTGAGCGTCCATGCCAAGATGACCGCCGTATCCAATTATCCAAGCGTGATCCCGGTGAACCCATTGGGTTACACCGATTTGAAGGGGTTAGCTGGTTTTATCGGTCCAGTGATGGATTTGGTCAACGCCAATACCTACGAGTTCGATGTCAACTTGGGCATGAAAGGCGACCTCAATCTGGATCATTCCGCCCATGTGAAGCTAGTGCGCAATGGTTCGGAGATCAGCGCCCAGGTGACAACCCAGTTCTTTGGCCACAATCTGGATTTGAGACTGGTCAGCGGCACCACCTATGTACAATATGGCAATCTGAAAGTCAAGCTGGACACCCAGGATTTGGATGAAATCATCCAGCAGCTCAAGGAGATCCTTCCAGAAGGCTCCATGGATATTGACTTGGCTAAGATACTGCCCCAGTCCTACTTAGAGGTCTTTGACCGGGATGTATTCCAATGGCTCAACAGCATCAAACGGGTGCAGATAACGGACACCAAAGCCGCCCTGGCCATCCAAATTGGCGACGACGAGATCACCTTGTCCGTTAGCCGAAATGCGGATTCCATTACCGGCGCCCGTGTCCAAGGAGCAACCGTGCTGGGCAGTAAGGTGGATGTATCCGTTGTAGCAACGGCGATTTCCCAAGCGAAACAGGCCATTACCGTGGATCCAACTGGCTATGTGGACGCCAAGGATTTGCTTTCCTTCATCAATCCAGTGATGGATTTGGTAGACGGCGTGAGCTATGACATGGATCTGTCCGCTTCCTTAACCGGAAAGGTCAATTGGGCTCAGGATGCCAAACTAAAAGTGGTGCGCACCGCTTCTGGGGCGAACCTGGAGTTGACTGCTCAGGTATCTGGCCTACCGGTATCCCTGAAATACATCGGTACCACTGCTTATCTGCAATCTGGCAATATTAAAGTAAAGCTTAACACGACTGATATTGACGAGATTACCAAACAGCTCCAGGCGATTCTTCCAGAAGGCGCCCTAGAGGTGGATTTGTCTGAGATTCTTCCCCAGTCCTATCTGGATCTGTTTACCGAACTGGATATCCATAAGCTGGTGCAGAGCATCCAGGAGCTGACCTTGAATGGGGAAACGATCACGTTAAAATTAAAAATCGGCGATGATGTGATCACCATTACCCTGACTAAGAATGGCAGCGCGATTCAGTCCGCTTCCATTGACGGTGTGACCGTAATGGAAACCAAAGTAAAAGCGGTTGCCCGACTTAACAGCGTTTCGAAGCAAGCGGATGCCATTTCCATCAATGCTGCCGCCTTTACCGATATCAAAGAACTGACGGCTTTTGTGCCGGATGTTTCTGCACTCTTGAATGCCAAAAGCTATGAAATCGAAGCGGTTGTCAAGCTCAGCGGGAAGCTGGCGCTGGAAACGACTGCTAACATCAAAATTGTCCGGACCGCGGAAGGCGTAAACCTGGAAGCGGCAGCGATGCTGGGCGGTGAGGAGCTGTCCTTGCGCTTTGTGGATCAGGTGGCTTATCTCCGCTATGGCAATCTGAAATTGAAACTGGATACCCAAGACTTGGATGAAATCACCGAGGCAGTCCGCCAAATCGTCCCAGAGGAATGGATGGATCTGGATCTGGCAAAGCTGATTCCGGCCCAGTATCTGGAGATCCTGGAGAATCCGGATATCCCGGCTTTGCTTCGGGATATCCAAAGCTTCTCTGCCAAAGATGGGAAGTTGAATCTGGCAGTGAAACTGGGTGACGAAGTTGTTTCCGTTGGAGTGGTTCGCACGGCTCAAGGAATTCAAAGCGTTTCTCTGAGCGGCAAGGAGTACTTCTTCCAGGCTTTCCTCAAGAGCTATTCCAACACAGAATGGGCGATTTCTAAGGATGAGGAAGGCTATGTCAATGGGAAGGATTTGCTGCCGTTCCTCAAGCCCATTGTCAATGCGATCCAGGCCACTAGCTATGAGCTGGATCTGGAATTGACGTTGCTGGATTCTAGGCAAAATACCACCCTGTCCGTTCCGGGTCACTTGGCCTTGGAACGGACAGACGACGGCGTGAACCTGGCCTTGACCGCAGAGGTTTTGGGTGAGGAGCTGAACGTCCGGCTGATTGATTCCATTGCTTATCTGTCTTACGGCGAGCTGAATGTGAAACTGAATACCAATGATATGGAAGAAATTATGGACGCAGTCCAAGATCTTCTTCCAAAGAATTTCAGCCTGGATCTGTCCAAAATTCTGCCACAAGCTTACCTCCAATTGCTGGAACATCCAACCCCTGTGGCTATTCTTGGCGCTCTGCGCAGTGTGGAACTGGAAAACAATCTATTGACCGTGAGCGGTAAGATTGGTTCGGATACCATCCGCGTGCGGCTTGCAACCGATGGGGAAACCCTTACTTACGCCGGGATAGGCGGGATTTCCGTAGGGAAACAAACGCTGTATCTGACGCTGCGCGACCTTCAATTACACAAAGAGCGGCTGAACTTGACCGCAGACAATCAAGATTATTTGGATGCCAAAGATTTGGTGGACTTCCTGAAGCCAATCCTTGATTTGATCGACGGCAAGAGCTGGAAGTTTGCGGTTGCTGTAGAACTGAACGGCGAAACCTATTCCCTGGATGTGCAGCTTTCCTTAGGTAAGAAAAATGTTGTAGACTTTGCGGTTACATCCGATGATTTTGGCGGCGAACCGCTGACCGTGAAGCACGTAGGGAACACAACGTATCTTAACTATGCCAATATCAAACTGCTCCTGAAAGATGCGGATTTGAATACCATTTTGAAGAAGCTTCAAGAGATCCTGCCGGAAAATCTGGATTTGTCCGGTCTGTTGGATCTGGATTCCTTCCAGAGCCTTAGCGACCTGGATCTTACCAGTCTGCTGGGCGGTGTACGCGGCCTGTCTCTGGATGGAGATACCTTAACCGTGACCTGCCAGCTGGGGGATGATACTGTTGAGTTAATCTTGATCAATGGTAAGAAATATCCAGAATCCCTGTCTGTCAGCGGCTTGCTGGGCGGAAACTTTGGTTTGACTGCCGATCAACTGGAAGTGGACAGCAAAGTTTCCCTAGCCAAGCCGGAGGATGCTTCTGAGTATGTGGACGCTCTGGATCTGATCGAATGTTTGGAGCCGGTGCTCTACATTCTGGAATCTACAGACTGCACCATGAACCTGAAGGTGATGGATCAATACGGCATTGAAATCAGGAAGGTAAAAACAAAGATTTACATGACTTATGTGAATAATCCAGCGTTCCGTGTTGTCATGGATGTGGATGATACGACCACCCTGATTGATTTGATCGACCAGGTTATGAAGCTGGTGGACGTGATTGAAACCGTGGAAAGCAGTTCTCTTCTGTATTCCAGTAGAGCTTCTCTGGAAGCCGGCGGTATTTCCATCGCCAGCCAGGAAGAACAGGAATTGATTCAGTCCCTGCTGGAAGAAGCGGAATCCCGCTCCATCAGCCTGGATACCAGCGAGCTGTTCTCTATCCTGCAAAGCATGGTCATTCACCCAATCGAAAACCGGATGGCTACCATTGAACTGACCGTGAACGGTGAAACTATCGTCGTGCAGACCGGACGTTATCAGAACAATCCAAAGCTGGCTCATCTGCTGGTACTGGGTGAGGATACCACCTATGCGGAGCTGAAGGTTACGAAGATTCAACTGCCATCTGGCAGCGTAGGCGGCAAGCCGGAGGAAACCCCGGATGATGACGACTATGTAGATTTGGGCCAATTGGGCAGCTTTATCAAGCCGATCACCAATTTGCTGGAAGCAAAGGGCTACCAGTTTGACGTGACGGTGAAAGCGGATTCTCTGATGGAAACGACGAATGCTTGGGATCAAACCCTTCATGTAGACATCAGCCGTGGGGATGGCAACGCAGTGAGTGCGCAAGTGACGGCGACCTTATTTGAGAAAGACTTGACGCTGACCTATTTGGATGATACGATTTATCTGAAATTTGGGGATGCAATCAAGCTGCAATTAAAAGCAACGGAAGAAAGCGAACTGATTGCCAAGCTGAAAGAACTGTTTGCGGACGAAAACAGCGGAACCGCTCCGGATCTGGATTACAGCGCGTTCCTGCCGCAAAGCTATCTGGACTTTATCCAGGAGATTCTGCCCAGCGATGGGGAAGTGGATCAACAGGAACTGATTGACAATATCCTCTCCCGCGTGACTGCATTCAGCGTCAAGGGGCAGACCGCTAAGCTTTCCTTCCAGATCAGCGATGAGGATATCCTGGAAGCCTCCGTGGTTCGGAACAAAGCGGGCGACCAATTTACCAATGTAACCCTGGAAGGTCTCAAGCTTCTGGACAGTGAGGTTGGCGTGTCGGTGGATATCACCAACATTAGCAAGAATCCAATTGACATTGCTCTGCCAGGTGAAAGCGGCTCGTTCTCTGATCTGGATAAATTAACCGGATTTATCGATCCGATTATCAATTTACTGGAAGCAAAGTACTATGCGTTTGATGTGCAGGTAGCGATGAGCTCCCTGAGCGAGGAAATTACCGATACTTGGGATCAAACCCTCCACGTAGCCTTGAGCCGCAGCGAGGCGGACGCGATTCGCGCCCAGGTCACGGCAAACCTGTTTAACAAAGATATGACCCTGACCTATGTCGATGACACGGTCTATCTGGAGTTTGGAGCTGTCCGGCTCAAACTGAACGTGACGGAAGAAAGCGAATTGATCACAAAGATTCAGGAATTGTTGGCGGCGGAAAATGGCGGCCAGGTTCCAGAAATGGATTATACCGCCTTTATCCCCCAAAGCTATCTGGATTTTGTCCAGGAGGTATTGCCGAAAGACGGCGTAGTGGATGAACAGGCGTTGATTGAGTCCATCCTATCCCGCCTCACCAAGTTTGAGGTGCAGGACGATCAAGTCTCCCTCTCCTTAATGATCAGTAAAGACAATCTTGTTACCGCTTCCGCTGTCCGACAGGGAGACCAATTCTCCAGCGTTTCTTTGGAAGGCTTGCAGATTTTGAAAAACGCGGACGGCACCTATAGCGATACCGACGTGACCCTGAATGTCACGGAGATCAGCAGCACTGCCAAGGAAATTGCGGTTCCGGAAACGGATAACAAACCGTTCTTTGATCTCAACGAGCTGGCTGGATTCCTTGACCCCATTCAAGCGCTGATTGAGGCAAAGAGTTACGAGTTTGACGTTGCGCTGAAGTCTGAGAAGATTGACGCTGACAGTAAGCTGAATCTTGACCAAACCGCCCATGTCGGCCTGGTTCGCCGGGATGATGGAAAGGTAGACGCGCAAGTAACCCTGGATTCCTTCTTGGGTGCGTCGTTGACCTTGACCTATCTCAACGACAGGGACGACGCCAAGATTTATGTCCAGTATGGCGACGATGTGAAGATGTTCGTATCCCAAAAGGATATCCAAAATCTGAGTGATGATTTGACCAAATTCCTCTATGATCTGGGCTTGCAGTCTAAAGAAAAGAGCGGAGGCGAATCCTTCACCAAGGAACAGATCAAGGAAATCGTTCTGCAGCTTCTGCCACAGGACTACGCGATCTTCTTTGAGGATACCCTTTCGATCAACACCATCGGCACTGTGCTAGGCGGTATTGAAAACCTGGAATTGATCCGTGAAGCAGATGGCGCGCAGACATTCCAAGTCGCCATTAAGCTGGGTGAGCAGGAAACCATCACCGCTTCTGTGACCAGGAAAGAAACCGGCAGCGGCGATATGCTTTCCAAGCTATCGGTAGGCGGTGTGACCCTCTTGGGCAGCAAAACCTCTGTGGAGGTTTCCGAAGTGGCGATCTCCAATGATGGCACGGCATTGACCCAGGCCATGGCTGACCGCGTGCAGGGCTTTACCGATCTGTTTGGCGGCGTTGTCGGCGAAAACAGCCAAGGCGTGATCATCGACGCTTTGACCAATATGCTGAAAAAGAATCCGCTGGAAATTACCTTTGGCGTGACCGAAACGGACAGAGGCTCCACCATCAGCCATAACGCGACGGCCTTTGTGGACAGTACGACCGCCTATGCGACCTACCGGAGCAATCAAGGCACAAAGGATATGAAGCTAAAGGTGGATTACAGCACGGTCAACGAGCTTTTGCCAAGCGTTCTGTATCTGCTGGATATTGACATAAACCAGTATCCTGCTTTGGAGAAATTGGCTGGTTCCTTCGGCATTGATCCGAGCAAGGCGATCCCGTCGGATGTCCTGTCCTCCTTGTTTGATGGATTGCTGGGCAATCTTGGTGCCTTTGAAGCCAATGAACTCACCGAAAACTTAGACTTTGCCGACGCGATCAAGAACATTATCTGGAAGGGCAATGAAATCAAGATCGTTTTGGACAGTAAGGAGCTGTATGGTGAGAATGCTACTCAGCAAGATCTGACCGTCAAGTTGGTCAAGACGGATTCAGAAACCACCGTAACCTTGGAAAATCTCCATGGTTCCGATACCAAGACCCTGAATTTGAGTATTGTGCTGAAGAATGTGACCCAAGCTCAAATTCCTTCCGGTGATTCTTCTTACATGGATTTCACCTCTTTGGATCAGTTCTACGCTGATTTGGTGAATACCGCAAGCTTTAAGGAGTATCATCTTGCCGGCAATGTGAAGCTCAACTTAGCTTTGGGATCCATTAATCTGACAGACGTGATTGTCCCGGTTAATCTAAAGATCACGTTGGGAGATGACAATCAATTGAAGCAAATCTATGCGAAGCTGGATGTGGATTATGGTACGACAATGATGAGCGCAAGCGTGTTTGCCGATCCTTCTTATTCCTATGGTCAGACCAGTAGCGGTAACTTCTTCTCTGGAAAGAAGAAAGAATACCGAAGAGAGTTTAAGAAGGTGGAGGTATTCTACAACCCCACTGGGGGCAATGCGGAAAATACGATTTATTTCCGCCGAACCTATGAAGAGTATCAGAGAGAAATCAAAACCGTTATGGGAATTGAAAGCGGAAACTGGTATGATATTAGCGGACGCTCGAATGTTGCAGAATATGTATCTCTGAACTTTGATGATATGCAGAAGGCCAGTGATCCAACCATGTTTGTGATGAACTATGTGTATTACTGCCTGCCATTCAGCCGTGATTTCACATTCCTCGGATTAGATTTACAGGGCATCATCAACGATCAGATCAAAAATAAAACGGAGGTAAGCGAAAAACCGGTAATCGAAAATATCTTGAATCAATTTAACTTTGCGAATAACAAATATTTCTTGGATGTCAATTCCAAGGTGTTGATTCAGGATGGCCGGTTTAGCGATTCGTTGACCCTTGGCTTCACCCGGTCTTCGGTTTCGGGAAGCAACTTGGTAAGCGAAACCGGTGGTACGCCTCATGTTTTGAGTCAGTTTGATGTTCATGCAGACATCGTGCCGGTTGGAAGCGGCTACCTAGTTGACTTGGTATGGAGCCCAACATTGGCAAACTACAACGGAACAACTGTGACCAAATTAACCAATGGAAACGGACTGTTACCGGAAACCTTAAACAGCCTGGCTGATTTGGGTGAAAATAAAACTTCCGATTTAGGGAAGTAATCTCACAAAAGAAAGCAGCAGCTTTCCCGTCTGGGAAGGCTGCTGTTTTTGCGTAGCGAGGAAATGCACAAGGGGAAACTTTGGCGCATAGTATGGATAAGCCCGATGGAACGGGATGACTGCAACATGTAGAAAGGAGAATCTTTATGGCAAGAAATGACGGGATGGATGTCATGGAATTTGACGGCCAAGCCTGTTCCCTGACACAGCCTAGCCCATTGCCCCGGGACCCGGTACCGGCCATGGCCTATGTGCCGTTCCAGCAGTATGACGCTCGGAATCTGTATTCAGCCGAACAGGCTTTGCAGAATGGTACCCTGTTCCCAGAACTGCATAAACCCTTTTACGGACAGCGAGGTGAGCCCAGATGAGTGAACAGGAACGTTTGATGCGGCAGATTTCCGCCCATAGTTTTTCGGCCTGGGAGCTTCATGTTTTCTTGGATACCCATCCCAATAACTGTGAAGCCGCCAAAAAGCTCAAGGAGTGCCAGGAGAAAATCCGGGAGCTGACGGAAAAGTATGAGGAAAAATATGGGCCGATTAACGAGACCAGCGCCAACACCAGCCGTTGGGCCTGGATTACTGACCCATGGCCATGGGAAACGGGGGCAAATTAAATGTGGATTTATGAGAAACGGCTGCAATATCCAGTCAATATCAAACAGTGCAACCCAGATTTGGCAAAGTTGATCATTACCCAATATGGTGGCCCGCACGGAGAATTGGGAGCTTCCCTGCGCTATTTGAGCCAGCGGTATAGTATGCCCTATCCCGAAGTCAAAGCCATCCTCACCGATATTGGTACCTCCGTAGCGGAAATGTTCCACCGGACAGACATAGGGACAATCCTGGCTCACATACCATAAAACAGAATCCAAAAGGAGGGATGGTATGGCAAAACAGCCTGATTTTCAATATGTGGGAGAGGAAATCCCCATTCTGCGAGCAGGAAGCGGGGCGTACCGAAAAATCCAACGGGCTATGCTTTTGGCGTTAGAACAGCAGGGGCTGATCACCCGGGAGGAGCAGGAGCGCTGTAGGAAGCGGCTGGATCGGCAGAAAAGAGGCCGGGCATGAGCGGCAATATCCTGCGGGTGGGAGCCTATTGCCGGGTGTCCACTGACCGGGAGGATCAGGGCAATTCCTTCGAAAGCCAGAAGCAGTATTTTGAGCGTTGTATTCAGCAGCATCCAGGGTGGGAACTGGCAGGGATTTTTGCCGATGAGGGGCGGTCCGGCACTAGCGTGAAGAAACGGGAGGCGTTTCAAGCAATGATGGCTAGTGCGCGGCGGGGAGAACTGGATTTGATCCTAACCAAGGAGATTTCCCGTTTTGCCCGGAACACCCTGGACAGCATTGCCTATACCAGGGAGCTGAAACGCATGGGGGTGGGAGTTTTTTTCTTGCAGGATCACCTCCATACCCTGGACCCGGATGCGGAACTGCGTCTGGCTTTGTTTTCGTCCATTGCCCAGGAGGAGAGCCGGAAAATCTCGGAGCGGGTGAAATGGGGGCAGCGCAGGCGGATGGAACAAGGGGTGGTATTTGGCCGGGATCTGCTGGGGTACGCCGTGCGGGACGGTAAACTGTTTCTCAAGGAAGATGAGGCACAGTTAGTCCGGTGGATTTTTGAGCAATTTGTCCAGGAGGGAAAGGGCGCCCATACCATTGCCCGGGAGCTGCGGGAAGCGGGAACCCTCACCTTGCGTGGCAACCAGTGGAGCAATACCGGTGTGTTGCGGGTACTGCGCAACGAGAAATACTGTGGAGATTTGGTACAGAAAAAAACCTTCACCCCGGACTATTTGACCCATGAGAAACAATATAATCGGGGGCAAGAGGAAAAAATTAAGCTAAAAAATCACCACGAGGGAATTGTCAGCCAAGAAATTTTTGAGCAGGCCCAAAGGATTTTGGAAACCAGAAAGCAGACCCAACAGGGAGCAGGGAAGGCCAGTCGACGCTATTGCTTTTCGGGGAAAATCCGGTGCGGTTCTTGTGGCGCAACCTATGTGGCAAGGAGTAAGCGGCGTAAGGGAGGAGGGACTTCCAGATGGTGGCGGTGCCGTACTGCCGTGCAGAACGGAAGCCTGCGTCGGACAGATACCGGGCAGTGGCTGGGCTGTTCCGGGCTTACCCTGCGGGAAGAAACGGCGATGACCCTGATGAACCAGGTTTGCCGTTCCTTGGAGATCCAGCGCAGCGGGATTGTGGAGGATCTGATTCACATTTTGCAGGATGAGAGGAAGAAAAGGACGGATGATTTTCCCCGCAATCAGCAGAAGCAGCAGGAAAAAAAGCGCCGGCTGCTGGACCTATATCTGAGCGGAGGACTCAGCAAGGAGGAATTTTTAGCGGAAAAAGAAAGATGGGAAACCGAATTGTTGCCTAAAAAATCCTTCGTAAGGGAGGAATCCAATCGCATAGAATCCGCTTTATGGAAGATGGCGGAACAGGGCGGAGAGGATTTTTATCGTAATCTGCTGGAAAGCATGACTGTTTATGGAACCGCCCGGATCGAAATCCGTCTGCGTGACATTCCGTTTGTTTGGAATTATATCCGAGCGGAGTGAGAAGCCAGATTTCTGGCACAATTTGGTTTAACCTTTGGATTTGTGGGAATCCTATTCCATGAGGTGATCGTGTGAATCGGAGAGAATCCATTTGGAGCGAGGAGACCTTCCTCCATTTCCGCAAGACCTTGCCAGGAAATTACAAAGCGGATGTCGCCGTAATCGGAGGAGGAATGGCAGGGATTTTGACGGCCTATCTATTGTATCAGCGAGGCGTGGATGTGGTGGTGCTGGAAGCTGGGCGGATTGGCCGGGGGCAAACCAAAAACACTACCGCAAAAATTACCAGTCAGCATGGATTGATCTATCATAAGCTGATCAAGAACTTTGGTGTGGAGCTGGCGCAGCAATATGCCAATGCCCAGCAGCAGGCGGTGGAGATGTACCGCCAAATTGTGAACAAATGGCAGATCGACTGCAATTGGCAGGACTGCCCTTCCTATCTGTACTCCACAACCAGCCCCTGCCATTTGGAGCGAGAACTTCTGGCAGCGGAAAAGCTTTGGATCCCGGCAAAATTTATGACGACCACCGAACTGCCCTTTGACGTGAAGGGAGCGGTACGGTTCGCCAACCAAGCCCAGTTTCAGCCGCTGAAATTTTTGCAGGCCATCGCCAAGCCACTGACGATTTTTGAAAATACGATGGCGCGGGCCATTGACGGCGAGCGGATTTATACGGAAGATGGCATTGTAGAAGCGGAACATATTGTGGTGGCGACCCACTATCCTTTTTTAAACGTGCCAGGCTATTATTTTCTTCGGATGTACCAGGAACGTTCCTATGTGCTGGCCCTGCAAAACGCTCAAAAGCTGCAGGGAATGTATCTGGGGATTGATCCCAAAAGTCATTCCTTCCGCAGTTATGGAGATGTGCTTTTGCTGGGCGGGGAGCAGCATCGGGCAGGGGAACATGTGCCGGTCAGCTGTTATGACCAGCTTCGTTTGGCAGCCAAGCAGATTTATCCCAACAGTGTGGAAAAACGGTGCTGGTCGGCCCAAGACTGCATGACATTAGACGGCGTGCCGTATATTGGTCAGTATGCCGCATCCAGTCCTGGACTGTATGTGGCGACAGGATTTCAAAAGTGGGGCATGACCAATTCCATGGTCGCCGCAGTACTGCTGTCCGATTCTATTTTAGGTAAGGCAAACGACTGTGCTGACGTTTTTTCACCCCAGCGGTTCCATTTTTCCGCATCGGTGAAAAATATTTGCCGGGATGGGGCTCATTGGGTCAAGGGGATGACATTAGGATTTATGCATATTCCAAAAGGAAAATTAGACCAGCTTCCCAATGGACAGGGAGGCATTGTGAAATATCAGGGAAAAACAGCCGGGGTATACAAAAACTTTCGTGGGGAAACCTTTGTGGTTTCGCCGACATGTCCGCACCTGGGCTGCCGTTTGGAATGGAACCCGGATGAATTGAGCTGGGATTGCCCGTGTCACGGTTCCCGCTTCGATTACCGAGGATATTTATTGGACAATCCTGCAATGGAGGGGAATGGAATTGGTTAATTTTCATAAAGCAAAAAAGAACAAATCGTATTTTGAGGCATGGTACTTCAAGCATCAGTGCAGGCAGGGAATGGTCGCTGTTATTCCTGGATTCCGGCAGGATGAAAACGGAGATCAGTCGGCCTTTATCCAGGTAATCACAGATCAGGAGTCCCATTTGATTTCCTATCCCGCATTTATGTTCCAAGCCGACCGGGAGCGGATGACCATCCAGATCGCCAATAACATTTTTACGCCCAAAGGGATTGCGGTTCATGTCCATCAGGGGGATTTTTCCCTTTCCGGTACGCTGCGTTACCGGGAATTTTTATCACCCAAAAAGGAATCCACCAGTTCTTTGCATCGGAATGCCCGTATGCCGTATCATCATCAAGCGATTAGCATGTTCCATCGCTTGTCAGGCGTTTTGGAAATTCGGGGACAAGCGATCAATTTCCAAGGAGGGATTGGCTATGTGGAGCAGGATTGGGGGACCGCTTTGCCGGAATCCTATGTGTGGACACAATGCAGCGGATTTGCGCAAGAGGATAGTTGTGTCATTGCTTCGGTGGAGGAGGCGCCGTATTGGGGCGGGCGCCGGCTCAGCGGGGAATGCAGCATTTACTACCAAAACACAGAATACCGGCTGGATACGAATCGAGGGGCAAAAGTCCATCGATGGAGCGCTCGGGAATTGCTGATTCAGCAGGGAGAATACCGGTTTTGCGCCAATCGCCTGGACAGCGGACCTCGGATTCCTATGTTCCAGGAGGACAGCCTTTTGCAGGGACGCCCAGCTTGCCGGACACGCTATCGGTTTTATGAAGGCAACACGCCAATTTTTGACGTCACTAGCCGGCAGAGCAGTTTCGAATTTATCCGTCCAGAAAGGATGCCTTATCAAGTTTCTGGACAATAAGAGTAAGCATCACAGAGAGCCTTTTATTTTGGCCCAAAAACATTAGTAGCCTCAGTAGGTACGGAGGAATTGGCGCATTTGGAGATGGTGAGTGCGATTGTGTATCAACTAACAAAGGATTTGACCGAAGAGCAAATCAAAAAGTCTGGATTTGATACCTATTTTGTCGATCACACCACAGGCGTTTATCCGGTGGCCGCCAGCGGCACGCCATTTTCTGCGGAAACATTCTCGGTTGCCGGTGATGCTTTGACGGATCTTCATGAAGATTTGGCTGCAGAACAAAAAGCACGCACGACCTACGACAATATTCTGCGGTTCTGTGACGACTATGATGTTCGAGATCCCATTCGTTTCCTGCGGGAGCGGGAGATTGTCCACTATCAGCGGTTTGGGGAAGCTTTGCGAATCGCGACGGATAATTTGGATTCGAAAAACTTCTATGCATTTAATCCAGAGTTTGATCGGAAGAGGAAGAAGTAGAAGAGCCATCTGAATTAGATAATAAATTGATAAAAATTTAACAATTTATTCAAAAATGAAAAAAACCTAGGGAATAAGCGGGAGAACCTTTGGGGTTCTCCTAATTTTTTTGTAAATAGAGTTGAATAATTCCTTGGTTTGTTATACAATAAAAATTAAGTTTGTTTTGAAATCGGCAAATAAAAGAAAGGGATATGAGGATGATTGAATGGCAGTAACAGTAAAATCATTTTTTAAGAAAAACTGGTTAGTTCTTGCAACGATGGCAATTACCATCGGCATCCTGACGTATTTTCTGATTACAACGGATGGCATTTCGGCATTTGGAAAAATTGCGAAAACATTACAAGTGCCGTGGTTTCTCCTGATGTTAGCGGCTGTGGTTGGAATGTGGGCGATGGAAGGGATTTCGCTTCATGTGATCGCCCGGCGGATCTATGGAGATTGGCCCCTACGCTATTCTTTGGTGGTTGGGATGATTGGTCTGCTGTATGGCGCGCTGACCCCTTTCTCCACTGGCGGCCAACCCATGCAGATCTATTATATGAAAAAGATGGGCATGGACACTGGCAAGGCGGGCGCGATTATTGCGGTAAAAACACTGGTTTATCAAGTGGTTGTGGTTATTTTTGCCTTGGTTATGGTTTTTTGGAAGCTTCCTTATTTTCAGGAGCAGGTCAGCGATTTTGCCTTTATTACCATCATCGGGCTGGCAACCAATTTGATTTTTGTTGTTGCGGTGCTGTTCTTTGCAGCCAACCAAAAGGCTACGGATAAAATTATGCGTGGAATCATTAAACTGCTGCATAAAATAAGATTATGTAAAAAACCAGAGGAGCGGTACCAAAAAATACACGATGAATTTTCCCTGTTCTACGACAGCACCCGGCTGATGGGCCGTTCCTTTTCCGTTTATGTGTATACCGCTTTGTTTACCATTGCCCAGTTGCTTTGTACCTTCTTGGTGCCGTATTTGATTTACCGCAGCTTCAATTTTCACACGGCGTCTCCGATTACCATGGTAGCGGCTCAATCCTTTGTCACGATGGTATCTGCATTTGTGCCATTGCCCGGCGCGTCGGGGGGCGCAGAAGGAAGCTTTGCCCTTTATTTCCAAAACTTCTTTCTCAATGATACGCTGGTGCCCGCTATTTTTGTATGGCGGATTGCCACGTATTATCTTACCATTGCGGTCGGCGCAATTGTTGCTTGGGTGGGAGGCAAATTCTCCCCAAGGAAGCTTAGCCCAAGCAAAGCTATGCTAAAAATCCAAGCGGCACAGTCAGAATAAAAAAGTTTTTAACCAGCAGAGGAAAATCCTCTCGCTGGATTTTTTATTTTCCAGAGAAACAGAGGACTTTATAGGTACTGATACATGGAGAAACCGATTGCCAGCAGTAGGCCTTCTAAATTGGACATTGCTTTCATACAGATGGAGTAGTAACAAGTATCGGAGGTGGTGCGTTTGGATTGGCAGGAACTGTCGGCGGAAGAATGCCTGAAGCGGTTGGATACGGATCGGCAGGGGCTTTCGAGCCGGAAGGCGGAGAAGAAAAGAGAACAGTATGGGAAAAATCAGCTAACCCAAACCAAAAAAAGAAGTATCATTCGGATGTTTTTTGCCCAGTTTTGTGATTTTATGATTCTGATTTTGCTGGCCGCTGCTGGAGTGTCTTTTGTCACCTCCTACCTGCAACAGGATACGGACTACATTGACTCCATCATTATTTTAGCAATTGTGGTGGTCAATGCCATTACTGGAGTGGTGCAGGAAAGCCGGGCGGAAAAAGCCATTGAGGCCTTAAAAAAGCTGGCGGCTCCCCAAGCCCATGTGCTGCGAGACGGCCACCAGGCAGTAGTTGCGGCGGAAAACTTAGTACCGGGAGATATTGTCTTGCTTTCCATGGGAGATCTGGTGCCTGCGGATATTCGTCTTTTGGAAACCCACCGCATGAAAGTGGAGGAATCCGCGCTCACTGGAGAATCCTTGCCGGTCGAAAAGGACGCCCGTTTGGTCTTTCAAGCCAGCACCCCGCTGGGGGATCGGAAGAATATGGCCTATATGGGGAGCAGCATTTCCGAGGGTCGGGGAACTGGTGTGGTTGTGGGAACAGCGATGGACACCCAGGTTGGAAAGATCGCCCACATGATCCACACGGAAGAAGCGCCTCAAACTCCTTTACAGCAAAAGTTAGCCCAAACTGGAAAAATTTTGGGAATTGGCGCCTTGTTTATTTGCTTGGCGATTTTTGTTTTGGGATTGTTCCAACACGTTGCTCCTATGGAAATGCTGCTGATTGCCATTAGTTTGGCAGTAGCGGCGATTCCAGAAGGCCTGCCTGCAGTCGTGACCATTGTATTAGCCATTGGCGTGCGCCGGATGGCCGCCAAACGAGCCATTGTACGGCGGTTGCCAGCGGTGGAGACATTGGGAAGCGCCAGCGTTATTTGCTCAGATAAAACCGGTACCCTGACAAAAAATAAAATGACTGTGGTCGAAGCGGCGGATGTGGACGGGGAGCTATCCCTGCAAGGACAGGACGCTGGGTTTGTTCTAACCCTTGGTTCCTTATGCAACAACTGCACCATGGAGGGAAAAGCCATTCATGGCGATCCCACAGAGGCGGCTATTTTACGGGCGGCCAATATGCAGAAAAGCAAGATTGACAGCGAGTATCCCCGAATCAATGAAATTGGTTTTACATCGTCACGAAAACGGATGACCACCGTACACCGGGTACCCGGCGGCCATTATCGGATTATTACCAAGGGAGCGCCGGATGTGTTGCTCAATCTCTGCACCCATGTTAAGAGTAAAAACGGCGTTGTTGCCCTAACGCCATCCTTAAAACAGAAATTGCAGCGGCGTAATGAAGAAATGGCTTCCCGGGCATTGCGAGTACTGGGGGTTGCTTATCGGGACGCTGCCGGCGCTTCGGGGGATGATCTAGAGCGGGATCTGGTTTTTTGCGGTTTGCTGGGCATGATTGACCCGCCCCGGGATGAGGTGGCGGAAGCGGTGTCTCTGTGCAAAAGCGCAGGAATCCGTACGGTAATGATTACCGGAGATCATTTGGCCACAGCGGTTGCCATCGCGAAGAAATTAGGCATTCTGGAACAAAAAGAAGCCGCCATGACCGGCGCTCAATTGGATGCGCTCAGTCAGGCGGAATTGGAAAAGAAAATCTATGATTATTCGGTTTATGCCCGGGTATCTCCAGAGCATAAAGTGCGGATTGTCAAAGCGTTCCAGGCCAGGGGAGAGGTAGTAGCCATGACTGGAGACGGTGTCAACGACGCACCGGCTCTAAAAGCCGCTGATATTGGGTGCGCGATGGGAATGTCGGGTACGGACGTGGCAAAGGCGGCCTCGGATCTGATTCTGACCGACGATAACTTTTCCACCATTGTATCGGCCGTACAGGAAGGCAGGGGAATTTATGCGAACATTCGCAAAACCATCCATTTCCTGATTTCTTGCAACATTGGAGAGATCATTACGGTATTGCTGGCGTTTATTTTGAAATTACCCACCCCATTGCTGGCAATTCAACTTCTCTGGGTTAATCTGGTTACGGATTCCCTTCCTGCTTTAGCCTTGGGGGTGGACCCAGTAGAAAAAGACATTATGGCTCGTCCGCCTGTGAAACCAAAAGCCAGTATTTTCTCTGGTGGTATGGGCTACAATATGGCAGTGGAAGGGGCCATGATTGGTTCTCTGGCGTTGCTGGCTTATACCATTGGAAGGATTTTTTTTGACTACAGCCCGGAAATTCCAGTGATCGGGAGAACCATGGCCTTTGCCGTGCTCAGTTTTTCCCAACTGGTCCATACCTTTAATATGCGTTCCCAAGAGTCCATTTTCAAAATTGGATGTTTCAGCAATAAAAAGCTGGTGCTGGCCGCTCTGGCTTGCGTAGCAATGCAGGCGTCGGTCATTCTCATCCAGCCGCTTTCCCAAGTATTTAAGACGCAAATGCTGTCCCCAGTCCAATGGCTGATTGTGCTAGGCTTATCAGCGCTGCCTTTGTTGGTGGTTGAGCTGGAAAAATGTTTTGTTCGGAGCAAGATAAAAAAGTCGAAACGAGGGAACAAATCCTCCTTGGAAGGGTAAGGCGTTGAAAATGCTTGGATAAGAAACAAAAAGCGAGAAAAATTATTAATATTTTGCGAAGAAAGGCTTGATTTCAATAGAAAATTGTATTACAATAAGGAATGGAAAAAAGTGACTTTATTTCACTTTCAGTCGAGAGGAGTGAAAACTAGATTATGAGAAAACATGTCGGAAGTGTCAGGGTAATGGAGGAAGCAGTGACCTTGCGGTATTATCTCTTTGGAAATCGAAAAGAAGGCTATGGAGTGGAGATCATTAAGGTTACAGAGGATGGATCTATTCTAGATTCCGCTCGACAAAGAGTGACACATCGCATCAAAGAGGCTTCGGAATTTGCTCGTGCGTTGGCACACGGCATCGTCTTCCCAGGAAGTTTGGAGGAAATCGTTCCTGAGTGGAATTTTGCATCCTCTTGGACAGCTAAATCAAACTTTTTCTGAAATTGTCCAACGGTACATAAGGCAAAGCAAACAGCAGATTGTTCTTTTTCGAATAATCTGCTGCTTGCTTTTTATAGGACTATATGAAAGTGATAATTATTCACCTAAATAAAAATTTTTATATTTTTTTCTCAGAAAGCATCCGATTTTTTTCCTTCCAAAGTTTTTCTGATAAGTCTACATAGTATTGATGAGGATGCTCAAAACGCAGCACTTCTTCCCATAAGGTATCCACCTGTTCTTTGCAGTAAGTTTGGATTTCCCGGAGATCCCGAGGCGTCGTCCTATTTTTTCCGTTTTCAAAGATTTGAGTTCGCAGGGGTACGGCGCGGAAATGCTCCAAGGTTTTTCGTTTCCAAGTATGTTGTTGATCAAAAATGGTATAGGGCTTGGTGTCGTCTATGCATTCATCGTGCATCGTGATGACGTCCGCAATGGCTTTGCCGGTTTCCCGGTCAAACAACCGCCACAAATTTTTGAAGCAGGGATTGGTGATTTTTGCTACATTCTCACTGATTTTGATTTTGGGGATAATGGTTCCATCCTTAGCCTCGATTCCCGCCAGCTTATAAACACCGCCAAATACCGGCTGGGAGGAAGACGTAATCAGTCGTTCGCCCACGCCAAAGGAATCCACCTGAGCGCCTTGAATCAGCATATCCTGAATGATGTATTCATCTAAGGAATTGGAGGCGCAGATCGGGCAATCTGGGAATCCAGCGTCATCCAGCATTTTGCGAGCTTTTCGAGATAAATAGGTGATATCGCCGCTGTCGATTCGGATACCTGCCGGCCGGATTCCACGGGGGATGAGTTCTTCTTGGAATACCCGGATGGCATTGGGGATTCCAGACTTCAGAACATTGTAGGTATCCACCAGCAAGATGCAATTTTCCGGGTATTCCCGGGCATAGGCACGGAATGCGTCCAATTCGCTGTCAAACAGTTGAATCCAGCTATGGGCCATGGTGCCGATGGGAGGGATGTTAAACTTTTTCGCCCCTAGGGTGCAGGCAGTGCCGCAGCATCCCCCGATAAACGCAGCCCGTGCGCCATAGATGGCGCCATCAAATCCTTGGGCCCGCCGGGAACCGAACTCCATCACTGGACGACCCTGGGCAGCCCGGCAAATCCGGTTCGCCTTGGTAGCAATCAGGCTTTGGTGATTGATGGACAGGAGCATCATGGTTTCAATAAACTGAGCCTGGACTGCGGGTCCTCGGACGGTGACGATAGGCTCCATGGGAAAAATTGGCGTCCCCTCCGGAACAGCCCAAACATCGCAGGAAAAGGTGAAGTTGCTCAGATAGTCCAGAAACGCCTCCTGAAACAAGTGGGTAGAACGGAGGAAATGAATATCCGCTTGGCTGAAGCTGAGATTTTCCAGGTATTCCACCAGTTGCTGAACGCCGGCCATAATGGCGAAGCCGCCGTCATTTGGCACTTTGCGGAAGAACATGTCGAAGTAAGCGATCTGATTCTGGAAACCATTGGAAAAGTAGCCGTTGGTCATGGTGATCTCGTAAAAATCCGTCAGCATGGTCAGGTTAGAACTGAGGCCGCTGTGGTCATGATAAGATTTCATATGTGATTACATCTCCCATGTGGAATTCTATTTTCTTTGTGGAGGGTCAAAATAGAGTGCTTGCACATATTATAGCAAGAAAGAAACGAAATAACAAACAGCAATATTACTATTATTTTTTTCAAAAATTCCTATAATCTGTGAAAAAATATTCATGAACTCTTGTAATTATCGGAAAAAAGTATTATAATATGGCTATCATCAACAATTAAGGAATCATGCGAGGGCCATCGTTTAAGACCAGCGGGGATAGATTGGTATTTTGTAAGCAATCGATTTTTTCTTGAGAAGATGCGACCGTTTTGGAGCCGATGGGCATCCGTTTATTTCGATGTATGGTATATGGGAGATGAGTAAATGAGACTACGCAAACAATCCCTTGGCAATCGCAACCTAGTCGGCGCGCGTGTTGAGATGGCTCGCAAAAACCAAGGAATGAAACAAAAAGAACTGTTGGCGCAATTGCAGGTAAGCGGTGTTGATATGAATGCCTCTGGTTTATCCAAGCTAGAAGGGCAAATCCGTTATGTTACTGATTTTGAATTAGCGGCATTAGCCGATATTTTAGGGGTTTCCGTAGACTGGTTGTTAGGGCGGGAAGAATAAAAATGGCAATAGGAAATTTCAAAAGAGGGAAGCGAAAGGACGCTGGGCAATGAATGTGCCGCAGGCGTCCTCCTTTCTTTCCTGAATATGCAAAAACACAACCCTCCAAAGCTGGCTGGTTGTGTCTTTGCAAGAAAAATGAATGTATGTAATGTGAGTCATAAGCAAAGAAAGAGAGGAAGCTCCTGGAAAACACAAGAAATGAGAGAAGGGTGACTTGCTTCCTCTTTGAAGTTAGTCTATGCTAACTAATTTGTATTCTATCATAGAAAAAATTGATTGTCAATAGGTTTGCAAAAAAATTCCTCCGAAAAAACTTCGGAGGAATTGGGTCAATGAGACTGCACATATTCTTTGATTTTATGAAAGGTTTCTTCACTGATAATGTGTTCAATGCGGCAGGCGTCCTGCTCTGCTAAGTTGTGCTCAATGCCCAGGGTAATTTCTAAGAATTGGGTAATGAGGCGGTGCCGCTCAAAAACAGCGGACGCTTTCGCATATCCTTTTTCTGTGAGAAGAATATTTCCGCTAGGTTCTACGGTGATGTATCCATCGTTTTTCAGAATTCCCATAGCCCGGCTGATGCTGGGTTTAGTGAATTCCAATTCATTGGCAATGTCAATGGAACGGACATAACCTTGTCGGTTGTGAAGAATCAAGATCGTTTCCAAATAGTTCTCGCCAGATTCTTGCATTGGTGATCTCCTCCTGAAACGCAGTATAGTAATCATTCATAAAATTTTCGCAATGATCGGCTTCTTTTTTCATTGGTTGTACCATATACTTTATCATAAAATCAGAAAAAAGGCAAGGCTTGTGGGACGAATTTTGCCAGTTAGCTATTGACAACTTCAATTAGCCATGTTAAACTTAAGCTGTATATTGGTCTTAGTACCAAAGAAAGGGAGGTCTTCATGATGCCACTGTCCATGGCAGAACACGGAAAAGAACTAGAGATCAAGCGCATCAATGGAAAGGATGATACCCGGCGCTTTTTGGAAACCTTAGGGTTTGTGGAAGGCAGCAATGTACGCATTGTATCCAAAATGGGCGGCAATTTGATTGTTAGTGTGAAGGAATCCCGCATTGCAATCGACAAAGCAATGGCCAATCGAGTCATGGTCTAATCTGTGGTTTTTTGCCGTATATATGAATGTCCCAGGAAAGAATATAGCAATGCAGCAAAGACGGGCACGCCCCGTCTTTTTTCACTCAAAGAAAAATAAATGGCGCCATTGAGTAGCCTCTAAAGGAGAAGGAAGCATGGCGAAGGAAACTGGAATCCGGATTGCGTTGGCCGGCAACCCAAACTGTGGCAAAACCACGATGTTCAACCGCTTGACTGGCAGCAATCAATATGTGGGCAATTGGCCCGGCGTGACCGTTGAGAAAAAAGAAGGAAAACTCAAAGGGCATAAAGAGGTAAGAATTGTGGACCTGCCTGGGATTTATTCTCTGTCGCCTTACACCATGGAGGAGGTGGTGACGAGGAACTTTCTCTTGCAAGATGGCCCTGATGTAATTTTAAATATTGTAGACGCTTCCAACCTGGAGCGCAATTTAAACTTGACAACTCAGCTTTTGGAAATCGGAATTCCCATGGTGATCGCTCTAAATATGATGGATGTGGTGAAAAAACGGGGAGATACCATCGACGCCAAACGGTTGGCCGCCGAGCTGGGCTGTGAGGTGTTGGAAATGTCGGCAGTTAAAGGGGAGGGTGCGCTGGAAGTTGCCCACCGGGCGGCCCAAATCGCCAGGGAACCAGGGAAAGGCAGAGCGCCGCTTTCTTTTTTTACGAAAGAAGTGGCGGAAGCAGTGGGGGAAATTGAGGCCATTTACCGCCGGGAGATGTCCCAGGAGCACGCTCGGTGGTTTGCGGTCAAGCTCTTTGAGCGAGACAGCAAGATACAAGAACAGCTTCCCCTCAGCAACAAAGCGAAAAGCGACATAGAAGCCTGGATTGTACATTGTGAAAAGCAGAAGGATAACGATGCGGAAAGTATCATCACGAAGGAACGGTACCGCTATATCAGCAATGTAATCCAGGATTGTTTCAAACGGAAGCGGACAGGCGCCAACTTTTCCGACCGGATCGACCGGATTGTAACCAACCCCTGGCTGGGTATCCCGATTTTGATCGTGGTCATCTGGGGTATGTATTTTATTGCAGTCTCTTGGCTGGGGTCCATGATTACGAACTGGACCAACGATTTTCTCATTGGAGAAGTGGTGCAGGGAAATGTTCGTCAATGGTTGGAAGCAGCTGGGGCTGCGGGATGGCTGATCAGCCTGTTGGTTGACGGCATCATTGGCGGCGTGGGAGCAGTCATTGGCTTTGTGCCTCAAATTGCCATTTTGTTCTTTCTTATGTCCATTTTGGAGGATTGCGGCTACATGTCCCGGGTAGCGTTTATCATGGATCGGATTTTCCGAAAATTCGGCCTGTCTGGGAAAGCGTTTATTCCTTTGTTGATTTCCTCTGGCTGTGGCGTACCGGGTATTATGGCTACCCGGACCATGGAAAATGACCGGGACCGCCGGATGACGATTATGCTTACTACCTTTATCCCGTGCAGCGCAAAAATGCCGATCATTGCGTTGATGGCAGGAGCAGTATTTCGAGATCATTCCGTTGCCAGCTCGTGGGTAGCGCCCTCCATGTATTTTGTGGGTGTCATTATGGTGATTTTGTGCGGGATCATCCTAAAGCGAACCAAGCTATTTGCCGGAGATCCAGCGCCCTTTGTTATGGAATTGCCCCAGTACCATATTCCAAGGCCAGCCAGTGTGCTGCGCCATATGTGGGAGCGGGTCCGCTCTTTTGTCATCAAGGCGGGTACAGTGATTTTCATTTCCTGCGCCGGCATTTGGTTTTTGTCCAACTTTAATTGGAGTTTTCAAATGGTGGAAGAAGGGCAGAGTATCCTGGCTTCCATTGGTGGCGTGTTGGCTCCTATTTTCGTGCCCCTGGGCTTTGGAAATTGGCAATCCGCTACGGCTACTCTTACGGGATTGATTGCAAAAGAAAACGTAGCCAGCACCTTTGGCGTATTGATGGGGTTGGGGGAAGGAGCGGAAGGCAATCCCATGCTTCTGGATCAGATGGCGTCGATGTTTACTGCATCCAGCGCCTATGCGTTCATGATTTTCAATATGCTTTGTATCCCTTGTATGGCGGCGGTTGGAGCGATCAAAGCAGAGATGGGTTCCTGGAAATGGATGTGGATCACCATCTCTTTCCAAACCGTTACGGCCTACTTAACAGCTTTGTTGGTAAACCAGGTTGGCGGGGCTATCTTTGACGGCGGCAGTATTTTTTGGGCGGTTATTTCCGTTTTGATTGTTGCAGCTGTTGTGGCTTTGGTGCTGCTTTGGTCCCATTTTGCGCGAAAGAAAAAATCTCCCGCTCTAAAATAGCAAATAAAAACACACCAGGAATCTTTCCGGTGTGTTTTTTATTTTTCTTTCAGAAGTTGCGATTGTAGTAGAACACAGCCTTTCTCTTTGAGCGGGTTAGTTGAGGCCTTGTTCGCCTACTTTTTGAAAAAGCTGGCGTACCTCTGCCCGCAGTCCACGATGAATGGGGAGGGAGAGGTCGCTGTCTTGCGCTAGGATTTCCTTGGCCACTGCCTGTGCTTGCCGCAGCAGTTCCATATCCTCCATCATATTAGCAATTTTTAAGTCAGGTACCCCGTGCTGGTTGGTGCCGAAAAAATCGCCTGGTCCCCGTAACCGTAAATCTTCATCGGCGATTCGGAAGCCGTCCGAAGTCTGGCACATAATCTTGAGCCGGGCAACAGCTTCCTCGTTTTGCGCGTCGGAAATCAGGATACAGGAGGATTTCACCGAACCCCGCCCGACTCGCCCCCGTAACTGGTGAAGCTGAGAAAGGCCGTAACGCTCCGCGTTTTCAATCAGCATAATCACTGCGTTAGGAACGTCCACGCCAACCTCCACCACCGTGGTGGACACTAAAATGGAAAGTTCGTTCTGGGCAAACTGTTTCATGACCGCTTCTTTTTCTTTGGGCTTCATTTTCCCATGGAGGATTCCAATGGAAACATCGGGAAAAAATCGGGTGCGCAGCATTTCTGCATATTCTTGCACCGAAGCCATGTCGTTTTGTCCTTCCTCGATCAGCGGACAGATGATATAACATTGATAGCCCTGGTCAATATGTTTGCGCAAAAAGCCAAAGGCCCGCTCTCGCCGGGGACTGCGGATGGCGTAAGTATCAATGGCTTGCCGTCCTGGCGGCAGTTCATCCAATACGGAAACATCCAAGTCCCCGTAAATCATCAGGGCCAGGGTGCGGGGGATGGGAGTGGCGGACATCACCAGCATGTGAGGATTTTCTCCTTTGGCGGCTAAGGCGCTGCGCTGAGCTACGCCGAACCGGTGCTGCTCATCCGTGACCACCAGGGCCAGATTTTGGAATTCTACCCCATCGCTGATAATAGCATGGGTGCCCACCAAAAGCTGAATTTTTCCCTGTTTAAGCTGTTCCAAAAGAAGGCGTTTTTTTGTGGCTTTCACCGAACCAGTCAATAGAGCTACCTGAATGCCGCAGGGCGTTAAAAATTCCGAAAGGGAATTGGCATGCTGTTGTGCCAAAATCTCTGTAGGAGCCATTAGGGTGGCCTGCATACCGTTTTTTATCACGGAGTGGCACAAAGCGGCAGCCACAGCCGTTTTTCCGCTTCCCACGTCTCCCTGTACCAAACGGCTCATGGAATGGCTGTGGAGTTTTCCGCTCATATCTTCCAGGGCTTCCGCTACCGCCTTCCGTTGCGCATTGGTGGGGGAGAAAGGAAGCAAGGAGAAAAACTCCTCGGAATGGTCTTCAATGGGATGAATACTGATGTCTTTCCGGGTCCGGCTTTTCAGACGAAGCAGCCCCAACTGCAAGACTAGCAGCTCTTCAAAGATCAGCCTGGTTTTCGCAACGCCCAAATCCTCCATGGTGTGGGGAAAATGAATATTTTCCAGAGCAAAACGAAGATGGCACAGGCCGTATTGCTGGCGCATTTCATCGGGAATAGGGTCTTTCATGGGATCGGGGAGCAGTTCAAAGGCGTGTTTCACTGCATTGGAAATGATCCGGGAGGAAAGGCCTTCCGTTTGGCGGTAAACCGGGGCAATAGCTGGAGCGGTGCTAGCAGGACAAAATTCTGGCACCAACATTTCCCGACGGAGGAATCCACCGGTAATTTTCCCATAAAATAAATATTCCTGTCCCTCCATCAACAATGTTTGAATATAAGGGTTGTTAAAGAAGGTGAGGGTCAGGTCGCTAATTCCATCAGTAACCGCAACTTTGTACAGGGTCATCCCGTTACGGATTCTCGTCTCTTTTGGGCGGTGTAGGACCGTGGCTTTGATAGGGCACGGGACATCGTGGGGAGCGGAGGCGATGGGAGATGGATGGCTCCAGTCCTCATAACTGCGGGGATAAAGACGCAATAAGGCGCCAACGGTTGGCGCGCCCAGCTTACAAAATAGCTTGGCACGTTTCTCGCCGACGCCTTTTAATTCTTGGATCTTTTTTTCAAATAATGATGCCATATCCTTTATTCTACGGAAACAATGAAGTAGTAAATTGGCTGTCCGCCATGGATCAGGGTGACCTCTACGTCATTGCCCACTTTCGCTTTAATCCGATTGTATGCTTCTTCGGCTTGCGTTTCCGTCACTTCTTCGCCATAAATTAAGGTAACAAAGGAGGTATTCCGCCGAATCATAGAACGGGTCAACTTCACAGCCGTGTGAACGGGATCTTTTTCAATCAGTTCCAATTTTCCGTTTTCCAGCCCTAAAATATCCCCTTCTTTCATTTTATGGCCGCCAAATTCCGAATCCCGCGCCGCAAAGGTTACTAAGCCGGTATTGACATGGGAAGCGTTCTCCATCATCCAGAGGGCATTGTCCGCTGGGGACCGCTCCGGGTCATAGGACAGCATGGCCGACAAGCCTTGGGGAATGGTGCGGGTGGGCAGGATGATTACCTTGCGGTCTTCCGCCAAGGGAACCGCCTGCTCCGCTGCCATGATAATATTTTTGTTGTTGGGAAGGACCAACACCGTTTTCGCTGGGGTTGCCCGTACCGCTGCTAAAATGTCGTTGGTACTGGGATTCATGGTCTGTCCGCCACTGACCACCTGGGAACAGCCCAGGTCGGTAAAGAGCGTTTTCAGCCCGTCTCCGGCACAAACCGCCACAAAGCCAATCTCCTCGGTAGGTTCTGCCGGCTCCAAAGCAGCTAGGCGTTTCGCTTCCGCCTCCTCCTTAGCAAGGTCATTGGCTTCCGCGGCCAAACGGTGTTGTTCTTGCATGTTCTCAATTTTTACGGTGAGCAGGGAACCGTAGGTCAATGCTTCCTGCAAGGCATTTCCAGGATTTTCCGTATGGACATGAACCTTAATAATTTCCTCATCGTCTACCACAACTACACAGTCGCCCATATCTTCCAGGAAGGAGCGGAGCTGCGCCGGTGTTTTGGTACAGGAAGGCTCCCGGCCAATGATAAATTCCGTGCAATAAGGCAAGGTAATATCTTGATCGAATTCGGCAGCGGCATTGCGGAAAAAGTCCATTTCCTCAGCCGGTTGGGAACGATTGACGCTGGATTCCTCAATGGGAATGATTTGTCCAGTTTCCAATACGGATCGCATCCCGTCAAAAATCAAGCAGAGCCCTTTTCCACCGGCATCCACAACCCCGGCTTTTTTCAGCACGTGAAGTAGCTCTGGGGTATTTTCCAAGGCTTCTTCCGCGCCTTGACAAACGGCAGACCAGACATACGCGACGTCATCGTCTAAAGCCGCGGCGGTCTTGCCTTTTTCGCAGGCAATTCTAGCAACGGTCAAGATGGTGCCTTCCGTAGGCTTCATGACGGCCTTATAAGCGGCTTCCACACCCAGCCCCAATGCATTCGCCAGATCGGAACCAGTGACTTTCTCCATTCCCTCCAACCCTTGGGCAAAGCCACGGAACAGAAGGGAGAGAATCACGCCCGAGTTTCCCCGCGCGCCCCGCAAAAGGGCGGAAGCGGTCGTTTTGGCCACCTGGCCGGCATTGCCGCTGGTTTCTTGGGCCAGTTGGCGGCAGGCTGCGCTCATAGTCATGGACATATTGGTGCCAGTGTCGCCATCGGGTACAGGAAAAATGTTCAAGTCATTGACCAGTTGCTGTTGTCTGGAAATATTGTGACTGCCGGAGATGAGGGCATCCCGGAGCGTGGTTCCATTGATCATATGCATTCCACTCCTTGTTTTCTACAAAAGTTATCGTTCGATGAAATCAGTCAAAGAGAAATTGGAATCACAGAGGAATGACTGATCGCGCCAAAGTCGTTTTCCAGGTTTGGGAAACAAACAGAATTTTTAAATTTTTATCTTATTTTATGTTAGAAGGGTATGGGCTCATACCTGTATGGTACGATTTCGCCCATAGAAAAGTTTGTAAAATTTTCGATTTTCCAGCTTTTTGGAATAATGAAACGATACCTGCAGAGGGCAGTTGCGCACCCTGCCATGCGTTCTAAGAAAGCGCCGCTGTATGCATTGCTACCTTTGCTTGATTATTGTACCACAAAATCCAGAGATATTCAACAGATGTCGGTCTTACCGGAGAGAATTTCCAAAAACAGGAAAATTTTTCATTGGATTTTTAAACGTTCCACGGCGGTCGTTTTTCCAGTTTTGTCATCAATGATGAATAACACACAATCCATGTGGCAGTCTCCGCCAGCCAGGTCAAAACGTACCGGCATTTTGGAACGCATTTTTTGGATTACCAATTCCGGTTTCACCCCTAAGACCGAGCGGATTGGGCCGGTCATGCCAACATCGGTGATAAATCCGGTGCCGTTTGGCAGGATACTTTCATCCGCGGTTTGCACATGGGTATGAGTGCCAAAAATGGCGGATACTCGGCCGTCCAGATAGTAAGCCAAGGCGCCTTTTTCCCCAGTGGCTTCTGCGTGGAAATCGACTAAAGTAATGGCGGGCATTTTTTTTAGAAGCCGATCCGCTGCAGCAAAGGGACAGTCCAAACTTTCCAGATAGACCACGCCCATTAGGTTGATCACGCCAACTTGGAGCCGCCCTTTGTCCACAATACAGGAGCCGTGCCCTGGCGTTCCCGGCGGGAAATTAGCAGGACGGAGCAGCGTCTCCTCCCGGTCGAAGACTTCATACATTTCTCGGCGGCGGAAGCTGTGGTTCCCGGCAGTGATCACATCCACCCCACTGTCAAAAAGGAATTGGGCGGAGGCTGGGGTAATGCCGTTTCCATCCGCAGAATTCTCCCCGTTGGCGATCACCAAGTCCACTTGCTTGATTTTTTTTAATTGCGGTAAATGCGCGCGGAGAAATTTGCAGCCGATGCTGCCGGTTACATCGCCAATGGCAAGAATATTCATAGAAACCCTCCACTTTTTCTGGAATCTCTATCCAGTATAACATAAAATCGGACTGGAAAAATAAATAAATTCCAAACAATTTGGATTTTCACTCACGGTTTTTCTATAAAAAGAAGCATAAAGCGAGAAAATCTTACCAAAGATCTGTGTGAAATCCAGCATTAAGGGAAGATCAAGGGGAGGATTTGGGTGGCGGTTTTTTCCACAAAGGAACGGTCGTGTTCCACAAACAGCATGGTGGCAGAATGGTCTTTCAGCAACTCCTCGATTTGAATGCGGGAGAGTAGGTCGATGTAATTGAGAGGTTCATCCCACAGATAGAGATGAGCAGATTCGCATAGGCTTTTTGCCAACAGCACTTTTTTCTTTTGCCCAGCGCTGAATGTGCTCATATCCCGCGCGAATTGGGAGCGGGAAAAATCCAGCTTCCGCAAAATGGTTTTGCACCGGGTTTGGTCAATGGCGTGGGCTTGCAAAAAGTCATCCAGGCTGCCCGATAGAAAGGACGTATCTTGAGGAACGTAAGACAGAACAAGCTGGCTGCCGATGGTATAGGTTCCTCGGTAGGGAATAGCCTGGCCGACCAATAGGGACAACAGGCTGGATTTTCCACAGCCGTTGGGCCCTTGAATGGCAATTCGGTCACCCTGTCGAATAGAAAAGGAAAGTGGCTGAAATAATGCTCGATCCCCATAGCAAACAGACAGATCCCGCACTTCCACGAACCGATTTTGGGGATAGGCAAGAGGACGAATGGTCAACTCTTCCGCAGTTTCCAGATTTCGGAGCAGCGATTCTTTTTCCGCAATGGCCTTTTTCTGACGGGATTCCACCGATTGGGATCGTTTCATCATTTTAGCTGCTTTGTGTCCAATGTACCCCGTGTCTGGATGGAGGCCGGAATTCCGGTTGCCTTTTTTGGTTTTTTCTACTTGATCAGACCAAGTCGCGGTACGCCGCGCCGCTTCTTGGAGACGATGGATTTCTTTTTTTAGCTGCCGATTCTGGGATTGCTCCAGAGCATCCTGCTGATCCTTATTTTGTTTCCAGGAGGAGAAATTTCCCCGTTGGATTTCCAGTCCAGTTTTGTGAATAGCTACGATATGATCCACACAGGCGTCCAGAAAAGCCCGATCATGGGAAACTAAAAGAAACCCGGATTTTGCCCGGAGATAGCGGCTGACGACTTCTCGAGCAGGAAGATCCAGGTGGTTGGTGGGTTCGTCAATCAGCAGGAAGCGGCCTTCCTGCAAAAATAAGGCTGCCAGCAGCGTTTTGGTTTGCTCCCCTTGGCTCAGTGTGTAGAAGGGACGGTATAAAATATCATTCCCTTCTACGTGCAGAAGGGAAAGCTCCCGTTCTAGCTGCCAGCGTTCTCCACCCTCTAGGAGCGGCTCTACCAGATCTATGGTAAGCTGAGAGGGGTCTGAGACCTGGAAGGGAAAATAGGAAAACGGTACAGCGCACGAAATGGTTCCCCGGTATTCCAAGTTTCCTAAGAGAAGCTGGAGCAGGGTAGTTTTCCCCCGGCCATTGCGGCCGACCAGGCCAGTTTTCCAGTTGGTATCTAGGCGTAGGGAGATGTTGTCAAACACTAGGTCATGGCTGCCATCATAGCCAAAAGTTAGGTTTGAAATTTGAATCTGTGACATAAGACATACCTCCAGTCAAAACAAAAAGGACTGCAAGAAGACAAATGTCCTTGCAGTCCCCAAAAACGGTAGGAAAGCCCTGTTCCGAAAGGGAACAGAGCGACCGGGATATGACGGAAGGAGGGAAGCGTGGCATGGAAAATCTTCTTGCAGGGGTATGCCGAAAAGGCCGCTGGTTAGCAGCTTGTCAAACAATACCCGATTTTTTCACGATTAGTTGCAAGAAGAATGACGCATGGCCTTGCGGATCACCTCGTTTTCATTTTATTGTGGTTATGATAGCATATCGGGATCCTTTTGTCAAGAAAAAGAAAGGACAGGTCGCCCATAAAAGCGCCTGTCCGGTATGTTCTATTTTGCGTATTCGATTGCCCGGCTTTCACGGACAATATTGACTTTGATTTGTCCAGGATATTCCAAATCATTTTCGATCTTGCGGCAAATGTCTCGTGCGAGAAGGACCATTTTATCGTCATTGATCACATCTGGCTTTACCATGATGCGGATCTCGCGGCCTGCCTGAATGGCAAAGCAGCGTTCTACGCCGTCAAAGGAAGAGGCCACTTCCTCCAGCTTCTCCAGTCGTTTGATGTAGTTTTCCAAGTTTTCCCGGCGAGCGCCAGGGCGGGCGGCGGAAATGGCATCGGCCGCCTGGGTAATGCAAGCCACCACAGTTTTGGCTTCCACATCGCCATGATGCGCGTGGATCGCATGAATTACGGTTTCACTTTCCTTATACTTGCGCGCCACGTCGATACCGATCTCAACGTGGGAGCCTTCAATCTCATGATCCAGAGCCTTGCCGATATCATGCAGCAGGCCGGCACGGCGGGCAATGGCTGGGTCAACCCCTAGCTCGGAAGCCATAATACCGCATAGGAAAGCAACTTCCAGGGAATGGTTAAGCACATTTTGTCCGTAGCTGGTACGGTAACGCAACCGGCCCAACAGTTTGACCAGTTCGGGATGGATGCCGTTGACACCAGCTTCAATGACGGCGCGTTCGCCTTCCTGCTTGATGGTCGCTTCGACTTCCCGGCGGGCTTTGTCGATCATTTCTTCAATGCGGGTTGGGTGGATCCGGCCGTCCGCAATCAGCTTCTCCAGGGCTACCCGGGCGATCTCCCGGCGTACCGGCTCGAAGCTGGAAATGGTAATGGCCTCCGGCGTATCGTCAATGATCAGATCTACGCCGGTAATGGTTTCAATGGCGCGGATATTCCGGCCTTCCCGGCCAATGATCCGGCCCTTCATTTCGTCATTTGGCAATTGTACCACCGAAATGGTGGCCTCTGCAGCATGGTCGGCAGCACATCGCTGAATCGCCATGCCAATGATCTCGCGAGCAGTGGATTCTGCATCGTCACGGGTTTGCTGTTCAAACTCCATGATCTTGACTGCCTTCTCGTGCTCCAGTTCATCTTCCAGGTTTTTGAGCAAGAACTCCTTGGCCTGTTCGATGGTGAAGCCGGAGATTTTCTCCAGCATTTCAAATTGTTTCTTTTTGACTTCTTCGGCTTCCGCCAAACGGGCTTCCGCCAGTTTATGCTTCTGCGCCACGGCTTCTTCCTTGTTTTCTAGGCTTTCCAGCTTTTTATCCAAGGTTTCTTCCTTCTGCTGAATCCGCCGCTCTTGACGCTGGACTTCTCTCCGGCGGTCGTTGAGCTCTTTTTCCGATTCATTGCGCAGCCGATGGATTTCGTCTTTGCCTTCTAGGATCGCTTCTTTTTTCTTCGCTTCCGCGGCTTTGATCGCGTCTCCTACAATTCGTTTCGCCTCTTGCTCCGCAGAACCCAGGGCGGTTTCCGCGGACTTTTTTCGGTATGCGATGCCAGCAAAAAACGCAATGACGCCGGCGACGATTGCACATCCAACAGCGATTAGAATACAAGCTAAAACAGAGATCAAATTTGCACCTCCTTGTCTTTCTTTTTCAAATTTCATTATGTCTGAATTCTCATAAAATTTGAATTCCGGGAATGGTTGTGTTCCCGTGGGATAGGATCAGAAAATATCCTAACCATAATTGTATTACGTAACCCCTGTTCTGTCAAGGAAAACCAAGAATAAATTAACGCTATGTGCCATTTTTCCAAAAAAAGTTCAGAAATTGGCAGCAATCGGGACTTGACAGGGAGGAAATCCAGTGCTATGATGGGAAGTACGACAGAATCAACAATCAATCATAATGCATGGACAAGGATGCCAGATTCCGTAAAACATTTGCACCAGAGAGCACCGGTCGCAGCTGGAAGCCGGAGCAGCAAGGGAGGAGCTGGCCACCGCCTTGGAGCAGTCCGCTGAAAACAAGGGTTCCCTTGGCTAAGGCGGAACGGATGGCCCCGTTATCAGCCGGGAAAGGGCGGAGCAATCCGCTGAATTTGGGTGGAACCGCGAGACTTTGTGCCTTGCCCCTTTTGGGGGCGGGGCTTTTTTTATTGTCCTGCGAATCCCTGGATTTTGTTTTGAATCACAGAAATCAATCATCATGATGTATAAGGAGTTGGAGAATATGGCTTCTATTGAAGTAACATTAAAAGGCGATGTCCGAGAATTTCCTGCAGGTGTATCCGTTGCAGAAATTGCCAAAGAAATCGGAGCAGGTCTGTATAAAGCAGCCTGTGCCGGAAAAATCAATGGAGAGGTTGTGGATTTGCGCACTCCCATCCAGGAGGACTGCACCCTGGAAATCCTGACATTCCAAGATGCGCAAGGTCAGCAGGCTTATTGGCACACGGCCTCCCATATCATGGCGCAGGCAGTAAAACGCCTATACCCAGAAGCGAAGCTGGCCATTGGCCCGTCCATTGACCAAGGGTTTTATTATGATATGGATCTGGAACGTCCGCTGACCCCAGAGGATCTGCCGAAAATCGAGGCGGAAATGAAAAAGATTATCAAGGAAAACCTGCCGTTGGAGCGGTTTGAGCTGCCAGCGGATGAGGCGAAAGCATTGATGCAGGAGCAAGGCCAGGACTATAAAGTGGAACTAATCGAGGAGCATGCCGGGAAAGGCGAGGCCATTAGCTTTTACAAACAAGGGGAGTTTACGGATCTGTGCGCAGGCCCTCACCTGTTATCTACTGGCAACTTGAAAGCGGTTAAGCTAACCAATGCGACTGCGGCTTACTGGCGAGGTGATTCTAACAACAAACAGTTGCAGCGTCTGTATGGTATTGCTTTTCCAAAAGCCTCTGAGTTGGAGGAATATTTGGAGCGGGTTGAGGAGGCGAAGAAACGGGACCACAATCTTTTGGGCCGTCAGTTAGGCTATTTCACCACCGTGGATTATATTGGACAAGGGTTGCCAATCCTGCTGCCAAACGGCGCCCGGGTGATTCAAACCCTCTCCCGCTTTGTGGAGGATGAGGAGGAAAAGCGCGGCTATCTGCTGACGAAAACCCCTTATTTGGCAAAGAATGATCTGTACAAAATTTCCGGCCACTGGGATCATTACCGAGATGGTATGTTTGTCTTGGGAGATCCGGAGAGTGACAAGGAAGTGTTTGCTCTGCGTCCGATGACCTGCCCGTTCCAGTTCCAGGTTTACCTGAATAAAAAGCGCAGCTACCGGGATCTGCCCATGCGCCTCAATGAAACTTCCACCTTGTTCCGCAACGAGGCTTCCGGCGAAATGCACGGCTTGATCCGGGTGCGGCAGTTTACCATTTCAGAAGGTCACATTGCCTGTTTGCCGGAGCAATTGGAGCAAGAATTTGCGGATTGTGTGGAGCTGGCAAACCATATGCTCCGTACCTTGGGATTGGATGAGGACGTTTCCTACCGTTTCTCGAAATGGGATGAAAACGACAAGGAAAAATACATTGGTTCCCCAGAGCAATGGGAAGAGGTTCAAAATCGGATGCGGGAAATCCTCAACGACTTGAAGCTGGAATATACCGAGGCTTCGGGAGAGGCCGCTTTCTACGGTCCAAAGCTGGATATCCAGATCAAAAATGTCCATGGCAAGGAGGATACCTTGATTACGGTGCAGATTGACTTCCAGCTTGCTGAGCGGTTTGGCATGACCTATGTAGATGCGGATGGGCAGACCAAGCACCCTTACGTCATCCACCGGACTTCGTTAGGTTGCTATGAGCGTACTTTGGCCCTCCTGATCGAAAAGTATGCAGGTGCTTTACCGATGTGGTTGATGCCGGAACAGGTAAGGATTTTGCCGCTCAGCGACCGATTGATTCCAGATGCCCAAAGTATCCAGGAAAAGCTGCAAAATGCTGGCCTGCGGGTGACCACGGATACCCGAAGCGAGAAGATTGGCTACAAGATCCGGGAAGCCCAGTTGGAGAAAATCCCATACATGCTGGTCATTGGAGACAAGGAGCTTGAGCAGGGGACTGTGGCAGTACGCAGCCGGAAAGATGGTGATTTGGGCACGATGCCGCTGGAGGAATTCCTGTCCAAAGCTTTGACTCAAGTTGCAACGAAAAGCAAAGACTAAAGAATACAAAAAGCCAGGAGATATTCTCCTGGCTTTTTTGTCGGTATCCTAAGCGAAAGCATCGTGTGGCAGATCTACAGTATGTTTGTTGCCTTTTAAAAGGGATGGAAGAATCTTGAAAAGAAAGGGAAAATAAAATTATGTAAACTAACAAAATTGAGAGTTTTCCACTATGTAATCCTTCCTACCGGGAAAACTATGTGGAAAAGGTGGAAAAGTACGGTGAAGAATTGGGTTTCACGGTTGATAACTCTGTGGAAAGTGTGGAGAATTCCACAAAGTTGTTTTGTGGAAAGTTTGGAAAAAATATTATGTAAAGTAATCCAGGAAAGATGGAAAAATTATATAAAACATTGAGGGAAAACACGTTCTTTTTTGACGGAATTCTACTAAACACCCCCAAATCAGCCTCTTGCAATTCTAGGCACTTTGTGGTAAAATAAAAGAAATCAAATAATTGGGAATTTGCGGAAGTAGTTCAATGGTAGAGCGTCAGCTTCCCAAGCTGAATGTTGCGGGTTCGAGCCCCGTTTTCCGCTCCAATAAGAAAAAGCCTCCTGTGGAAATGCAGGAGGCTTTTTCTTATCACATAAAAAAATGTGTAACAAAAAGTCCCCTCTCACAAGCTCTTCTAAGGCTTTTGAGAGGGGATATGTAAAAGTTTTCAGGGATTAGTCCTTTAATTGGAACTGAGCGACCAGGTTGCGAAGCAGAGTAGCTTGTGAACTGAGTTCTTGGCTGGCGGCCGCACTTTCTTGTGCGGTAGCAGAGTTGTTCTGTACTACTTCAGAAATCTGGTTGAAGCCTTCGGTAGCTTCCAGCATTTCTTCTGCATGCTTGTCCGTTTCTACAGACATCGCCTCCATGCTTTCTGCGACCATAGCGGCGCTTTGCATCACATTGGTCAAGGAGTTTGCGGTTGCATTGGCAATTTGGGAGCCATTTTCAATGGCATGGATACAATCGGTTACCAAGCCAGTGGTGGATTTTGCCGCTTCCGCACTCTTGCCTGCTAGTTGCCGAACTTCGTCGGCAACTACGGCAAAGCCTTTGCCAGCGTTTCCAGCGCGAGCTGCTTCCACCGCAGCATTCAAAGCCAGAATGTTTGTCTGGAACGCAATGTCTTCAATCGTCTTGATGATCTTACCGATTTCAGAAGATGCGGTATTGATTTGATCCATCGCAACAATCATTTGCTCCATGTATTCATTGGATTGATTGAGCTCGCTGCTTGCGGTATCAGTCAAAGTATTTGCTTCGTGGGCGCGAGTAGCAGTATCCTTGACTTTTTCGGAAAGACTGACAATAGTGTGGGCCAATTCTTGAACGGAGCTTGCCTGTTGGGTGTTGCCTTGGGCCAGCTCTTGAGCGCCGTTTGCAATTTGCGCGGAGCCATTAGACACCTCTTTTGCTGCGCTGTTCAGTTGGGAAAGAACATCATTTAGGGAATCAATGATCTGGTTCATTGCTTTTTTGATTGGCTGGAAATCGCCAACGTAATCCATATCAATTTGAATCCCCATGTTGCCGCTTGCCATAAGGCTCAATTTTTCGGAAATATCACTGATATAATTCAGCCAAGTGTTTTTCGCCTCCAAAACAGCTCCCACCATTTGGCCAATTTCAGAGGAATCCGGTTCCAGCGTGCTTTGGAATGCCAAGTGACCGTGAGCGATTTCATTCATTTCTTTTTGAACTTTTAGGATTGGATGAATCACACGGATACGAATCATAATGAACGAGAGGATTTGAAGCGCAACGGTCAGGCCAATGAAACAGTATACCAAGATATCAAAAATTGTAATAAGATAAGACATTTGATCAATTTCAGCTTGGGTACGTTCATTCAAAAGCTGGCGGAAATCGGTGCGGTTTGCTTGAATCTGAGCGACGGTATTGGCATACTCATCCCCATAAACCGCTTCCAAAGCGCCTGCCAGATCACCGGCAGCAGCGTCTGCCAAGGCTTTTTCCTCCAGTGGCACTAAGTTATTGGAAAGGGCAGACATGTCGTCAATTTTTGCCTGTTCCTGGGAAGAGATGCCGATTTTTTTGATTTCGGCCAAACTATTTTCCCGATTTTTCAGGACATTCAACTCCTGATAATAATTATCATAGTGGGCTTGATTGCCTGTTGCTGCAAATGATCTCACTTCATTGGTAAGATAGGAAGAGGCGTCGAAATAGGTTGTGATATTGTTGAGCAACCCCACACGGTCGTGATTCGCTTTGTCTAAATGGCTGTTTAAAACACTACAGGTAATAATTAAGCCTGTACAAATTAATAATAGGAACATGGAACCGAGGTTTAATACCAAGGTTAAGGTAGATTGTTTGACTGCTTTTTTCATAATTACTGCCCTCCACGAAATGATTGTTTTTAAGAAATATAGCAAATCAAAAAATTATGATCAAAGAAAAGTTTGTATATTTTGTAGTAATAAATATTGTACATCTTATTACACTTTTCGTCAAGTCAAAATAAGATTTATATAAGAGAAAAAAGATATTTTAACAAAAAACTACTTTTTACTTTAAAATTACTATTGTTTTTTGTACACAATTATTGTCATGTAAAAATTTTCTTCATAAATTTTGTCAATTTGCTTCATCAAAATAGACAAAATAAAAAATGCCCTTTTTGTGTTTCTAAAGAATCATCAAAAAAGGCATTTTTTTAACTTAATTTTTTTAGTATATTCTTTTGAAAGGGACAAGCCGGGGACGGGTCCATTATTGACCCCAGGCTGTAAAACAACGAATGTTCAGCTGTCTCCGGTGGGATGTTCCTGAAGCTTAAGAGTGCGGTAATCGCGATAGGCCTGCCGAGCTGTCTCTTCGTAATCCATGCCAAAGAAAGAAGGGATTAGGAAATTAAAGATGTAATCCACATCCTCTCGGTCATAGAGAGCAGCCAGCGTTTCGGTAATGATAACCGCATTCAAAAATTGCTGACCAAAAAAATTGGAAGTAATGATGCTGTTGTACAAAACAGTGCAGATCTGATCCACATTCTTCGCATCAATAAATAACTGCAATGCTCGATTGAGAAATACTTCCGAGTATTTCACATGATTGCTGCTAATTAGGCTGTCTACGGCGCGAATACTCCCTTTTAGGAAGGTATAAGAGACTTCTGCCAAGAGATAAATGGTTCTCAGGCATTCCTGCTTATCATTGCGGGAGCATTGGATCCGTTGAGAAAAATATTCGGTATTCATGGACACCAAGGTCAGAACATCCTTTCCAGAATTTATTTGCCGATCTCCAGCGCTTTCATGCTGGTTGCCTTAATCACGCTCAAAGCGGTCATGTTGGCAATATAAGCATTGGACGCAGCCATGAGATCGACGCGTTCTTCCGTGAGATCCACGTTTGGATACATAACATAGCCGTCCTCATTGGCGCTGGGGTTAGTCGGGTCATAAACCGGCTTAAAATCCCGGTCGCTTTCCACGATTTCCGTGATCCGCACACCGCCGCTTTTGGTTAGATTGCGTTGGGCTGCAGTCAGGTTATCTCGGAAAGTCAAAGGACGCTCCTGAAATATAACCTGTTTTCTGCGATAAGGATCTTCTCCCGGTGTAGCGGCGGTATTGGCGTTGGAAATATTTTGCAGGATAACATCCATGCGGTAACGTTCCGCAGTCAATGCACTGCCGGAAATGTCTAAAGAGCTTAAGAAAGCCATTTTTAGTACCACCTTTCTTACTTCATGGCATTATTCAAAACGTAACGGAAGTTGGAAAACGAACCGTTGATCTTTTGGGTGAGATAAGAATACTGCACGTATGCCTTATACAGCACCAGGCCTTCCTTATCCGAGTCTACGTTATTTCCATCGGGACGCATCGTTGTAGTTTCATCGGTTACGACACGAGTAGTAAACGAATAGGGAGCATTTCCGTTTTCTTCTAGAGCACGGTTCAGCGTGTCCTCAAAAACAACTGATTTTGCCTTGTAATTGGGAGTTTCCAAGTTTGCAAGGTTTTGCAAAGCAGTTTGTTGCTGAAGCCAGGCAGCGCTTAGGCCGCTTTCCAGCGCACGGAAGCTTTTGGAATCGTAAAACATAGAGCCATCCTCCTTTCTGTATCAAATGGGCCGTCCAGTGCAGGGGCTACGCCTTAGCAGCACCAGAACGGGAACGCTTATCCGCTTCGCTGTAAGTATCCCGCAGATCTTTGATCATGGGCATGACTTCATCCAAAAAAGCCGCGTCTTTTTTCATATTGGCTTCCATAACTTGGCGAATAAAATAATCATAGAGGGAAGAAAGGCTGTTGGAGATTTCATATTTAAAATCCAAAGTTGCCTTTAAATGGTTTAAAACGCGCTGGACTTTTTGAAGGGCCCGGTTAACTTCGCTGTAATCCTTCTTTGCTAGAGCAATTTTGCCAGCCGTACATTCCTTTAAGATTTCATCATATAGAGTAATGAGCATATCACCGGGAGTCATGGTCATAATTGACTGCTTTTTATAAGACTCATAAGGGTTGCGTGCCATTTTTTCACCTCGTTATTTAATAGGAGAACTGTTGGTACAGCCAATTGCTCTGACTGTTTAGGTTGGAGAGCGTCGTTTCCATAGAAGTAAATTGATTCCAGTAACGCTGCCGCTCGGTTTCATATTTTGCCTTGAGATCTTTGATTTTATCTTCAATCTCCTTGATCCGGTTGGTCAGATTATTATTTTTATCGGAAGCCAAACCGGCTGCGCCAGCCTCTTGCACTAGGGTACCAGGGCTACCAGAACTGAGCTTAGCAGCGTCGTCCATGATCTTGACCAATTGACCGGATAGGCCGGATTGCAGATCCAGGAATAAGTTCTTGACTGATTCCGGATCGGAGGAAAGGGCTTTGCGCAGAGCAGTCTCGTCAAATGTCAGTTTTCCCTTGTCGGAGTACTTGCCGGTTTCCATACCGATATCATACAAGGCATAGTTGGAGGACTCTGGCTTCGTGTACAGGGCAATCCGCATTTGAGAGAGGAAGTAGTCGATATTGTCGTCACGGCGCAGAAGACCTTCCTTCGCCTTTTCTTCCCACAGCTCAATTTCTCTTTCGGACATTTCTTTCTTTTGAGCAGAGGTCAGGGGGTCATACTTCCGATAGTTGGCGTCTTCATCCACATAGCCGTTGAGCTTTTCCAACATGGCGTTGTAGTCTTTGACAAAGTTTTTGAAGGTTTCCACGATGGAATCTACATCACGGTCCGTTTTGATAGTGGCGGACTCGTAGGTGGGCTTACCTGCTGCGTCTGTGCCCGTTGGTTCCATTTTTTTGGTAACTTCTATGGTTACGCCATTTACCTCAAAGGTATTGCTGCTGCGGGTCAAGTCGATGCCGTTGACATTAACCAGAGCGTCCGTTCCATCTGTCACTGCGTTCGCACCTAATGCGCCGTTTCCTGCTTTATCCGCAATAGAGCCGCCTTCTACGCCAAACAGTTTCTTCAGAAGGTCATTGCCGTCAATATCGCTCACAACATTGCTTTGTGTGGTATCGGCAACCAGCCGCCCGTTTTCAAAGGTTATGCCGGCATTCTGGAATCCGCCGCCTAAGGTCCCGTCATTAGAAATCTGCTTTAACCCTAATTTTTCACTGTCTGATAGGCTCAAATCATCAATGGAGGTTTCCGCAGTGGCGATGTTGGATTTATTGGTAACATTCAGACCCAAAAGGAAAGCCAGGTCGTTTTGTTTTGCACTGCTAACAGAGGAAGCATTGCTCAAATCCACAGAACTGCGGGTAAAACGAACGACAGAACCATCCTTGACCACGATGTTGTTGCCCTCAATCTGAATTGCGGGGCTGTCGTCATCCATTTTAAAGGTTTCCGCCAGTTGCTTGTTGATATCTTCAATGGCTTCTTTCGCAGTATAATTGGACTTATCACCTTTAGCGGGCAAAGTAAAGGTATGATTGGTGCCGTTTACATTGATCGAAAAGGACACCGTTTTCCCCATGGTGAAGGTGTCGGCAATGGTATCGCTGGTTCCTTGAACAGTCTTCGTAGTCAGCAGGGAACTGGACACGGAGCTGCCAGCATCAATTACAGCGTCGCCAAACAGCTCGGAAAGAATATTGCCTTCCTGTTGGGTAATATCGATGCTATATTTGGAACCGGTGGAGCTGGATTCCATGGTAAAGGTATCGGACAGGGAAGAATAAGCCACCTTCACGCCGGCTCCGCTGGTGTTGATTTTGTTAATCATAGTGCCTAGGGTATCCTCCTCCGTAAAGGAGAAGTTTACGCCGTTAATGGTAAATTTATAAGTGCCGCCGACAACATTATCCGTCAAATCGCCCAGCTTCGTCGAGGTGCTGATCCGGTTGCTGCTGCCAGGGGTAATGCCCAAAGAGTTGGCGCTGGAGCCGGTGATGGTCACCTGATCCAGGCTGTTGGCGGCGGAGATGGTAAACTCGCCGTTTTGGTCAAAGGTCACATTGACATAGCTGCCGGTCAGATTGTTGGTGGTAGGATCAATGGTGCCGCCGAATGCCTGCCGGAAACTTTCCGCCAACACTTTTTGAACGTTTTCGGCAGTAATGTCTCCGTTGGCGTCGGTTTTTGGTTCTACGGAAATTTGCTTGCTTACACCGTTTAATGTTACGGTAAAAGTAACGCCGGCGGTAAAGTTTGGAGAAGTGGTTCCGTTTAAAATTTGGGCGTTGGCTTTCGATTCCGAGGAAGCGCTGTCCTTACTCATTCCCAGAATTTGCAGACCCCATTCCGAGGAAGAATCGTCCACTTTAATGGAGGTGTTTTTGCTTCCAGTCGATAAGGAAACCCGTCCGTTGGATTGCTTAGCGACTACATCCAAGCCGGCTTGCTGGAAACTGTTATTCAACTTATCAATTAAGGTGGTGGCGGAACTAACGCCCGCCAAGTCAATTTCCACTTTTTTTTCGCTGCCGTTTGCATCTACGGTAAAGACGACTTTTTTACTTTGGAACAGTTCCTTGAGTTTGTCAGGATCTGTTTCAATCTTGCCGGAAATTTCATTTTTGCTCAGGGGCTTGCCCGAAGAATTCAGCTTAGCGGCGGAAGCCAATTCCTTGACAATCACATTCATGTTGCCTACGGAAGCGTCGGAAGACGAGCTAATGATATTCAAATAATCGGAACCGCTGCCAGTTACCTTGGAAATCATGGAGTTGAAGAAACTCTCATTGGCCAAGTTGCCTTTCATTTCGGAGTCAAAGGAGGTGTCGAAATATTTGTTATGGAAGGAGTTGATTTCCGTAATCACATCACGGTACATCTCTTGTTTCCAAGTCAATTGTTGTTTGAGACCTTCTTGTTTATCAATTTTGCTTTGTGTGCCAGATAGCATTTTTTCTACCATGCTATCGGTATCCATACCGGAAGCCAAGCCAGACATACCCTTGCTGCCGGCGCTGACGCTATAAGTACTGGAGGAGCTGATGCTGCTCATAAAAACTCACCTTTCCTTCTATATAATTTTTCAAATTTTTATATCTATTTTCATTATCTAATATCGCAGGCAGAGAGAAAAATTGAAATAGGAAACACAAAAGATTTTTACAAGGTTTCAGATATTTCTACACTTTTGTGATTTTCTGTGAAAAATATGGTTGATGAATCCCCGTATGAATCGAGTTATAATATTTTTGTGCTACCGAACCGCTGCTTTTTCGGTTTTCCTCCAATTTTTTTAGAAGATCGGCCCGCTCCAACTCCAATCGTTCTTGGAGCATCGGCTCGTTTTGGAGGATCCGGTTGATGACTCCTTTGATTTCCAATGAGCGGTCATAAACCGGAAGCAGCTCGTCGGGTAGAGCGGAAAGGTCTTTCTGATTGGAGGCTGTTTGTGCCGCTCCCGGGACTGATTCGTAAAGGGCGGAAAGCTGTTGATCCAGGTATTCAATTTTTTCCTGAAGCGCTAGCCGTTGTTTCATATGGCCTGCGATTTCGTCTAGTGGACAGAAGCACATTTGCTCGGATTCCTGCTCGAATTGGAGAAACAAGCTCTTTTTTTCATCCAGGAGCTGAAGGATAGTTTCAATTTGTTGCATGATGGGCACCTCAATCTCAAGTTTTTCAGCGTTCATACTGTTCAAACGGTGAAATGTATATTATAATGAAAGAAAATGAAAGAAGCAGATTTCGGATTGGAAATTCGTGCTAGGAGAGGAATGAAACGATGCGTGTGGTGAAAAATGAAAAAGGATTTCCAGCTATTTTAAAAGATCAACAGGAATGTGTGCTGGCAGAAGGGTTTGCTTCTGTTTTGGAAGAGAGCAATTCGGTGGAGTTTCGAAGCGATTTTGTCCCGTTGTATCCCATGGGGGTACCGCTGAAAGTGATTCGCCAGTTTCAAAATCAGGATATCCATATTTTTTGGGGGGAAGTATATATTTCCGATCAAAAGTTGCTCCGTCTTATTCGTGTCCGGGATCTTTTGGTTCCGGGATCAGAAAATATATATTCCACGTTGGTTTCCATGTCTGGCACCTTTACGGAACGGAAAAGCGCCAAGGAGCCAGCACAAGAAGCTAAGCCTTCCCGTTTTTCTCTGTTTCGCAGGAAAAAACAGGAACAGCCGCAGACACCCTCTCAATATCCTTTAAAGCTCACCGCCTTATCTGGAAATAGCCTGGAGTTTACCTCCCCCTATTTGCTGGAACAGGGAGATGCGGTTTTTGTCAGTTTTACCCCACCGGATTCTGACCTTTATCTGGATAATCTTCCAGTTAAGGTGGAAAAGGTCTATGCATTTGGGGAGGATATTGCCTATGTTTGTTCCTTTTTGTCCATGCCTTCTTGGCTGCAGGATCGGTGGAATACCTTTATCCGAGGGCTCAATGAAAAGGAAAATCGCTTTTTTTCGGCTCAGCTGAATAAGGATTGAGCTATTTTAGTTTGGAAGCGATATCCCGTAGACTGGCAGGGGGAGCGGCGGTAGAAGCCTGACGGTTGTATTCCATCGTTTGCGCTAACTCCTGACGCAGGATTTTATAACTCTTGGGAGCATGAATCCCAAGACGAACCTGGCCGCCAGAAATCTCCGTGACAATGATCTCAATTTTTCCCTCTTTCCCTTCAATCCAGAAGGATTCGTTTTCTTTCCGGGATAAAATTAGCATGATGTTTCTTCATCCTTCCTTTCCATCAAAGGGCAGCGGATCGGATAGTCCAAATCTAGGATTACTTGAGCTGCGTGATGGGTTTCCGTGTTGATTAAAATCGGGCTTTTCAAATTCACTGTGGCCTCTGCGAAGTTTTCCGGCATCACCATCATGACCCAGCATTCACAGGCTGGGCCTTTGCCGACAGACTGGAGAGCTGTTTCTGGAATACTGTCCTCATAGGAGGGTCGGACGAGCCGAGGGTCGGCCAGAAGAAAGCAGAGGTCAGGCTCATCAATGGATTGCAGCCAGGCGAAGTGAGGGCCGATTTCATCATCGCACAGCATCACATATTTTTGGTAATCATCAAAGCCGAAAATGGGTGCGACAAATTCGATCACATCACTGGGATTGACCGAAATGGAGCCAAAATCTCTTGTTAAAATATCCATATCTATTCTCCTATAATTTGTTAACAATATACACAGGCAGCCGCACGGAAATACGCGCGGCTGCCTGTCACTTTTTATTCGTTGGATCCTCCGTCATAATTCGGATCCGCGCTGGGAGGAACGTAGGATGGAGTGCCAAGATATTCAATCCTTACTTCAGGGTATTGGGTGATTGTAAAATCAATGGAAGCCGGGGTATATTCGAATTGATACTTGGACATCTGATACTCTACATCAAATTGAGGAGGATTATAGTGAATGGTTAAATCATTGGGAATCCAAGAAATTTCTGTTCCGCCATTGGGTAGGAATACCGTGTAAGGAGTGGATGGTTGCTCCAGAGTTTTTTGCTTCACAATTTGAGAGATATCCACGCCTTCGTGAATATTGGAAAGCTGCTTGCCGGTTTCCACATAATTTCGGGTGAGTTCTTGGATATGTTCCATTCCTTTTTGCGCGTTTTCTCTGGCCATATCAGCAGTGGTGCGGAAACCGAGGTCGTGGCGCATTTGGGAGGAGTCCAATTGAACCTGGATGTTCTTGGCACGCAAATCGAGGCGAACATTTTCCAACTGCATCGTACCGGTAATGGGAGGAATTTGCGTTGCTTTCATTTCCAGTTTCGCACTGTTGGATTTCATTTCATATTCAATTGGAATTGATTCAATCCGAATTAATGGTTGCATTTTAAGAACACCTTCTTCTTCTTTTCATGAATTAAGATAATTGGATTGCAAATGGATTATCGCACAAAATCCATCAGGGACAGAGGAATCACGTTGCTGCCCAATTGATAAAGAGCTTTTGTAATCGCATCGTTGGTAGACTGATGGATGGACTCTTCAATGTAATCCGTACCTGTGTATCGGGCAATGCTATTGGTCAGGTTGTTGGCATTTTTGGTGAGACGGTTTTCCATGGTATCCAGGAATTGGGTTTTGCTGCCCAAATCGGTCAGGTTGCCGCGGAATTCATCGGTCATCTTGGTCAGCTTATCGCCATATTGCCGGATTAAGGAATCATCAAATGGTTCTTCTTTTACTGCCTTTTGGATATCGTCCAGAAGATTATAAATATTGCTGGAAATTCCCTCATCATCTATGCCAAACCCTAAAACGTCTGGGCCGGAGTAGGAGATGTTAAAACCCGTTTGTGGATCTACGTTAGAGCCGGTCATTCGGATGCCCAGGCCTACATCCATATAGATGTCCTCATTGAGGGGGACATCATGGATGGTGCCGTTGGCGTCTTCGTAAAAATAAGTGCCATTGTCCCGTTTTTGAATATCATCTACTGGAATGCCGTTGTAAGCCAGTCTGCCAGTAGTGCTGTCAACGGAAAAGGGGGCGCCGTAGTTGTTAGATCCGCTGAATAAAAACTGGCCATTGTAGCTGGAGTTGACCATCTGGAGAATCTCCTCTTTCATGGAGCCGATCTCTTGGGCCAGCACCTTTCGGTTGGAACTGGTTGGGTCGTTCAAAGCCTTGAGCATCTTGGCGTTGATATCAGCCAGTAAGGTATTGACGGTGTCCATAGCGTCTTCCGCAGCAGTCAGGGTTTCGTTGATGGAGCTGACGTTTGAAAGATGCTTTTCGGTTTTGTAAAGTTCCGTTTTTGCTTTCATCGCCTGTACGCCCGAAGAAACATCTTCCGAGATTTTCTCAAATCGGTTGCCGGAGGCAACACGTTCCTGGATTTTCTCTCGGTCGGAAAGCGCGTTGTTCATATATCTCAAGTAATTTCTGGTAGAAGCACGGTTCGTAACTCTCATAATTCTCAGATCCTTTCTCTATATAAAATCACGGATATTATACGGATGATTGTTTCTATTGAAACATTATAAACCAACTCGCCCGGTGCTGTTGATCAGCGTATCAAGCAGATCGTCCAGAGTAGTCATCAGACGGGAAGAAGCATTAAAGGATTTTTGATAGGTCATCATATTGACGGTTTCTTCGTTCTCGGAAACGCCGGAAATTTCATCCCGTTTATTCAGATATTCATCCGCCACTTTCGCAACCACATTCTGACGGTTTTCATAAAAGGAAGCGTCGGCGCCGATTTTTCCGGTGTAATCAATTAGGTATTCTTCAAAGGTACCGGTAAAGGTTTCGCCGTAAGAAACAAATTCTACCGCTTGGCCGGTCAGCAGGTTACTGATCTGTTGGGCGTAATTGGCGTTGTTTTTGTCGCCGGAAGCGCTGATGAAGTAATCCGCGCCGCCTTGCGTCCACAGATCGCTGACAGAAATATTTGCGGCAGTCACCGGGATTTTATTGTCCGTGGTGCCGTCTGCGGTTTTTGCGGAAATTAACTCTTTAAATACTAGGTTGCCGTTTCCGTCCACTTTCTGGGTAAGAATGGGAGGGCCGTCTGGATTATTTGGGTCCGGGGTTTCTTCCATTTCTGGAATGACGCTGTTAACCAAATTTGCCATGGTGCGGGCCATGGTATTGAGACGATCCTTATAATAAAGGATTCCCTGCTTGTTGGTTTCGCCCGGATTCTGCATGTTGGTGCCGCGGCCATTGATGAAGTCGGTATAACCCAGCAAAGCGCCGCCAGTCAGCTGCACAGAGTCTCCAATGGCGTTCCAGGTCAGAGAAACGATCCCTAATTCCTCATCGGTGCTCATATTGATTTTATCGAAGGTTTCGCCAGATACTACCTCGTGGTTCCCCATCTTAACGGTTACGGTTGCATCTCCGTTTAGGGTTACGTTAATGTTGCCGTAACTGGCCAGTTCATCCAAAAGCAGGTTCCGGTGATCCATCAGTTCGTTTGGCCGGAAATACTCATTATCTGGATTTTGCAGAACCGTGGCATCATTGCTGATGGATTTATTCAGATGAGCGATTTGCTCCAAAATGCTATTGACACGGTCTACGCCTACTCCCAGATCAAAGATTTGCTGATCGGCAACGTCGTTGAGCTTTTTATCTAAAAGCTGAAGCACTTGCGTTGCGTTATTGAAAGCGCTGAGCACCAGGTTTGCGTGGGGGGTAGAGGTTGGGTTGCCAGAGAAGTCATTGAGGCTTTCGTAAATCTGGCGGATCGCTTGCGCGAACACGTCTCCGCCTTCACTGACGTCACTGGCGTCGCCCAAAGCGGATTGAATATCGTTCAAAATCGCATTGGCTTGAGAATAGTAGCTTGCCGAGGAATATTCGTCACGGAAACGCTTATCGAGAAAAGCGTCTCGGGTTTGGCCAACTCCCAAGCCTTCCACGCCTTGGCCAGTTAAGCCGATGCGGTTGACGGCGATTCGTGTGCTGTAAGAAGAAGGCGCGATAGAGTTCACGTCAAGACGTTGGCGTGTATATCCCGCAGTGTCGGCATTAGCCAAGTTATTTCCAGTAATATCCAAGGCTTTTTGGCTAACATTCAGCCCGCTTTTTGCTGTTTCAAATCCCATAAATGTAGGACGCAAGATAAATTCCTCCCTTATGTATGCGGGAAAGAAGGAAGCTCCGACCTTCTCCGCAGTATCATTGTTTTATTGTTTTATATTTTGATTAAATTTTGGTTTGAAATAGGGAACCGTTTCCTATTTTGCTGGGGGCAGCTCCTTTGACTCCATACGTGACCTTAGCAGGAGCGGCAGGTTTTGTATGGGGATCTATACTCTGCCAAAATACGGCGCTGGCCCGCGCGATCTCCATAGCCTTGCTATTACATATACGAAGTTCTTCCGCCGATTTGCGTAAGTCAGAGAAGCAAGCGGTAAACATTTCTTTGTCCGCTTCTGGAATGGATTCCAGAATTTGTTCGGTGGTCATCCGGCCAAGGCCGGCTTTTTCCTGGCAATCCAAACGAACCGCCTCCAGGCTTTTTAGCTTCATAATGGCAGCTTGCTGTACCTGGATCATCTCTTCCATTTGATTGGTGTCATCCGAGATGAGCGCTTGATATTTTTCTTGCTCCAGGGGAAGCATTTCCCGGAGCTGTTCCGTGCATTTCTCGGTGGCTTGCAAGAATTCTGCTAACCGTTGATCCATTAATAAGCCTCCTTTGTCAGTGCAATCCGGCCCATGATAGCGTCAGCAAGATCAGACGCGGGAATCTGGTAGGTTCCATCGGCAATTTGCTGCTTCAAGTCCGCTAGTTTTTGCGGAGAAACCGTTGTGGCGGCTTCTTTGCTCATGGCAACTACCGACTCAGCCAGACGGCTTTGGAAAGCGCCTTCTCGGCTGATCTGAACGCGATCGGAAACAGGTTGGGTGGTAGTCGTGCCAGTTTGCTGCACCCGCACTGGAATTTGCATGGATTGCACGGGCTTGTTAGCAGAAATGGGACGATATACTTTCCCGATGGATGTCGGTCTTATCATACAAAACAGCCCTTTCTAAAAATAAAGAAATAAAAATAAAGTGAATGGAATATAAATATTTTGATCGTCTTCCATTTTCCAAGGTATGCTTACACAACCGGGCTTGGAATAGACTCTTGTATTTTATTATCGCTCATTGGAAAGAAAACTCAACGCTAAAATAAAAAAAACTCATTTCTAGGATCAAATGGAGGAAAATCCAGAAAAGCAAGGTTTTTTTGATTTCCATTCCTTTGTGGCTGAGAAGAAATTGGAAAACATGAAGAATCTTAACAGAAGGCGGAGGGTTTTAACCAATTTTGTATTTATATTTGATGTTATACACAATATATAGGAAATAGAAATAAATTGGTATAAATTTCTTGAGGAATTCTTCTTTCGACAAAATTATTTGGTTGACTTTGTCGAAAATGAGTGGTAAAATCAATTTTAGCGATAGAGATAGAAAACTTTTTTAGAAATTGCAAAAAAAAGTCGAAAAAACGGAATGGGGTTTCTTCCCGACTGGAAACAAAGTATTTGTCTTTTTGGAGAACAAAAGGTTAGTGTTTTGTTGTTCCAATTCTTTATGGAAGCATGAAGCAAAACAATGGATGTTCAGAATCTCAGAGGACGAACAGGATTTTATTTTGAATTTGAATAAGATTATGGAGGGACTCAAAGTATGGCTATGTTTATTCAACCAATTGCTCCGATTCAAACATTGGATTTCAATTCTCAAGCACAGGCAGCAGGAAGCTCAAACGCGGCTCGAATTCCATTTGTCGGAGTGCTGCAGGATGCAGTTGCGAATTTGCAGGAGACGGAAAAAGTGGCCAATCAAGGCTCTTATGACTTGGCGATGGGAAACACCGACGATTTGAGCGGCTTGATGATTGACAGCACCAAATATGCGACTGCGGTGGAGTTTACTGTTCAGTTGAGCACACGGGTGGTAAACGCATATAAGGAAATTATGCAGATGCAGGTATAAGAATATAAGGAGTAATAGGGAAGTGCATCCGCGTACTTCCCTGTACTTGTGTGAAATGAAGGGGCAAACCTTCTGTTTGCGCTGAGACTTTTTGCGGTTCTCAGCTTTGCGGAAAAAGCAAAATATTTAGGATGGGACGAGTGAGCGTGAGTATAAATGAAGATGCCAAAACCGATTGCTAAAGCAAAAGAATCATGGGACAAACAACCGAAAAGTAAAAAGAAAGGTATTATTATAATTGCGCTCTCGGTGCTGGCGATTATTGTGTTGGCAATTGTGATTACTGCAATTATAAATGCTTCTAAGCCAGGCTATAAGGTATTATACTCTGGCCTGGATTCTCAAGAAACGACGGAAGTCCATGCAGCTTTGCAGGATCTGGGCGTTTCTACCGAGATGAATAATAAGGGCGAGATCATGGTGCCAACGGAGCAGTATGACACCCTTTTGCTGCAGTTGGCTGCGCAGGGGTATCCACAGTCTGCTCCAGCTTATGACATATGGAATAACAGCAACAGTATGACCGCAACGGATACGGACAAAAAGACCGCTTTGGTTTATCAGCTGCAAAATCGGCTGCAAACAACATTAACGCGGCTGGACGGCGTAAAGAGCGCGATTGTCAATTTGAACATTCCAGAAGAGAGTAATTATGTGTGGCAGAAAGCCACAGAAAAAAGCACTTCTACCGCCAGCGTTACCTTAACGCTGGATCGGAATGTGACTTTGGAACGGGAACAGGTAACTGCGATTAAAAACCTGGTGGCATTCTCCACTCCAAACTTGGAGCCGGAAAAGGTTAGCGTAGTAGACGCAGGAACCGGCCGAGAGCTGGCTGGCGTTTCTGAGGCTGGAAATTACAACACAACCGACGCACTGAAAGCGGAGCAGATGTATCAGCAACAGTTAGAGGATAATGTGGTTCGTTTGCTGTCTGCTCGTTATGGTACAGGCAATGTGGTAGCGGTCGCCCGGGTTACCCTGGACTTCGATAAAATGATGGAAGAGCGCAAACAGCTTCTTCAATTGGAAAATGGTGATGACGCTACTACCCACCGAGAGCAGCACTATAGTATCAATGGAACAATTCCTGGTGCGAACGGATTGGTTGGGGAAGAGAATAACACAGATATTCCTTCCTATCCCATGGATCAAGATCCCAATGCAAATGGTGGTGTAACCAATTTCAGCAGCAGTGAGGATATCGATTACGGTTATGTTCTAACTCAGATTGAAAAAGGCGAGGCCGAGATTGAGAGCGCAACCATTTCCGTTATGGTGAACGACAATAACCTGGACAATGCGACCCGCACAGAGCTGATCGATCAGGTTTCCAAGAGCACCAATATTGATCCTGCAAATATTTCGTTGGCTTCCATGAATTTGCCAGCTGATAATGTTCCGGAAGAGCCGACGGATGTTGCGCAAGGCTTCTTTGAGCAATACTGGCTATATCTGGTGATTGCCGGCGGTATCCTGTTGCTGATCATTGCGGCAGTGATTGTGATTATTATCTTCACCAAGCGCCGTGCCCGTCGTCTGGCTACTCAAGCGCAGGCGGAGCTGGAAGAACAGCAGCGGAGTATGGAAGAAGAGATGGATGCCTATCGCCGTCAATTAGAGGCGACCGCAAAGGCTGGCGCACAGAGCAAAGATACAGTGATTGTAGATGAGGTCCGTGGCTTTGCAAAAGACAATCCCGAAATTACTGCGAGCCTGATCCGTTCGTGGTTGAAGGAGGATGACAAATAATGGCGGCAAAACAACAAGCACAACTTACTTCTGCTGCAAAAGCGGCCGCTGTCATCGTCGCTTTAGGCGCAGAACAGGCGTCGCAGGTGTATAAATGCCTGCGGGAGGAGGAAATTGAGCAGATTTCTTTGGAAGTTGCCAAATTGCAGCAGCTTCCCCAGGAAAAGATGCATGAGATTATGGAGGATTTCTATAATCTGTGCGTAACTCAAAAGGTCATTGCAGAAGGCGGCGTGATTTACGCCAGAGATATTCTGGAAAAAGCCTTTGGTCCAGAAATGGCGCAGGCGTACATTGATCGGCTGTCCAAATCCATGCAGGTTCGTGCGTTTGAGTTTATCCGAAAAGCGAACTATAAAAACATCCTGGTAATGCTGCAAAACGAGCATCCCCAAACCATTGCGTTTGTGTTGTCTTATGCAAAGGCGGAGCAGGCTTCCCAGGTGATTTCTGAGTTGCCTCGGGAAATCCAGTTAGATGTTGTGGAGCGCATTGCTCAATTGGAAAGTGTAAGCCCTAAAGTGGTTTCCTTGGTAGAGTCTATTTTGGAGAAACGATTCTCGTCTGTAGTATCGGTGGATATGACCGAAATCGGCGGCGTAAACTATGTGGCGGATATTATGAACCATGCCGACCGCAATACCGAGAAGTTTATTTTCGACGAACTGGGCAAACGAAATCCAGAACTTTCCGACGATATTCGCAAGCTTATGTTTGTGTTCGAGGATATTGTGGATCTGGACAACATGTCCATTCAGCGGTTCCTCCGGGATGTGGATACCCGCGACTTGGCGATTGCCCTCAAAGGTTCCAACGATACGGTCAAAGAGGTCATCCTCAGCAATATGTCCAAGCGTTCTCAGGAAACCATTCTTGGCGATATCCAATACCTGCATAATATCCGGATGCGCGATGTGGAAGAAGCTCAGCAGAAAATCGTGGATATTATCCGTCGCCTAGAGGATACCGGAGAAATCGTGATTGCACGAGGAGGAGGGGACGAATTCATTGCCTGATATCTATCGAAATAGTATGGTCGAGGAAGAGGAAGAAAGCGTCCTGATTCCAGATGTCTGGCTCCCGTCGGATGAACGACGGAAGCAGGAGGAAGAGGAGAAAAAGGTTGTCTCGGATCCAGATTCGGTGATGGCTGAGCCAGAAATTCCTCCTGGATACTCCATTTATACGCCGGAGGAATTTGAATCCCAGGTTTCCAAACGAGTGGAAGAGATTCGCGGTCAGCTTTGGAAAGAGGCGTATCAGGAGGCTGCGGAAGAAAAAGGCGGGGAAATCCATGCCTGCATCCAGCAAGTACAGGATGCTTTGCGGCAGTTGCGAGAGAACCATCGGAAATTCCTAGAGGAATACCGGGATCATTTGGCCTCACTGGCCATTGATGTTGCAGAAAAACTAATTCTTCACAAAATTGACGAGGACGATCTGTTTTTGGCCGATTTGGTGACCAAAACCGTAGGCTCCATGAAAAACGCGGAATGGATCACCGTTGGAGTGTCCGACCAGTTGGCCGACTTGGTAGATTTTCTTCGCAAAGAGTTTAAAAATCCGGATTATGGCAATGTAGAAGTGACGGCACGGTATTATCCTACCGATACTTGTTTGCTGGAAACGGATGAAGGAGTGCTGGATGCTTCGATTTCGGAGCAGATCCGCAATTTAAGACAAGAATTTGATGCCATTGAGGGATAAAATTAGGAGGGGTTTGAAAATGGATGCATCCTTTTGGAACGATCAAAAATATCGGCGTCTGCTTCAGATCACCGACGATTTTTATACCCACTCTGGAAAAATCGAAAAGATTGCCGGCATGACCATGGAAGCCACGGGATTGAGCTGTAACATCGGCGATATCTGTGAGGTGACCGTTGGGGATCACGATCAAAAAGTGCTGACCGAAGTGGTGGGAATTACAGGGAAAAAGGTGTTTCTCATGCCGTATCAAGAGACAGATGGTATTGGATATGGCTGTACCGTGATCAATACTGGTCGAAAAATGATGGTAAATATGAGCGATGACTTAGTCGGTCGCACTGTGGATGCTTTAGGGTGTCCTATGGATGGGGGGCCGCCGCTTCAACACGGCGTGCCATTCCCCATTAACGGCGCACCTTGTAATCCGATGGATCGGCCGCCTATCAGCGAACCAATTGAAATGGGGGTCAAGTGCATTGATGGCCTACTCACCATCGGCAAAGGACAAAGAATGGGCATTTTTGCCGGCAGCGGTGTGGGAAAGAGTACCCTGATGGGGATGCTGGCTCGGAACGTAAAGGCGGATGTGAACGTCATTGCTCTGGTGGGAGAAAGAGGCCGTGAAGTGATGGAATTCATCAACCGTGACCTGGGAGAAGAGGGCGCCAGACGTTCTGTTTTGGTCGTAGCCACTTCAGACCAGCCGGCGATGATGCGTTACAAGTGTCCCATGACAGCCACTGCGATTGCGGAGTATTTTTGCAGCCAGGGAAAAAATGTCCTTTTGATGATGGATTCCCTGACCCGGTTTGCCATGGCCCAGCGGGAAATCGGTCTGAGTACAGGAGAAGCTCCAGTGGCTCGCGGCTATACTCCTTCCATTTACGCGGCCATGCCAAAGCTTTTGGAACGTACCGGAAACTTTGAAAACGGTTCCATCACTGGAATTTATACCGTTCTGGTGGAAGGCGACGATACCAATGAACCTGTGGCGGATACGGTGCGAAGCATTATTGATGGGCACATCATGTTGTCCCGAAAAATTGCCTCCAAAAATCATTATCCGGCCATTGATGTGCTCAACAGCGTTAGTCGTTTGATGAATGAAATCGCCACCCCGGAGCAGAAAGAAGTGGCTGGAAAACTGCGCAATATGATGGCGGTTTACCGGGACTATGAGGACTTGATTTCCATCGGCGCTTATAAAGCGGGTACCAATCCGATGCTGGACGAGGCGATCCGGCACATTAACGGGATCAATGAGTTTTTGTGCCAAAGGGTGGGAGAAAAGTTTGATCTGGATGAAACGATTGCCCTCATGACCGAAGCGGTAAGCTAAGGAGGTTGTTATGAAGAAATTTCATTTCACCTTGGGCCGGATGCTGGATTTTAAGAACCAGATTTTGGACAAAGAAAAGGATACCTTGGGGCGAATTCGCCGGAAGAAAAATGAAATCGACGAAAAAATCCTGAGGTACCAGCATCAATTGGAACAATCTTCCGACGAAATGATTGAGCAACAGAAGCATGGATTGAAAGCTGGTGAGTTGCTTCTTTACAGTTTTCAGGCGGAAAACACCCGAAAGTATCTGGAACAGCTCAAAAAGGAGCAGGAAGCGCTGGCGGCGGAAGTGGAGCGTCAGACCGACGTAGTGCGAAAGGCATCCCAAGACGTTTCCAGCTTGGAAAAGCTTAAGGAACGGCAATGGGAGCAGTACTGCTACGAGGCTAATAAAGCGCACCAGGAAGAAATTCTGGAATTTGTCAGCGGTCGTTTAGCACGCAGTGAAAGGAGGTGAGAACAATGAATGTAGATACAGGCATGCAAAACCTGGAAGCAATCCAAGCGAACCGGGCCTCTCAAAAAGGTGTTGGCGTTGCAGATTTGGCTGCTGCTGGCATGGACCCATTTGCTCTGATTTTTGAGCAAATGGCCATGGCAATGGGGCAGACCCCAGAAGGCGGTTTTGAAATGAGCCAAGATGCAACTGGCAATCAGGAAGACGAATCCAAGGATACCGATAATCTGATGATGCAATTAGCTGGGGCGATGATGGTGCAAAATCCACAGTTGCTGGCATTTTTTCAGCAGGATGACGCTTCTGCAGAAGAGCTGGTTTCTGCTTTGAACCTGCCAGCGGATGTGAAGCAATTCTTGCTGGACACCCGTTTAGCAGCACAAACTCCCCAGTCCAACAGCGATACTGCCGCGGCTTTTGTGGAGGCGATGGCAGATTCTAAGGTAGCGGGGGCTGCGCAGGTATCGGAGCAATCCAACGATGCCCAAGCTGGTACTTCCGAGCGGTTTGTTGAGATTTTGTCTCGTGGACAGGAAGAGAATTCAGTCGATGATCTCCAAGGCTTGCAGAATGATTTTCTGCGCAGCATCCGAGAGGCAAAAAGCTTGATGAGCAGCTCTGAAAAATCTGGCAAGGAAGAAATGCCGCTGGATATTGACAAGCTGCAAAGCGATGTGATGTCCAACCGCTTTAATCCGCTTTCCTCCCTGGAAGGTAAAACTGTCCGCATGGAGTTCAGTGAGCCCCAGCCACCAGAGGTTGACCAGCAAATTCAGCAGGGTATCACGGAGAATCTTCTCAATGGCCGCAAGGAGTTTGTGATTAAGCTCCGTCCAGAAGGATTGGGAGAGATCACCGTAAAGCTGCTGGAAAAGCCAGGGGAAGCTAGCGTATTGAGTTTGGTTACTGCCAGTGCGGAATCCGCTAAGCTGATTAATGAAAAGCTAACCGCCCTCCAGGAGGCGATGCGTCCGTTGCAGGTGCAGGTGAACATGGCGACGCAACAGCCAGTACAACCTTCCCAGGCAGGCAGCCAGCCGGATTTCAACTCCCAACAGTTTATGTTTGACCAGAACCACTCTGGCTCCAGTCAGCAGGAACAGCAGTCGGGTAAGTCTGGCGGCAGCATCTTTAGCCTGACCGAAGACGGTTTGGTCGAGGAGTTTGCGGAGGAAGAGGAAGCAGACGGCTTAGACACTTATGTGTAACCAACGATATTTTAGAAAGGAAGGATTGATTTGGGAAACAGCTATTCAAGCACCGATTATATCAGTGGCTCAGACCGTATTGACTCCACCACAAACAAATGGAATATTGTGACCACTGATAAAAAAAATAACTCAGATTTGGACTTCAGCGATTTTTTAAATTTGATGATTGTTCAACTGAAAAACCAGGATTTCATGAATCCCGTGGATGACTCAGAGTATATGACCCAGATGACCCAGTTCGCCAGCATGCAGGCTATGAATGAGCTGGCCAGCTACTCCAAAACAAACTATGCTATGAGTATGGTGGGCAAGGAGGTTACCGCTTCCCGGTACACTGTAAGTGGTAATTTGGATACGACGACGGGCATCGTGGAAAAGGTTTCTTTGGTAAACAATGAGTATGTTCTGTATGTTGGAGGAAAAACCTATAGTTTGGATCAAGTGATGCAGGTTTCCGAGCCCAAAGCCGAAGGGGTTTGCGCAGTTGACCCATCGGATTTGAATGTTGAATATGACAATTTGACCAGCAATAGCTTCGGCATTCATTGGGAGCTTCCGACTGAGGATGAGGGTCTGTATAAGGATCTTACTTATGAGGTTTACTATTCCAAGGAAGGTCCGTTCAATACGGTGGAAGAAATCAAGGAAAAAGGCCAAGTGTTTGGCGGCAAGTTCAAAAATGTAACCAGCAATGACGCCCTGAAAACAACCCTCACTGGCTTGGACAGCAACACGACCTATTACGTCAATGTTGTGGTTACTGACGGCAAGGGCAACCAGGCAGCCTACAAGCCTGCGGTAGTGAAAACGAAAATTTCCTAATGAAAGGGTGTCACCATGGATCCAATGAGAATTAATTTCCGCTCCACTGCTGTGGTGACAGGAAAACCAGGGCTGGTTCAGCCGGAGCGTGCGGTTACTACTGGAAAAACCGTAACTCCCGCCCAGTCGTTTGGCGAGGTTTTGGGCCAAGAGCTGGAAAAAGCGTCGTCCGGCGTTGCCTTTTCCAAGCATGCCGCACAGCGGGCGGCGCAGCGAAGCATTGACCTTTCCGAAGCCAGCATGGCCCGTTTGAACGAAGGGGTTCGCCTGGCGGAACAAAAAGGCCTCAATGACACCCTGATCCTCGTAGACCGTACGGCATTTTTGGTGAATGTACCAAACAATACGGTGATTACTGCGGTGAGCGGAAATGAATTGGATGGAAACGTATTTACGAATATTGATGGAACTGTCGTCATATAGGCTGGACCCCATTGGGGAGGCTTGTCCTGTGTTTGGAATGATTGAAAAACGCAGGCGGTTCCAAAAAGGAGAAACAATATGAACAGAGCAATGTTTTCTGGCGTAGCTGGCATGAAAGCGCACCAGACCAAAATGGACGTTATCGGCAATAACATCTCTAACGTCAATACATATGGCTATAAATCTCAACGCGCTGTTTTCAGCGATATTTATTACCAAACCCTCAGCGGCGCGTCCGCTGGTACCGCTGCCCGTGGCGGTACTAACCCATCTATGGTTGGTTACGGTTCGTCCTTGATGGGCGTACAATCCCAGATGACCCAATCCAGCATGCAGAACACCGGTTTTGGCATGGACGTGGCGATCGCGGGTGAAGGTTATCTGCAGGTACAGGATGCAGATGGCAACATTTTCTATACGAAGGCCGGTATGCTCAGCTACGACTCCAACGGTTATTTGGTAGACATCAACGGTAACTTCGTTCTGGGCAGTCAGGGAGAAAATGGCGAGCCAGGTATCCAGAAGATCAAACTGGACAACATCGGCGCAGTATCCGCAGCCAAGGCTAACTTTAAAACCACCATCAATGGCAAGGAATTTACCCTTAGCAGCGCCAACGCAACCGCGGACGCCAATGTTTCCTTCACTTTCGCTTCTAGTGAGGCGCTTCCAATCGGCCAGGACGCACAGGCTATTATTTCCGGCGGCTCCATTAATATCCTCTTTAACGCCAAGTCTGAGTTTAAGGATATGGCGGCTGTCAACAAAGCCATTAATGATGCCATTACAGAAGCAAATGGGGGCGTAGCTCACAAAGCCGGCGACTTCACACTGGAATGCGAGCCGGAATTTACTGGTCCGCTGACCGGTGCTCAGTTGGCTGGCATCAACTTCGGATATGATAAAGGCAGCATTACATTCCCGTCAGAAGGTATTTTCGGCGGCTTTAAGTTCAGCAGCGTAGGCAACGATTTCAGCCTCGCAGATGGTTCCGGCCTGAACTTTACGCTTACCCGCACTGGAACTGGGGATACGGAGCAGTTCGAGATTACGGCTACCAGCACCATCGGCAACAAAACATATTCCGCAGTTATCACCGCGAGCCAAATGGGCACCGCCGGCAGCGTTGTGCTGAAAAACGGAACCAGTACGACCGATACCATTACTTTGACTTTCCCAAGCTATAACAACGTAATTCAAAGCGGAGAGAGTCCCTCTTGGGCTGGTTCTACTATGCTCAACACACCGCTTCAGAAATCAGAATTCTCAAACGGCAATGTATTGGGCGGACTGCGGTTGGACAGTGTAGCGGATGCTGACTATCCAGTAACGATTACAGCCTTTTCCTATACTCCTGGTGCTGCTGGCGCCGCCGGCAATTATACTCTTACTTATACAAGCGGCGCTGGCCCTACAACCATAACCATCCCTGACACAGAGCTGGGAAAAACCTACACCGATGGTAACGGTATTAGCGTTACCATGCCGTCCAAGGCCAAACTGTGGTCAACCGCTACGACTGTGAATTTTACCACTGCGAATAACAACGCGCAAATCGCTGCTAATAATATTACCAACAGCGCGCCTTCCAAGGATTTGGGCTTGGGCAATATTGGCTTTACCTTGAGCGGCGGCACCTCGGGCGGCGCGATTACGTTGGATGAGCTGACCAGCATCAACATCGGTACCGATGGTTCCGTTTCCGTATATCACCCGGACAAAGGGCTGGTGATTGCTGGCAAAATCGCACTGGCAACCTTCGCAAACCCCAACGGCTTGCAGCAGGAAGGAAACAACTACTTCTCGTCAAGCCAAAACTCCGGTGAAGCGATTCTGGCGGAACCAGGCACCAACGGCACCGGAGCACTTAAGAGCAGCTCTCTGGAAATGTCTAACGTGGATCTTTCCAATGAGTTTGCGGAAATGATCACCTGCCAGAGAGGTTTCCAGGCTAACTCTAGAGTTATTACAGTTTCGGATACCATGCTGGAAGAGCTGATCAACCTGAAGCGATAAGTGATAAAGGGGAAAAAGAGAGAGGGACATTTTCGCTTCAGTAATCGAAAAAGATAACTCTGTGGCGGTGGAGACGCACACACTCCGCCGCCATGGGTAAGCGGGAAACCGCAGGGGAGGCCTTGCTGGTTGCCCGTTTACCCATGGCAAAATCCATAAACTTAAGGAGGCTAGAACTATGATTACGTTGACGAAATTGAACGGTGTTTCTTTTGCACTCAACGACGAGTTGATTGAGAGCATCTCGGAAAACCCAGATACCACAATCACGCTGGTGAATCAGAAACTTTATATTGTAAAAGAAAGCACAAAAGAAATTATCGACAAAATCATTGATTTCCGCAGAGAATTTGGAAGCTTGCCGTTATTTGGGCATAGCGCCGGAATAGGAGGGTGATTGCCATATGGATATTATGTCAATTATAGGTTTTATTTTAGCGGCAGGTCTGATGTTCTTCGGCATGATCAGCGGTAAGGATTTAACAAGTGGCGCGATTACGATCAATATGGATAACATTGGGAACTTTATTGATCCGACCAGTATTGCTATCGTTATCGGCGGCACCATTGCGGCGTTGATGATTTCCTTCTCTCCTAAGCAGTTTATCCAAATTATCAAGCATTTGAAAATTATTTTCTTACCTACCAAGTATAAACCGGAAAAATACATTGAACAAATCGTAGAATTTGCGACCAAAGCGAGAATCAATGGTTTGCTGGCTTTGGAAGAGGATTTGGAAAATGTGAAGGATGCTTTCATGAAAAACAGCCTAATGATGGTTGTGGACTCCGTGGAGCCGGAAAAGGTTAAGCAGCACTTAGAAACCCAACTAGAATACCTGGACGAGCGTCACGCACAAGGACGCGCTTTGTATGATAAAGGTGCGGGTTACGCTCCAGCATTCGGTATGATCGGTACCTTGATTGGCCTGATTAACTTGTTGAAACAATTGGATGATCCAAATTCTTTGGGCCCCAACATGGCGGTTGCCTTGATCACCACCTTCTATGGTACCGTTTTAGCCAACGTAATTTTCAATCCTATCTCCAATAAACTCCAAATCCGTCATGATGAAGAGTTTCTCTGTAAAATGATTATTTGTGAAGGCGTACAGGGCATTCAAGCTGGTGAAAACCCGAAATTTATCGAAGAACGACTGGCTCGTCTGCTTCCAAGCGGCAAATATAAGATTAAAGATGAACATGATGGAGAGGAAAAATAACCGGCAGGAAATGGAAAGCGTACATAGTTAAGAGTAAGCTTCCGATCCCTGCGGCAAAATAATTGGTAAAGGATTGGGGCGAATATGAAAAAGAAAAAAAGAGATTCTGGCGGCGGCGGCTCCTGGCTGGATACATATGCAGATATGGTAACATTGCTGCTTACCTTCTTTGTGCTTCTGTTTAGTATGTCTACCGTAGAGCAGGCCAAATGGGAAGCGCTGATTGAGTCTCTCAGAGGATCAAATCCTTCTTCCGATGTAGTTATTGATGTTGGCAGTGATGTTTCTGGATCTGGATATCCAGATATTAGCAATGGCGACAGTGAATTGCCGGACAATATTAACGATATGTATAAGTATCTGGAAAAAAAGCTGGAACAGGCAGGCGAAGGCCAAATTGAAGTGGAGCAAGGCGAAAATGGGGAAATCTATATTACCTTCAGCGATAACGCTTTGTTTGAGGCAAACCAATTTGCGATTACGGAAAGGGCGAAGCCTTTCTTGAACTTGGTGGGCGAGGCTCTAAAAAATGTGGAAGATAAGCTTACCCTGATAGAAGCGGCCGGTTATGTAGCGGATACCAAAAATCCGAATTCTACCGTCAACGACTGGTACTTATCCAGCAACCGGGCGGCGTCTGTGATCAATTATCTGAGCGATAATTACCAAGTGAAGTATGATCTTTTGGTCGCCATCGGACATGGTATCAACGATCCGATAGGGGATAATAATACGGATGCTGGCCGGAAGAAAAACCGGCGTGTGGTTCTGACCATTGTCGGCGACGATGAGAATGCATTGAGTTCTGCGGCAGGCGGCAATGGCTATGACAAAAACAAATACCCTGCTGGCGGTAACGGGTTGACCAGTGGTTCCCCAATCGTAGCAAGCAGTGCTGCATCCTCTGCGGCAAGCAGCCTGTCCAGCGGCGTTTCTCCCTATGAAGATTAGGGCGCATTAGCGGAATGAATGGTAAAAAGGAGTGAGAGAGCAGATGGCAGAAGCTTTATCGCAAAACCAGATTGATGAATTGCTCAAACAGATGCAATCCGGAAAGGTGGATGCCGAGATTGATACAGCGCCAAAAATAAAAGAATATGACTTTAAAAGTCCGAAAAAATTCACCAAAGAGCAACTAAAGGCTTTAGATAGCCTGCATGAAAACTTTTCCAGGGGGCTTTCCTCTTATTTTACCAGTATTCTTCACAATGTATGTGAAATCAGTGTTCTTCAGATTGAAGAACAGCGGTACTATGAGTTTAGTAATGCGTTGCCGGACAATACCCTTGTGGGCGTCATTGATCTACAGTCCGAAGATGCTCAGGTGGCGGACACCTCGTTTATTATGGACGTTTCCGCCAGCTTCAGCTTTATGACCATTGACCGGCTTTTGGGCGGCAGCGGCCGTTTGATTGTGCCGGAGCGTAATTTTACGGAAATTGAAATGGCAATCATGGAGGATGTAGTCCAAACCATGATTAAGTATTTGGAAGAAGCGTGGTGTAACTATATTCCAGTAACTACCACACTCAACAGCATTGAAACCAATGCTCGGCTGCTGCAAACCTATTCCCCTCAGGAAATTGTGGTAATCGTTGCGCTGGATGTGCAGTTTCCGGATTTCCAAGGAGCCATCACCCTGTGTTTTCCAGCGGAAGGCTTGGAGGGCGTGGTGGACAGCTTTAAAATTTGGCATTCCCGTACTTCCAAGCAGCAGGATGCCAATAAGAACCAAGAGCAGCAAACCAGTATTATGGAAACCATTAAACAATCCGACTTGGAAATTGGAGCGGTGTTAGATCGGTTTGAAATGTCATTGGAAGATATTTTGCAACTGCAAGTGCAGGATGTCATTGCATTGAATAAAAAAATTGATGATAACATTGATATTATGGTAGAAGGGGAGCCATGGTATCATGCAAAACTGGGAAAATCCAAATTGAAAAAATCAATCAAACTGATTGACACAATAGCGAAATAAGAAGAGAGGGATTTCATTGGAAAAAGAGCAAAACACAAGTGTCTTAACGCCCGCAGACTTAGATGTCCTGGGTGAGATTTTAAATATCAGCATGGGCGCTTCCGCAACTGCAATTTCCACCATGTTGGATAAGCAAGTCGTTATCACCACCCCAAAGTTAGAGATGAAGAAAAGTGACGACTTAGAGTATAAGGATCTGGAACCGGCTTTGATCGTAAAGATTAAATATGTGGAGGGGCTTCATGGTGCCAATGTCATGCTCTTCCATTGCCGGGATATGCATATCATCCTTAATCTGTTGATGGGCAATAGCGATATTTCTTCGATTCCCGATGATATTTCTGATTTTGATGAGATGGGAATCAGCGCCGCCTGTGAAGTGACCAATCAGATGATGGGTTCTGCGGCAACTGCATTGTCCGAGTTGCTGGGCATGGCCGTGAACATTTCTACTCCAGAGGCTTTTGTCAGCACCGAGATCAATACTATTGTCAATACCGTTCATGATGTGGATCCAGGGACTGATGTGGTTTCTATATCCTTTGATCTGGCGATTAACGGCATTATCAACACGAATTTCATCAGCATTATGCCGATTGCATTTGCCAAAGAAATCGTTGACCAGTTAATGGGTCAGCAAAACGGATCGATGGAACCAACTGCTTCAGCGCCTCAGCCGGAAGTGGCTCCAGCTCCAGCAGCCCCAGTGGCTCCGCCACAGGCGGACGAACCGTCGGCTCCCCAACCGGCCCCAGCTCCTGCGCCAATGCAGCCGCAGCAACCGGCTCCAGCTCCTGCGCCAATGCAACAGCCGGAAATGGCGCCTCCGATGCAGCAGCCCGCTTATCCAGCGCAGCAACCGGGGTATCCACAACAGCCTTACATGCAGCAGCCCTATATGCAACAGCCGGGATATCCACCTCAACCATATGGTCAGCCGCAACAACCGGCTGGAGTATTGCATCCGAGTTATAGTGTGCCTCCGGGCTACTACATGGCTCCGATTCCCCGTAATGAGCCGAATTTTGCGGGTCCAATCGGGAATATGCTGACTGACTCTCCGGTCAATGTGAAACGGGCAGAATTCCCAGAATTCTACAATGCAGCTTCCGTAGATCCGATGAACGGTAACAGCATGAACTTGCTCATGAATGTCAACTTAGATGTTTCTGTTGAGATTGGCCGTACAAAGCGCAAGATTAAGGAAATAACCGAATTTGGTTCGGGAACTGTTATTGAGCTGGAAAAACAAGCTGGCGCTCCCGTGGATATTGTTGTTAACGGTCAGTTACTGGCCCACGGTGATGTGGTGGTAATTGGCGATAACTTTGGTGTTAGAATTACGGAAATTGTTGGCGTACAAAATCTGATGGATTCGCTAAATAAAAAATAAAGTATGTTCTTTGTGCGTTCTTTGTGGTATTATTATAGATATTATATTTTCTTAATTTTTTACAATTTGGAAGGAGTTTTCAAACAATGTACAAAATTTTATTAGTTGATGATGCAGGTTTTATGCGAATGATGATCAAGAATTACCTCACAAAAGCTGGTTACACCGATTTTGTGGAGGGAGAAGATGGCGCACAGGCTGTACAACTGTATCAACAAGAAAAGCCAGATTTGTTGATTATGGATATCACGATGCCGAATATGGATGGCATTGAAGCGCTGCGCGAGATCAAGAAGATGGATCCAGGCGCAAGAGTGGTGATGTGTTCCGCGATGGGGCAGGAATCCATGGTTATGGAAGCCATCACTCTGGGAGCAATGGACTTTATTGTGAAGCCTTTTAAAGAGGAGCGTATTGTGCAGACCGTAAATAAGGTACTTCCTCTGTGATGAGCAGACAAACGGGAGGTGCCAAAGAATAAATGGGAGATTTTTTTACCGTATTCGGTACGTTAGTATTGATCGTTCTCATTTTTGTGGCGGCCTACTGGTTTACAAAGTTTCTGGCAAAACGAAACAAGTTTAAGCAGGTTGGCTCCTCTGAAAAAATTAAAATCCTGGAACAAATGGCAGTGGGGCCGGATCGAACCCTGTTGGTTGTGAAAACAGGAGGGAAAACCCTGCTGCTGGGGGTAACTTCACAGCAGGTGACCTTGATAAAGGAATTTGAGGAAGGGGAATTCCCCGAAGATCCAAAATCGCAAGATGGAGACATAGGGTCCTCAGGGTTTAAGGATGTGTTTAAAAGTTCCTTAAAGACATGGGGCTTCTCCTCTGGCGGGAAGGGGCGGAAAAAGAAATGACGTTGAAAGAGATCAAGGCGGTGGATGAAAAAAAAGCCGAGCTAAAAAAGCAAGTGTTTCGTTTGTTGATTTCGCTGGCCGTCATTTTTTTGTTGATCAGTACAGTATTTAGCATGCAGGCGCATGCTGCTGGAATCAATGTAAGTGTGAATTCTGGCACAGGAGAAGAGGGTCAATTCGGCACCCTGCAGGTTTTGCTTTTGTTTGCGGTGCTGGCGCTGGCGCCTTCTTTGCTGATTATGATGACCAGCTTTACCCGGATTGTGATTGTATTTTCCTTTCTCCGAAACGCGCTGGGCATTCAACAGACGCCGCCCAATATGGTGATTGTTGGATTATCCCTGTTCTTATCTCTTTTCATTATGACACCGGTGTTTTCCGAGATGAATGAAACGGCCATTGAGCCGTATACAAAAGGGGAAATCACGCAGGAGGTGGCGTTGGACAATATCCAAAAGCCGTTGAAAGTGTTCATGCTTAAACAAACCGGCGTGAAAGAGCTGAATATGTTCCTTTCCCTCTCCGGAAATGAGAACACACTCACGGAAATCAACCCGGAATCCTTAATGGATCTGGGGTTGGAGGTGATCGTTCCTTCCTTTATCACCAGTGAACTGAAGCGAGCGTTTACGATTGGATTTTTACTCTTTATCCCATTCCTGATTATCGACATGGTGGTTTCCAGTGCGCTGATGTCCATGGGTATGGTAATGTTGCCGCCGTCCATGATCTCTCTGCCCTTTAAGCTGATGCTGTTTGTGGTAGTGGATGGATGGGGGTTGCTCATCGAAACCCTGGTGCAGAGTTTCCACTAAACGATCCGATGAATTGCGGAAAAGGAGGGAGTACCTGTGACACAAGGCGTTGTATTAGAAATTTTTCGGGACGCCATTTTTACCATGTTGGAGCTGAGTTTGCCACTGCTGGTTGTCAGTATTGTCATTGGCTTGGTAATTTCGATTTTCCAGGCGGCTACTCAGATCCATGAGCAAACGCTGACCTTTGTCCCTAAAATTATAGCGATCGCATTTTTGTTGCTCATGCTGGGCTCCTGGATGCTGACCGTTCTGATGGAATTATTTCAGCGGCTTTGCCAACTCATGATTACCTTATAGGCAGATGGCTATGACGATAGAAATGCAGAGCCTGATGGCTTATATTCTGGTGTTCTGCCGTATGGGCGGAATGATTTTTTTCAATCCTCTTTTGATGAGGAATGAACTGCCCGCCAGAATTCGGGTAGCGCTGGCCGTGGCGCTGACCCTTTTAGTGGCTCCCACCGTATCGATGGGAGCGCCTACAGAGTTTGATAATTTGGCTTTGGTGTTTGCCATTGCAAAAGAATTGTTCGTGGGAATTTTGTGCGGGTTTATTTTTCAGATCTATTATTATCTCCTATTTTTTATTGGAGATATTATGGATGTTGAATTCGGCTTATCCATGGCGAAAGTTCTTGACCCATCTACCAATATTCAAATGTCCGTCTCTAGCAGTTTGTTGCAGATTCTGTTTTCGCTGTATCTCTTTGCGACCGACAGCCATTTGTTGATGATTCGCATTTTTACCTCCTCCTATGATATTCTTCCATTAGGTGGACTGATTGAGTGGTCAGCGGCGCCGGGATTTGTCATCGATCAGTTTATTTCGGTCTTTTCCTTGGTGATTCGGCTAGGCCTTCCTTTTATTGCGGCAGAATTTGCGGTACAGCTTGCGATGGGTATTTTGATGAAGCTAATCCCTCAAATCAATGTGTTTGTAATCAACATTCAGATCAAAATTCTGTTGGGCTTGGCGCTGATGTTTCTGTTTGCAGGTCCGATCGGCACCTTTACCGACAATTACATGAACGACATGTTTGAATATATGGAAGAAGCTTTATTTGTTCTGCAGCCTACTGGCTAGAAATCTTTCCAATCCGTGATTTGAGCGCCAAGATGGAGGAGGTGGTGGAATGGCCGGCGAAAAGACGGAAAAAGCGACGCCCAAACGAAAAAGGGACGAAAGAAAGAAAGGTAATGTTTTTCTCAGTAGAGAGATTGTCACCGTGTTTTCCCTTTTGGCGTGCTTTTATTCCATCAAGCTGTTATCGCCGCTGATTTCCTCTGCTCTGACTGGCTCTATCCGCGATTTTTTCGCAATGGGGAGCACCATGGAAACCATTGTGTTGGATGATATTCCATCCTTAGTCATCAAAGTATTTTTGATGTTCCTTTTGGCAGCGTTGCCGCTGATGTTGGTGAGTATCCTGGTGGCTGTGATTTTCACTATGGGCCAGACCAGGATGCTGGTTTCCACCAAAGCCATCGCCCCGAAATTCGATCGGATCAACCCTCTCAAAGGGTTAAAAAAGATGATTTCGATTCGAGGAATCGTGGAGCTGCTCAAATCTATTTTAAAAATTCTGGTGATGGGAGTCATTGTCTGGAATGTACTTTCTGGTTGGATTCCCACACTGCCGAAGATGATGGATATGAGCGTGGAGGCAGCGATTAACGAAACCGGAAATGTGATTTTGAACATTGTGCAGCAGGTTTCCATTGTGTTTGTGGGACTGGCCATTTTTGACTATGTGTATCAATGGTGGGACTACGAGAAAAACCTGCGTATGAGTAAGCAGGAAGTCAAAGAAGAATATAAACAAACAGAAGGTGATCCGAAGATCAAAGGTCAAATTAAGGATCGCCAGCAGCAAATGTCCCGTCAGCGCATGATGCAGAATGTACCAAACGCCGATGTGGTCATTCGAAATCCTACCCACTATGCCGTGGCGATCCAATATGATCCGGAGAAAAACAGCGCTCCGGTGGTGGTGGCCAAAGGCGTGGATTCCCTGGCTCTGCGTATCGTTGCGGTGGCAGAGCAGCACGGGGTATACATTACAGAAAACAAGCCACTGGCACGGGGCCTTTATGAGTCTGTGGACCTGGATCGGGAGATTCCAGAAAAGTTTTATAAAACGGTGGCAGAAGTATTGGCTTTTGTATATAGCCTAAGGAAAAAGGAAGAAGGACTAAGCTAGTATGAAGATATTTAAAAATGCGGTTGCCGCGTTCGTCATACTAATTATATTTTTAATCATTATTCCGTTACCCACGGTGGTGCTGGACTTCATGTTTATCTTGAATCTAGCGCTTTCTTTCGTGATCCTTTTGACTACCATGTACATCAAAGAACCGCTTCATTTCTCCATCTTTCCCTCGCTTCTGTTGATTACGACCATGCTTCGCCTGGCTCTGAATATATCGTCCACCCGGTCGATTCTCAGCAACAGCGGCTATGCGGGAGAAGTGGTTCAAACCTTCGGTAGCTTCGTAATCGGAGGGAATGTGGCGATCGGTCTGGTCATCTTCATCATCATCGTTCTGGTTCAGTTTATTGTAATTACCAAAGGCTCGGAACGTGTGGCTGAAGTATCGGCGCGCTTTACCTTGGACGCTATGCCAGGTAAACAGATGGCGATTGACGCCGACTTGAACTCTGGCCTCATTGATGAGCAGGAAGCCCGAGTACGCCGATCCAAGATTCAGCGGGAAGCGGATTTCTTTGGTTCTATGGATGGTGCTTCTAAGTTTGTAAAAGGTGACGCGATTATTTCGATTATTATCACCATGATCAACTTGATTGGCGGTATCATCATTGGATTCATGAATGGAGAAGGCGACTTCATGACGATCATGAATACCTACTCTGTTTCTACCGTCGGCGACGGCTTGATGTCCCAGATCCCGGCTTTGCTGATTTCCGTGGCAACCGGTATGATTGTAACCCGTTCTGCTTCGGATGCTGATCTGAACTCTGATGTGATCAAACAGTTCTCCTCGCAGCCAAGGGTTATGATTTTGGCTGCGATTGCGATGCTGTGCCTGATTCCCATCGGATTCCCGATTGTCCAGGTTCTGATTCTTTCCGCAATTTTGGCCATCATGGGTTTCCTGATCCTGTCCCGCGCCAAAAAGAGCAAGGTTACCAAAGAGGATGTGGCGGAAGGGCCAGTGGTTTCCGAAGAGGTCACCAGCGAAGTGTCTTTCTACAAGGATTTGGAAAATGTGTATGGACTACTGAACGTGGACTCAATCAGTATGGAGTTTGGTTACAGCTTGCTTCCTCTGGTGGATGAAAGCAGCGGCGGCAATTTTATGGATCGGGTGGTCATGTTCCGAAAGCAGTTTGCCGATGAAATGGGGATGGTACTCCCATCGGTACGGCTGAAGGACAGCGGTCAGCTAAACCCAAACCAGTATGAGATTAAGATTAAAGGCGAGTCGGTGGCCATTGGCGAAGTGCTGATCGACCATCACTTGGCTTTGATTCCCGACGAATTGCCTCCAGGTGATGAAGTGGATGGCATTGACACGGTAGAGCCAGCCTTTGGCATGCCAGCGAAGTGGATCAGCGACGACCAGAAGATCAAGGCGGAAATGGCGGGATACACCCTTATTGACCCGACTTCGGTTATCATTACCCATCTGTCAGAAATTGTGCGCAGACACGCTTATGAATTGCTCAACCGTCAGGAAGTAAAAAACATGCTGGAGAACCTCAAGAAGGTCAACCCAACCATCGTAGAGGATACGGTTCCTGCTGTAGTATCAGTCAACGACCTGCAGAAGGTGCTCAAAAACCTCCTATTGGAAGGTGTGCCTATGCATGATCTGGAGACCATTTTGGAAACATTGGCCGATTACGGTGCGACAGTCAAGGACACCGATATGCTGACCGAATATGTACGGCAGGCATTGCGGCGTACTGTTACCCATCGGTTCTCGGAGGCGGGTCAGCTGAAAGTGCTCAGCTTAGATACGCAAATTGAGAGCATGATTATGGGTGCGGTCAAAAAGACGGAGGGCGGTTCCTATCTGGCGCTGGAGCCGGATGTCATCCAAAAGCTGGTCAACGCAACCACCGAAAAAGTAAACCAAATGCGCAAGGTGGTACAGACGCCGATTGTGCTGACCTCACCGATTGTGCGGGTTTACTTCAAAAAGCTGGTGAACCAGTTCTGTCCGGATATTGTGGTGCTTTCATTTAATGAAATTGATCCTTCCGTACAGATTCAGGCGTTAGGAAATATCACCCTTTCCTAAGACACGAACGAGAAAGGAGGCGTCTCCGTGGGCGGTACTGTTTCGGAAAAAAAAGAACTGTGTGAAGACCCTGTGGAGTTGATGCGTATTTACAAACAGACCGGGGATCTGGAAGTGCGCAACCAGTTGGTTTTGCATTATATGGATTCCGTGAAAAAAACGGTCATGAGTATGCGGTCGATTCTGCCTGGAAACATGCAGTATGATGATTTTGTCAACCAAGGCGTATTAGCGTTGATTGACTGTATCGAAAAGTACCAGTTTGACCGAGGCGCCAGTTTCGATACCTATAGCTATAAACGGCTTCGTGGTTCGGTGCTCAGCTACATGCGCAAGCAGAGCTGGCTGCCTTACCGGGTGCGTGCGGCCAGAAGAAACATCCTGCAGGAGCAGGAGCGAATGATCGCTGAGCTGGGACGGGAACCAACCAATACCGAATTGGCTGAGCGGTTGCAGATGAGTCAAAAGGAGCTTGACAAGTACCTGGTGGAAATTTCCAACGGGGAGATGTACTCCTTTGAGGAGCTGCTGGAAAACGCCTCCCATGTGGTAGAGAGGTTGGCCGAAAAACACGATGGTACCGATCAGGTAGAGCCGGAAGGGGAATTGCTGAAAAGCGAGCTGAGGCAGGCTTTGATTGACGCGATTGAAAGTTTGCCGATGCGGGAACGTCAAGTCATTACCCTCTGTTATTATGAAAACCTTAATCTCCGGGAAATTGGGGAAGTGCTGGGCATTAGTCAGCAGCGAGCCTCCTGCGCACGGAGTACGGGGCTGACCAAGCTAAAAAAGAAAATTTCAGAATATTTAGATGGAAAGGAGTCATCGAAATGTTAGGAGGATATTATACCATTGCGTCGGGCATGATGGTTCAGCAAAGAAAATTTGAGGTGTTGGGAAACAACATGGTGAATAGCCAGACCCCTGGTTTCCACGCTCAGCGGGTGGTTTCGTCTCCATTTGAGCAGGAGCTGGTGAGCCGGATTGAAAAGGGCAATACCAGAACCATCGGCAATGCAAACCCGATTACGATTGTGGAAACTGTGTCCACCCAATTCCAAAGCGGAGATCTGAAAAATACCGAGCGTAGCATGGACGTTGCGATCAATGGCCAGGGGTATTATGCGATTCCTGGCGCGGACGGCGTGACCTATCTGACCCGCAACGGCGGTTTTGATGTGGATCAACAAGGCTATTTAATTTTACCGGATGTGGGCCGGGTACAGGGAGCGAATGGCCCCATCCAAGTTGGCGATACCAATTTCACCGTTCAGGATGACGGCACAGTTTACAACAGTCAAGGGCAAATCGCAGGTACCCTGCAGGCGGTATTGCCGGCTGAGGGTACTGAGCTGACTCAATACCAGAGCGGTCTGTTTGGCGTAGCGGCGGGTACCCAACTGGAAGTCCAGGAAGAGACCAGCTTTATGCAGAATTATCTGGAGCTTTCCAACGTAAACTTAAATCGGGAATACACCATGTTTATGGAAGCGCAGAGCAGCTTCACCGCATGCAGCACAGCGTTGCAGATCATCGACCAGATCAATCAGAAATCGGCGGCCCAAATCGCAAGCCTGTAGTGCACGGCAGCGGTAGTTTCGCCCAGTAAATAGAGAGGAGAGGAAATACGATGAACATTGCTTTTTATACTGGCGCTTCCGGTTTGGGAGCGTTCCAAGAGTATATCAACCTGATCGGCAATAATCTTTCCAACAGCAATACAGCTGGCTACAAGCCGGTTCAAGCTGATTTTGAGAATTTGTTGTACACTCGGATGTATGTGAATTCTGACCAACGTCCATTGGAGGGAACCGGTGTGCGTGTGCGCGGCGGCAATTTGATCATGGAGCAGGGTTCCATGAGGCAGACTGAGCGGGCACTGGATTTTGCCATTGCTGGAGAGGGTTTCTTTGGCGTGGAAAGGGGCGGTGCGATTTCTTATACCCGTGACGGTGAGTTTGCCATGTCCAAAGTAGGCGACGATTACTACCTGACCACGGTGGACGGCGCATTTGTGTTGGACCAGCAAGGCCAGCGAATCCAGCTTCCAATGGATGACAATGATATGCCAAACACGGAAAACCTGAAAGACCGCTTGGGTGTGTTCCAGTTTGCCAATCCCGAAGCCTTACAGCCCATGACCTCCAATCGGTATGTTCCCACGGCGCAATCCGGCGCAGCTCAGGTTGCAACCGACCAGGAAAACTACAAAATTTTGACCCAGACTATTGAATTGTCTAAGGTATCGGTAGCGGATGAGATGACGGACATGATCATTGCCCAGCGCGGTTTCCAGTTTAGCGCACGGGTTGTGCAAGCTTCTGACGAGATTGAAGATATTGTCAACAATCTGAGGAAATAATCGCATATAGAAAGGCAGGTATCCTAGCATCGTGAGTTTGAATAATTATGAGGATCTCAATGATATGTGTCTGGACGCGCTGCGCGAGATCGGAAACATTGGTTCCGGAAACGCAGCTTCCGCACTTTCCTGCATGCTGAGTCGTTTGGTGAATATCCAAGTTCCAAAGATTCGCATTTTAGATTATAATGAAGTGTCCGACAATTTTGGTGGACCAGAAACCCTGATGGTTGGCTTGCTGCTTTCCATGAATGGAGAGGTCAACGGCATGATGATGTTTTTGTTGCATAAGGATTTTGCGCATATGACGATCAACTCTCTGTTGGGCAGTGACCTGCAAGATTTCAGCGAGGTTGGAGAAATGGAATTGTCCGCTATCAAAGAAGTGGGCAATATTATGGCTGCTTCTTATATCAATGCCATTGCTTCTTTGACCAATTTAAAAATTAATATTACAGTACCGGATATTTGTATCGATATGGTGGGTGCGATCCTGAGTGTGCCAGCCATCCATTATGCCAATATCAGTGATAAAATTATCTTTATCGAAAACCAATTTGATGCAGCGAATGAAAGCGCAGATGTCCAACATGCGCAAAGCCATGTGCTAATGATTCCTGATGTGGAGTCGCTTAATAAAATTATGGACAGTTTGGGGATTGGATTATGAGCCAAACGGTTACAGTCGGCATTTCTGATCTAAATGTTGTCCGCGCTCCCAATGTGCTCGTAACCTACGCGCTGGGATCTTGCGTTGGGATTTGCTTGTATGATCCTATGGCAAAAATTGCCGGTCTATCTCACATTATGCTGCCATCCAGTGCGGAAATGGCTTCGATAAAAACTCAGGTATATAAATTTGCGGACACCGCAATTGTTGCATTGGTTAAAAAAATGGAAAGTATGGGCGCGCGCACCATACGAATGAAAGCGAAAATTGCAGGCGGAGCTCAGATGTTTGCGGGTGGCGGAAACTCTTCCTTGGCTAGCATCGGCCAGAGAAATGTGGCGGCAGTGAAAGCGGAACTAGCTCGTCTGCGTATCCCCATTATTGCGGAGGATACTGGCAAAAATTATGGTCGTACTCTTTATTTGGATGCTGGAGACGGCAGTATGCGAATCAAATCGGTGAACCGGGGCGAATGGGTTTGGTAGTTCATGTGCATAAATTTTCATGCAAATAAAGAATCTATGTTGAATTTTTTGCAAAATCTTGCAATAATATTGATGAAAAGATTGGAGGGATGGGAAACATGGAGATTTTGTTTCAACCAAATATAATTTCTACCGGTACAGCAACAACCAAAAATAGTGTGGCGGCAGCGTCTTCTTCGGCATTTCAGCAGCAAATGAATGCTGCCCTAGGAACACCAAAAAGTCTGGAGAGCATTTTTCAGCAAGCCGCAGAACGTTATCAGGTGCCGGAAAACCTGCTGAAAGCAGTGGCCAAAGTGGAGTCGAATTTCCAAGCGGACGCGGTGTCTTCCTGTGGAGCGACAGGCATTATGCAGTTGATGCCATCTACTGCCAAAGGATTGGGTGTGACCGATCCGACAGATCCAGAACAAAACATCATGGGCGGGGCAAAATACCTCTCCCAGATGCTTAAGCGGTATAATGGCGATCAAAAACTGGCTTTAGCTGCCTACAATGCTGGAAGCGGTAATGTGGCCAAATATGGCGGAGTGCCGCCCTTTGCAGAGACACAGGCTTATGTGAAAAAAGTGCTTCAGGCGGCGGGAGGGGAGATTCAGGTACCGAACCAAACCGTTGCTTCTTCCACATCCAGTGCGGCTGCATCATCCCTTCAGACTGGAATTGGAAATCTGTTTGTTCAGAATATGTCCATGTCTGACATTACCCAGGCGCTCTTTACCAATACGGATGTAGAATATACATACGAAGATTATCAATTATTTTTGGAAATATATTTAAATCAAATTCGTATGTCTGTAAACAACTTAGGAAGTGAATCCAATTCTGACACGCCAGCATTTTGGTTATAATAATCATGATTCGTTGGAAATATTTGAGTTTATTGTTTGTTTGTCATTGGAAAAGGATTTTTTAAGGAAAAATTTGTGTCTATTTACATATTGTATATTTGGCTTTATTATCCCTTTCAATTAAAAGCAATCGACTAACAGCTAAGCAGAAGATCTTTCCATATGCTTGGCTGTTTCCTTTATGATAAAGGAAGAAGTTCTAGATTAGGATAGCTCCTAATCTAGAACTTGCTTGGAGGCTGGGCAAAGGGGGCTCCTTTTGGATATACGGAACATTTCATACCGCCGATCTCCAGCAATAACAAATCTTTACACGGACTTTTTTTAAAGCCGGTGATTATACCTGATATATTTTAAGTAATATTTTTTACAAATCTATGAAAAAACACATTTCATGGTTAAGAAATGTTAGAAAATCAAAGACGTAATGTTCTTTAAGAGAGGGGCTTTAAAATGAAAATAGGAAAAAAGATTATGCTGGGATATGGTGTGGTAATCGCTTTCATGTTGATTATCGCCGTGGTTTCCAGCGTTTTTTTAGGAGTTAACTACGCATCATCCCAGGAAACGTATGAGGATTATGGACAGCAACAGGGCAACATGGGCGGATGGGGTTATTACTTCCAACAAGGCAGCGCTTTGATCCGAAACGTAATTTTGTTCAGCACCGATTCGGCTGACATGGAAGAACGAATCAAACTTGTGGAAACCAATAATGAAACTATGGCTCCTTATGAGGAGGAGTTGGATAAAGGCATCAAGGATGAAAACTTGCGCCCGATGTTTGAAAATATTCGGGCGAATATGCGTACTGTGGACGGTATGCGCGACGAGACGATTGAGCTGATGAGACAGGGTAAGGTAGAAGAAGCGACTGCTAAATTGCGGGAGACAACAGAAATTGTTGATGCGATTTCGGAAGAGATTGTAGAGTTGTTTTATACGATGAGAGAAAATGCAGTTGTCCACTTGAACATGGAAAAAACCTTAATGATTGTTAGCATTAGCGTTAGCGTTGGAATCACTGTACTGGGCGGTATTCTCTGCGTTATCCTTGGCCTGAAGATCGGCAAAGGCATCAGTAAGCCGGTTGCTCAAGTCGAGCATGCTGTATGCCAGCTTTCCGAAGGTAATCTGCAAACCCGTGTGGAAGAAGATCCAAACCGGAAAGACGAGATTGGTATTTTAACCCGCGCATACAACTCTTCCGTGGCCACTTTGGGTGAATATATCTATACCATTGAAGAAGCGATGAATTCTGTATCCCGCGGCAACTTGATGGTGGAACCAATCCAGGGTTTTAAGGGGGAATTCGTTAAGATTGAAGAAGCAATCAACTCATTCTTAGTAGCCATTAACGAAACCTTTGCCCAGATTAATTTGGCGGCGGAACAGGTTGCGACAGGCTCTGATCAAGGCGCCAGCGGTGCCCAGGCCTTGTCCCAAGGCGCTACCCAACAGGCAAGCGCTGTGGAACAGTTGGATGCTACCATTAATGAGATTTCCAAACACATTCAAGAAAACGCACAAAACGCAGAATTTGCCAGCCAAGAGGCTACTAATTTGGGCGATGGTATTGTGAACAATAACCAGCAAATGCAAGAAATGATTGGAGCAATGGATGAGATCAGTAGATGTTCCGACGAAATCAGCCGGATCATCAAGACGATCCAAGATATTGCTTTCCAAACCAATATTCTTGCTTTGAATGCTGCGGTAGAAGCAGCGCGTGCAGGTGCGGCAGGGAAAGGCTTTGCGGTTGTGGCAGACGAAGTGCGTAACCTAGCTTCTAAGAGTTCCGAGGCTGCAAAGGATACCACTGCCTTGATCGAAAATTCAGTGAAGGCTGTAAAAAACGGAATCAAGATTGCAAACGATACGGCACAGTCTTTGGCTGAAATTGTAAGCAAGGCGCAGGAAGTAACCGATGTGATTAACAAGATTTCTTGTGCTTCTCAAGAGCAGGCTAATTCGGTGATTCAGGTGACTCAAGGTATCAACCAGATTTCTAGCGTGGTACAGACGAACTCTGCGACTGCAGAAGAAACAGCAGCATCCAGTGAAGAGTTGTCTGGTCAGGCGCAAATGCTCAAGCAGATGATGGGCCAATACAAATTGAGAGCAGATGCAAATGGAAGTACGGTTACTACGAATACGAGTTATGATTCTCCTTACGGTTCTTCTCCGTATGATTATTCCTTTAACGACTCCGATCTTGATTTTAATGTCCATGATAAATATTAATCGAAAGAATGGTTTCTAAAACTTTTTACTCCTAGAGAAACCATCTCAGAAAAGAAAAAGCACACGAAAGCAAAATTGCTCCGTGTGCTTTTCTTTTTGCCATCAATAGAATCCCTGAGCAACAAAAAATATCCAGCCTTTTAGCAAAAGAAAAGACTGGATATCATATTACATGGTATTTAAGTGGTGTAAAATTTCGTCTTGAATCTGATCCAAAGGAAGTTGTTTACAAATACCGCCGAGCTTAAAAGCCTCCATAGGCATGCCGTAGACCACCGAAGTAGCTTGATCCTGCCCGATGGTATAGGCGCCGGCCTGACGCATTTTGGTGATGCTTTTCGCGCCGTCTGCGCCCATGCCGGTTAAAATGACGCCAATGGCATTCTTTCCAGCAGTATCCGCTACGGACTCAAATAGAACATCTACAGAAGGGCAGTGGCCGCTAACTTTTGGGCCTTTTTGACTGCGGATATAATATCCTTTGGCATCCTTTTGTAGACGCATATGATATTCCCCAGCGGCAATGAGAATGCGTCCAGGCAAAACACGGTCATGGTCTTCCGCTTCTTTCACGGACATCTTACAGATTTTATCCAGACGCTTCGCATACATATCAGTAAAGACTGGCGGCATGTGCTGAACGATGATAACCCCTGGGGTTTGTGCAGGAAGACCGTTTACTACCTCTAAAATAGCCTCTGTGCCGCCGGTAGAGGCGCCAATGGCTATTATGAGATTAGAATTATAGGATTTGCTGACCGGCACTCTTGGAAGCTTACAAGCGTTTCCAGAGACCGTCTGACTGCTGGAGGGATAAAAGCGGCGTACTTTTGCAGTACGGGCAATTTTGATTTTTGAGGAGAGTTCCTGCAAAAATGCCTGTAAATCCGCCGGCGATTTCACCGCTGGCTTTTTGACAAAGTCCACAGCTCCAGCATTCAAAGCGTCTAGGGCATTAATCGGGAGGGAACTGACTACCACAACCGGAATGGGTCGTTTGGGGATCAGCTTTTTCAGAAAAGTAATCCCATTCATGTGCGGCATCTCCACATCAAGAGTTACGACATCGGGATTTAAAGATTCAATTTTTTTCATGGCGTCAATCGGATCCATTGCGGTTCCGACAACCTGAATGTTGGGGTCAGCCGATAAGCTTTGCTCTAATTTCATACGGAAGACCAGAGAGTCATCCACAATTAAGACACGTATCGGAGCAGCCATTATCGTTCACTCCTTTGATAGATTGCTGGCATAATATATTGATACTTCGTAGTATCTTTATTGACCACTTCAGAATGACCAATACATAGGTAACCGCCAGGGGAGGTTGCCTGATAAAATTTATTAATCAACCGGTCCGTGGTTGAGCTGTCAAAATAAATCATGACATTCCGACAGAAAATAATATCAAATGGTTTTTTAAACTGAAAGGAGTCCATCAAATTAAATACTTTAAACACCACTTCTTTCCGGATTTGATCGCAAACTTGGAAATTTCCATTGCCCAAAGGCTTAAAATATTTTTGACGCCAGGCAGGGGGAACGTCGGTTAGGTTGTTCTCTGGATAGATCGCCTGACGGGCTTTGGTCAATACATTCATGGAAATATCCGTGGCCAGGATGGTGGTATCCCAGGAGCCTTTGCGGGGTCCAAAGTACTGGTCAATCGCCATGGCGATATTATAGGCCTCTTGGCCGGCGGAACATCCAGCGCTCCAAATGCGCAAGTCGTGGTTTTTTCGGGTGTTTTCCATGTAGGGTAGAATGTGATTGATCAAGAAATCAAAGTGTTCATTTTCACGTGCAAAATAGGAATGATTGGTAGTGATTTTATTGAGCAGAATGGTCATTTCCGATCCGGATTTGTCATGAAACAACAAATCCAGATACTGCTGAAAAGATGTCATTTTTTTGTTCCGCAAAGTCTGGGACAATCTTCCCTCAATCAAAAGACGTTTTTTTGACAGGTCAATTCCATATTTTTTATGGACAAAGTCAACGAGCGTGCGAAATTCTTCGTCACTGATCCGAATAATCCCAGTCTGAAGCTTATTATCCATTCGTTATATTTTCTCCTTCTTTTCCATACAAAACTATGCTTGTAGTTCTCCTTATAGACCAAACAGGTCGTTTTGAAAGAATTTTTCAATATTAATATTTAAAATTACTTTGTTGTCCTGCTCAATAATGGAGGCTAGGAATTGAGCGTCATCCATACCGGTCTTTGGCGGGGTAGCCAAATGGTTTCGATCTGATGTGATGACCTCAGAAACGCTGTCAACAATCAATCCAATGTGCATATCGTGGATAGTAATCACGATAATACAGGTTTTGTCGTCATAAGGGCGCTCTTCCTTGTACATTTTTAGACGGGCGTCCAAAACCGGGATCACCTTTCCTCTCAGGTTAATGATTCCCTTAATATGAGGCGGAATGTTTGGTACTTGGGTAATGCTTTGAATATTGATGATTTCCAGCACATTGGTCAGAGCGATGCCGTAGACTGCGTCACCGATCAAAAAGGTGAGGTAACGGCTGTCCAGATCATCCATTTGGTTGGATTGAGCGGATTGGTTCTCTTCCGGTGTGGTTTTGATTTGTTCTCCCATGAGGGTCACCTTACCTTTCGTTATTCAAAATGCTGCGGACATCCAAGATCAGGCTGATGCTGCCGTTGCCCAAAATGGTACATCCAGAAAGGCCGCGCTCTTTTAAGTTATATTTGCTCAGGAAATGGGGGAAGGGTTTTACGACCACTTGCTGTTCGCCAATTAATTCATCGGCAAAGATGCAAGCGATGTTATTGCCACTTTCCACTTGTAGGACGATTCCTTCGGTTAAGTCCGTGACTTCCGAATCAATACCAAAATAGCTATGTAGCCGGATGATCGGATAGCATTCCCCACGAATCATCATCATTTCGCTGCCGTCGGAATTGTACAAGACCTGGCTATTATCATACAGCTTAAAGGATTGTTTGATGGAAGTAATCGGAACCGTCATGGTAGAGTTGCCCACACGGATTTCCATGCCGTCCATGATAGCCAATGTTAGTGGAATCTTAATGGTAAAGGTAGTGCCCACATCTTTTTTGCTGTCAATGGAAATCGTACCGCCAACTTTTTCCACATTTTTACGCACAACGTCCATCCCCACGCCACGGCCGGAATATTCCGTCACCGCTTCATTGGTCGAAAAGCCGGGAAGCATAATCAGGTGGAAAATTTCTTTTTCAGTATATTCGCTTTCTGGTTTGGTCAGCAGGCCATTGTTACGCGCCTTCTCCAAAAGCTTAGCCGGGTTCAGACCGCAGCCATCGTCGATGATGTCCACGATGATTTCACCGCCCACATTGCGGGCGGACATAGTGATGGTACCTTGTTCCGGTTTCCCTTTGGCGCGGCGCTCCTCTGGAGATTCGATTGCATGATCCATGGAATTTCGAATCATATGCATAAACGGATCGGCAATGGCGTCGTTGATGGTTTTATCCACCTCTGTTTCGCCGCCGACCGTGACCAATTCGACTGGTTTGCCCAGTTTTTTACTCATATCCCGCACAATTCGGTTCATTTTTTGGAAGGTGCCGTTGAGGGGAACCATGCGGATGGACATCACCACATCCTGTAACTCGTCTGTCAGCTTCCGTAATTCCCGAAAGGACTTGGTGAAGTTGTCCAGCTTCAGACCACGCAGATCTGGATTGCTGGCTACCATGGACTCTGCAGTTACGAGCTCGCCCACCAGATCCATCAGATGATCCAATTTGGATTGATTTACGCTCAGCAGGCTTTGTTTCGCACTTGGCTTGGCTGCTGAGGAGGAAGCACTGGCAGCAGCTGCTGGGGCAGGCTTTGCGGGAGCCGGAGCGGCCGCCGCTTTTGGAGCTTCCGCTGGGGGAGGAGCCGCTGGAGCAGCCGGTTCCTCGTCCTCCAGCAATCCATAGGATTTGATATTGAGAGAATTTTCAATGACTTTTAAAATGTCATCAATCGTGGTATTTTCCGCAGGCTCACAAAAAATAGTAAAGCCATTTTTCGCGATTTCATCAGAGCTAGCCGGATTCAATTCCGGATTTTCCGGATCGGAATAAAGAAGGCTGCAGTAATCCTTGATTTGGTTCAACAAGGAGAAGGCCCGTAGGTTTTCCATTTGGCAGCCGTCGTCAAAAATAACATGAATTTGCTTGTGGCCGCTGTTGTTAACGGCGGCGGTAGGTGCCTCTGTAGGCGCCTCTGCAGAGGAAGAAGCCTCAACAGCGGGAGCTTCTCCTTTCATGATGGCCGCTTGTTCCTTCATTTTGGCAATCAATTCGGTTGGCACGGTATCTTCAAAGCCATCTCCCTGAATGCTTTCAATTTCTTGTTTGAAGAAGTCAGAGGCCTGGAAAACCAGGTCAAAAATAACTTCGCTGACCGCATGGAGACGGGTTGGATCTTCCCGGATAAGGAAGAACATATCCTCTACTGAGTGGGCTAGACTGGATATGCCGGTAAATCCCATCATCGCTGCAGAGCCTTTTATGGTGTGCATGATGCGGAAGATCTCATTGATGCTGTCCTCGCTTATATTTTTTTCCTTTTCGGATTCCAACATGATTTCATCAAGCTGTTCCAAAAGAGTAGTGGATTCATAAATAAAAGCTTCCATGAGAGCTTCCATACCTGGATCAATCGTACTCATGTGTTCACCTGCTCCTTTTGCATTAAATTTTATCATTTTGTTAAAAAATAGATAATATGGCCTATTTCAAAAATAAAATAACCTCTAATTAAAGATTATTGCTTCTTTTATTAAAAAACTTAATAGTAAAATGTTGAGAATTTTTAAAATGCGTAAGATATTATTGTCGAAGTGAATTTTTCAGGCTCTTTTGCGATGCCGTTTGAAGGAAGAAGGGAGAGTTAGGAGCCTTGGCAGATATTCTGAAAATAACCACGCCGCTGGTCAATAAAAACCAGCCGGTGCAGATGAAACCCGGCGCTGAACCATTGCTGGGCACGGATATCCAAAACATATCGAAAGTGATTCAGCCCAATGCTCAGAGCGAATTGCTTAAGCAAAACAATGGGATGATTCAGCAGGGGGATCGGCCAACCATTCTGGCAAATCTCCTGAAAGACCCAGCAGTCACAGCCGCTTATGTGAAAAATATTTTTATGCTGGAGGAGATTATTAAGCTACTGCCGGCCAATAACCGCACCATGACTGAGGAAATTGAGCGGATGTTCCAGGGCCTTCTGGTTCAACCGGAGGATATTGCGGCGGAGATGAAGCAGCAGGAGTTTTCCTCCACTTCCTTTCGGGGAGAATTGTTTGATTTGCTGCGGCAGGTAAGCCGTCAGAACCTTCCAGAATCCGAGATCCAGGGTGTGATTGCCAATTTGCTGCGGGCGCTCAACCATGTGACCAGCAACAAGGATATCCGGGATGCGGTGGCCAATAGTTTGCGTTACCTGGCGGAGAACCTGGACGCCAGCAAATCTTTGCATCCCAAGCTGGCAGAATTGGCGAAACAGTTCCAGGAGCCGGGGGCGGAAAAGAATTTTTCCTTCTTGAAAAAAGAAACGCTGGCCCTTCTGCAGGAAATTCGGGAAAGCGTGCTCTTTTCACCCAAATTGGAAAAGGTAGTGTCCATCACGATTTATAACCTTTCCCGCCATAACAACAACCAGACTTACTTGCAGGAGTCTTCTTCGGCGTTGTGGCGGCTTTTGGATGCGAATACCCGGCAGGTATTCCAAAAAGCCCTCAACGGCTTCTTGCAGAAGCTGCGGGAGCCCAGCGAGGAGCAGCCAAAAGAGATGTCCAAGGTGATGCAGACCCTGGTGGATTTGGTCAGCATGCAATCCAAGGAGGATATGAGCCTCAACGAGCAGGTGCGGCTGGAAAAAATCATCCACAGCCTGCTTTCTTCCCCTTGCAATTTTACGCCCCTGCTCCACTTTGTGATTCCGGTGTTGTTTGGAGATATGCGTTCTTTTGCGGAAATTTGGATCAATCCCAACAGCGATGACCGGGATGGCAGCAGTGATCCGGCGGAACGGGGCATCCACATGCTGTTGGTCATTGATGTGGATGCTATTGGCCGGTTTGAGGCGGAGCTGTTTGTCAAAGGCAAGAATATCGACTTCGCTTTGTTTTGTCCGCCGGGCTGCGAGCGGGCCTATTATGGCATTCGCGACGGACTGTCTAAAGCAATTTCCGCCACCGAATACCGGCTGGGAGATGTACGGGTAGAAACGCTGGAGCGTTCCCGTTCTCTCATGGCGGTCTTTAAATCATTACCTTACAGGAGGACTGGTGTCGATGTCAAAGTCTAAAAGTAAAGCGGTCGCCCTGCGCTATAATGCGGAGGAAGATTCGGCCCCTGTGGTGATTGCTTCTGGCTACGGCAGCGTGGCGGATCGCATCATTGACATTGCGGAGCAACGGGGCATCCCGGTATTCCGGGATGACAGCGCAGCGTCCATCATGTGTATGCTGGAGGTAGGTACGGCGATTCCAGAGGAGCTGTATCAGGTGGTGGCATCTATCTATGTACAGATCATGAATATTGCCGCAGATCTGCGCAATGGCTCCGGGGTGTCGGAATCCAGTGCGAGGGGCGCAGCTCCGGAGTCCCAGCCGACGCCAGGATCGGAAAAGAAAACTGGAAGCGAAGCCGATCCCACCAATCAGGAAGCGGAGGAAGGCTCATGAATTATCGGGAACGCCATGAGGCGGAGCGGGAAAAAATGCGGAAGCGCACTCGGAGAAATACCCGGATTTCCATGTTGGTATGCGTCTTAGCAGCCGGTGCGTTTTTTGTGTACCGAGTCTTTTTTGCGAGCGCTGCCACCAAGGATGATAACGCCTCCTCCCAGATTTCCGAAACGCCTTCTCAGATGACTAGTAGTCAGGGGATCCATACGGCTACCCTGCCTAGTGATTGGAACCTGATTCTAGTCAGCGATCAAAGCCTATTGCCTTTAGACTTTTTGCTGCCGGGCTTGGCTGAGGTTTCTTCGGGGCAGCAGATAGATCAGCGAATTGTGGATAGCACTAAGAAGATGCTGGAGGATGCCAAAGCTGCGGGAGTGGACTTACAGATCTGTTCCGCGTACCGAACCGTCAAGCAGCAGGAAGAGTTGTATCTGAAAGAACCCAGGGTAGAAGCAGGACAGCCAGTAGTTGTTCAGCAGCCCCGGGCCAGCGAACATCACACCGGCCTGGCCATTGACATCATCACCTCGGATTTCCCACGATTGGAGGAAGGCTTTGAAAATACAGCCGCTTTCCGCTGGTTGGATATGCATGCCTGGGAATACGGCTTTATTCTCCGGTATCCCAAGGACAAGCAAGCGATTACCGGAGTTATTTATGAGCCTTGGCATTATCGTTATGTGGGTATGGAACATGCGAAAAAGATCAAAGAGCAAAAAGTTTGTCTGGAAGAGTATTTACAAAATTATCCAAATCAAGGATAATAGGGAAAAGACGCTTTTTGCGATGGCGGACACCTTGTGGAATGTTTTCTGTGGGAGCCGACATTTCAAAGCGCGCCTGTTTACTTAAAAAATCGACAGATTTCCCCATCAAGCGACTGCTTTGAGAAAGAAAATCTGCAATTAAAAGGAGGAATTTCAACTATGGATACTTGCATCGTTCGTCAGCCAATTTTGGATCGGGAAAAACAGGTAGTTGCCTATGAGGTCTTGTACCAGGAAGACGGGGAGCTTTCCCCTGAAAATCGGGACGCCGACGCAGCTAACGCCATCCACGATTTCTTTATGGAACTGGATCAAACCCATTTTTTGGGCTATAAGGACGCATTCTTGACCTTCCCGCCCAACCTTTTGGTGGAAGATATCCCCTGCGTATTTTCCAGTGAAAAATTAGTGATCCAGGTGGAGGACAGTTCTCTGGTCAATCCCATGGCGAAAAAAGCCATTTATCACTATAAGGATTTAGGCTATCGAATTGCCTTGATTGGGTTTGAGTTTTCTCCTCGATTCTTGGGAATTCTGGATGTTGTAGATATTATTAAAATTGATTTTTCTCATCCCGATGATCCCCTGATTCCTAATATTGTCAATATTGCCCGCCAGTTCAAAAAGAAAGTGATCGCCTATAATGTGAATACGCTTCATGCGGCGGAAAAAGCGATGGAGCTGCGGGTGGATTATACCCAGGGGAAGAATGTGGCGGATTTGGTGCCTTCTCGGATTCACCGGATGGACCATTTGAAGAGCAATTTCTTCCAACTGATGGTTGCCGTGACCCGGGAAGAACCGGATTTGGATGAAATCGCTCGAATCATCAGCATGGACGTTACGCTGTCCTACCGTTTGATGAAAATGATCAACTCCGCTTATTTTGCTGTGAAAAATCGGGTTACTTCTGTGAAACAGGCGTTGACCATTTGGGGCGTCAGCCAGATCAAACAGTGGATCTATCTTTTGAGCTTTGGCCATGAGGAAGGAGGCATTTCTGAAGAACTGATCCGGATTTCCTTCCTGCGGGCCAGCCTGTGTCAAATGCTCTCCACCTCCATTCCCAATTTCCCGATTTCTCATTCCGAGGCTTACTTGCTGGGAATGTTCTCCACTTTGGGGGACTTGATGCAGGTTCCGTTGGAAAACGCTCTGGATGAGCTGCCAATTTCCGATGAACTGAAAAATGGCTTGTTGTGCAAAGATACCATATGCGGCTCCCTGCTCCATTTGGTGCTTTGCTATGAAAAAGCGGATTGGAGCGGTGTGAAGCACGAGGCTGAAGCTTTGGGCCTGGATATGGATGAGATTTCTCAGAAATATGTACACTGCAGCAAGGAAGTGGACAAAATTTGGGACAAAATTACCCAGCCATTTTCTGGAGCAAAGGCTTAAACGCAATAGAAAATCCCTGGTTATTTTGAAGAGAATACTATAAAACAGACAATACTATACAAGAACTTATTGATTTCTTTGTGGGGGATTGTTATTTTGAATTTTTATTTGAGAGCGATAACAACCAGAAAAGGATTTTACAGCCCTGGTACATCCTGTCTGGCCAAACCAGGAAAATGGAATTTCTTGGTTCCACTACACATGGAGATAATTTACTATGGGAATGGTGGTAAAAACAAACACAATGGTAATCCGTCAGTGTCCAAAGTCAATGGAGCCTGAGCAATCATAAGGTTTTTAAGTTTTTGAAAAAGCTGGTTTCCGGTTTTCAGATCAACCACGTTGGCAACGTCACCGTTGGCTCAAGCAAACCGACAGCCACAATCCGTTCGTTCTCCAATTGATGGTGTAATTCTTTTTTGTCACATAAAAATATTCTCATTGCTTCGAGTAAGCGGGGGTCTTTCTATACAGAAAGGCCCCTTTTTACTGGAATTTAACAAATTTGTTGACAATTTTGGGAAGGTGTGTTATCATTAAAACTACAAAATACTATATTTGGTAGATGGTTTATGCATAAATACTAAATCTAGTACATAATATTGTGTATAAACACTAGTAACTTTTTCGGTTTTTCGTAAATTTTTTAGTAAGACAAAGGAGAAGACAATCATGGCATTTCTTTGGACACCAGACTTAGCGACCGGCAACCCAACCATCGACGCGGAACATCAACAGTTGATCAAAGCAATTAATGCTTTGATGGATGCTTGCAGCAAAGGGCAAGGGCGTGGGGAAATGGATAAGATTACCCGTTTTTTGATTGATTATACCACGAAGCATTTTTCCCATGAGGAACAATTGCAGCTTAAGTATAAATATCCCGACTATCCTAACCACAAGCAGTACCACGAAGGTTTTAAACGCGTCGTTGCCGATATTGCCGCCCGGCTTCACAAAGAAGGCCCAACCATTGGGTTGGTGGGCCAGGTGAACAGCAACATCGCAGGATGGCTGGCAAACCACATCAAAAAAGAAGACGTGAAGGTTGCTGCTCATATTAAAAAGATGCAGCAACAAGGCGTCAAATAAACAGAATAAAGAAAAATAAGCCCGTTCTTCTCAGAACGGGCTTATTTTTTTATAGTTTGAAATCCTCCTCGTCAAACCGCTGCAATGGAGGAAGGTTTTGGGGTTTCCGAAGCAGGGGATTATAGGAAAAGCTGGGGCATCGTCCGTCGTCGCCCATGCTTTTTTTCATCCTGCAGGTCGGCGTGCTGTCCGGGGTATGGTTATAGCCGCAGTACGCACAATTTGGGTCAATATGATTACCAAACAGTTTATGCTTTGCCATGGAATCCTCTCCTCGTCCTTGTTTTTCTCTATTTTATCACGTTTTTTTGTCAAATGCTATCCTAATTTGCGATCGGGGCCGTTTCGTTTTAAGTTGGACAAAATCAGCACGATACACAGGACAATCAGCACGACTCCAGCGGAAATGGCCCGCAGGGGAGGAGCGTTGACCGCGGACAGTCCGCCTTGCAGCATTTGGGAGGTGTTGTGAAATACGGAGACTGTCCGATCCGGCAAGGCCATGGGGAACATTCGCAGGATGATGGCAAAAAAACCGGCGGAAATCAGGCCGTGGCACAGCCGGGAGAGAAAGAATTTCCAGCGGCAAGGGCCAATGCCGGCAGCGAATCCCAACACTTGAAACTGGACGCACAGCCCGCTGAACCCAACCCCAAAGGCCACCAATGCTAGGGAAGCGCCCAGCAGGGAGGCATCGGCGCAGCCGCCGCCAATTTCCCAGAGCAGGGGGAATATTGCCTCAGCCGAAGCTGGAGAAATACCCAGGGCACAAAGCCCTTGAGAGAGCAGCGGGACAAAACCCACTCCCCGGAGCAAGGCAAGCGCGGAAGAAAACAACAGGACAAAACTACAAGCCCCAACCATTCCACGGGAAGCGTCGGAGGCGGAAACCACCAGTGCATCCCCCCAAGGCATGGGAGCGGCCGCGGAACTGGCCGAGGGGGAGGAAACGGTTCCATTTGCGGTCAACCGGGAAAATATACCCAACCCTACGCCCATGAGGAGAGAAGCGGCGGTCAGGGAGGCGAAAAGATAGACCCCAAACAAAGGACGGCCATACAGAGAACTTCCGATGACGGAAATGGTGAAGGAAGGTCCCGCGTTGACACAGAAATAAAGCATGCGGTTTGCCTGCTCCCTGGTAACGCTCCCTTGACGGTACAGGGCCGCGATCCCCCTGGCGCCTACCGGGTAGCCTCCCACCATTCCCAGGAGAATCGTAGCGCCGCAGCATCCGGGAAGATGAAACAACAGCCGGGTCACTGGGCGCAGCAATCGTTCCAGCCACAGGGAAAGTCCAGAATGGATGCAAAAGGAAGCTAATACCAAAAAGGGAAAGGTGGAGGGAATCAGCACATGAATGCAGAAATTCAACCCGTCGGATGCTCCTTGTGCGGCTTCTCCCGGATAAAAGACCAATCCAGCGGCTCCAAGCAGTACCGCGAGGAAGAGCAGGATTGGTTTTGTTTTTTTCGTTTCTCGCGGTTTTCCAATCTTTTTTACCATCAAATTCCTCCCCTTTGCTTGACACAGTTATGGTTATATATATGGTCGGCAGGTGATTTTTATGGGGGGGAATGCATAAAGGTTAGGTAGGAAATTTTCATTCGACTGATTGTAATAAGAACAGGGGGGACACCATGGGAAAAAAGCGACGGGGGAAATCGGACCCCGGAATTGTGTGGGGTGTGGGAAAATTGGAGAGGCTAGCCCGCAACTTAGAATTGCCTTCCGCAGTTTTGGCCAATGTCACCCACATGGAACTCAATGGCAATACCCAGGTGACGGTGGAAGGTTGCGGTGGAATTTTAGAATATGAAAATGAAGTAATCCGGGTGAAGACCGGGAAAATGGTGACGAAATTTACCGGACGGGGACTGCAAATCCGATGCTTAACCGACGATTCCCTGATTGTGGAAGGTTTTTTAACTGGCATTGAATTTTTGGTGTAAAGAAACAGGAGGGGAAGCAATTGGTATTAAAAATCATTCGTTGGGTATTTGGCTACGTTTCTTTTTCCATTACGGGAAAAGGACCGGAACGGTTTCTTAATCTGGCCGCCCGGGATGGCTTTTGCCTATGGGACATTCAAAAGAAAGAGGATTGTCATCAAGCGCGGATCACCAGAAAAGAATACCGGAATCTACGGGTTTCCGCCAGAAAAGCCAAGGTGATCCTCCGGGTTGAAAAACGATATGGCTTGCCATTCCTCCTGAAAAAATGGAAAGGCAAACGGGGATTGCTCTATGGAACTGGCGGAGCTATTGCGGTACTGATTCTGCTTTCCATGCGGGTATGGAGCATTGACGTGGTGGGAAATGAAACCTTGAGCGCGTATGATATCAAACAGGCTGCGGCGGAATGCGGGCTGTATCAAGGGATGCTGAAAAAAGACCTGGAGCCCCGTTTGGTGCAGCAGCGTCTAATGGCTCGATTCCCTGAAATCGGCTGGGTGGCCATTAACACCTGGGGAAATACGGCTACCATCCGGTTGGACGAGGGACTGAAGATTCCGGAGGTGGAGGATACCGACAAGGCAACCAATATCATGTCCACCATGGATGGACAGATTGTACGGATGGATGTTTACCACGGTATGCCGGAGGTTCAGATTGGAGACGCCGTGACCGAAGGGCAGCTTTTAATCAGCGGTATCAACCAGAGTGAGAAGGGAGAAGAAAGCTTTGTCCATGCGTCGGCTAAGATTATGGCGAAGACCCGCCGCATTTTTTCCGTAGAAATTCCATTGGAACAAATCAAGGAGGAGCCAAGCGGAGAGGTTCTCACCCGGCGCAGCTTGAGTGTGTTTGGAGCGGATTTGCCCTTATCCTTGCAGGGCCTGCCGGAAGGAAGCTACACCCGCACGGTAGAAAGCAAGCCTCTGATTTTGAATGGAGTCGAGCTGCCCGTCACCTTTCACGAGGAAATTTTCACCCTACAAAATCAGATTCCCATTACCTTAACCAAAGAGGAAGCCAAAGCCAAGGCCATGGAGGAAATCAAGAAAAAGCAGGAGGAAGTATTGAAAAATGATTTGGAGGATGGGAAAGTTCTTTCCTTCACGGAGCGGGAACGCGTAGAAAATGGGAGCTATTTTTTGGAGCTGGACTGTGTTTGCGAGGAAAATATCGCGGTGGAACAGGAAATTTTATTCGGGAATTAGGAAACCTCCTATTTTTGTATATCTTTTCACAATTTTTTTGGTGACTTCTCGTATAAAATGTGTTATACTATAGGACAGATTAGTCAATAATTTCAAAAACCTGCATCCAAAACCGGTGCGGGCAAACCACAAGAAATGCAAAAAGGTGATGGAATGTTTGAACAAAAAATCAATATTGACCGGATGGAACATGCTTTGGCCCTGTTTGGCAGCTTTGATGAAAATATTAAGCTGATCGAGCAGGAATACCAGGTGCGGGTGATTGGCCGGGGCGCGGAAATCAAGGTTTCCGGGGAGCCAGAACAAGTGGCCCGGGCCGTGCGGGCGATCCAAAGTATGCTGTCCCTGATCAATCATGGGGAAGCGCTTAGCGAGCAGAATGTCCGCTACTGCATTTCAATGGTCAACGAAGGCCGGGAGGAGAAGATCGAAACTCTGGCCGGGAACTGCATTTGCATCACAGCGAAGGGGAAGCCAGTCAAGCCGAAAACCCTGGGGCAGAAGCATTACTGCAACGCGATTAAAAAAAACACCGTCACCATCGGCGTCGGCCCTGCCGGCACCGGAAAGACCTATCTTGCTGTGGCCATGGCGGTCACGGCTTTTCGGGCTGGACAGGTTAACCGGATTATTTTGACCCGTCCTGCGGTGGAGGCAGGCGAAAAACTGGGTTTTTTGCCTGGCGATTTGCAGCAGAAGGTGGATCCGTACCTGCGCCCGTTGTACGACGCTCTGTTTGATATGCTGGGAGCGGAAACCTACCAGCGGTATTTGGAGCGGGGAAACATCGAAGTTGCTCCTTTAGCTTACATGCGGGGACGAACCCTGGATGACAGCTTTATCATTCTGGATGAGGCGCAGAATACCACGCCGGAGCAGATGAAGATGTTTTTGACCCGTTTAGGTTTCAATTCCAAAATGGTGATTACTGGGGACATCACCCAGATTGATTTGCCCGATGGCCGCCGGTCCGGCCTGAAGGATGTGGTGCGGATTTTGAAAGATATTGATGACATCGCTCAGATACGGTTCCAGGAAACGGACGTGGTACGTCATCGCCTGGTACAGAGCATTATCAAAGCGTATGAAAAGGCATATGAACTACAACATGGAGAAAGGGGTTAGTCCACTTTATGGAAAAAATCCGAGTAATCATTGAGAATCAGCAAAAGGCAGTAAAAATTCCCACCGGGTTGAGAATGTTGGTGCGCCGTTGCTGCAATGCCGTCCTGCGGTTGGAAAAGTTTAATGCCCCTGCTGAAATCAGCGTGACCTTTGTAGATAATGACCAGATCCAGGAGCTCAATAAGAAATACCGGAATAAGGACGTGCCTACGGATGTTTTATCCTTCCCGATGGGGGAAAACGGCGTGTATGATACCAATCATTCCACTGGGGCAAAGGTTCTGGGGGATATTGTGCTTTCCATGGAAAAGGCGGTGGAGCAAGCCGACCGCTACGATCACAGCCTGGAGCGGGAAGTGGGCTATTTGACCGCCCATTCCGTGTTGCATTTGCTGGGCTACGATCATGAACAAGGGGGTATGGACCGGGTGCGAATGAGGGAGAAAGAAGAACAAGTGATGACACAGTTGGGACTGCCAAGTTCCAGCAGCTATGTCATGGATGAGGACGAGGAATAACCCTTGCGCTTTTTCCGTTCGTTGCTCTGCGCTTTGCAGGGGATCGGTTATGGAATCCGGCAGGAACGCCATGTGCGGGTTCATTTGACCGCGGCTTTCTATGTGCTAGCGGCTTCATTCTTTTTTTCCTTTTCTCCGACCCAATACGCCATCTTGTTTTTGATCATGGGGGTAGTGGTCGCATTGGAACTGGTCAATACCGCCTTGGAACGGGTGGTAGATGAAATTTCCATGGAGCGCCGGCATGCTCTGAAAGTGATCAAGGATGTGGCGGCTGGAGCCGTTTTGATAGCGGCATTGGCTGCCGTTGCCATTGCGGCGGCATTGTTTTGGCAGTCAGCCGGGTGGGAGCGGATGTTTGCTTTTTTTGCTGTCCAGCCTTGGCGGCTTGTTTTGCTTGCTGCTGTTTTTGTTGGAAGCTTGCTGTTTATTTTGAAAGGCGGCACTTCGAACCAAAGAAAAAAGTAACAATTTTTATGAAACATATAAAATAATAATGGAAGAATCAAAAGGAGGGGATTCTTTGTCGGAGTTGTCAGAGCGTATCAATCAGGAAGATCAGTCTGCGTTTGTCGCCATTGTTGGGCGGCCGAATGTGGGAAAATCTTCGTTGCTCAACGCTATGTTGGGACAGAAAATCGCCATTGTTTCCAACAAGCCCCAAACTACCCGTACCCGGATTATGGGAGTGCTGACGAATGGGAAAAACCAACTGGTTTTTTTGGATACCCCTGGCCTGCACAAGCCCCGCAACCGGCTGGGCAATTATATGGTCAAATCGGTGACAGAATCAGTTTCCGGGGTAGACGCCTGTTTGTTGGTGGTGGAAGCGGGGAAATCGGTAACGGCTGCCGACCAGGAACTGATCGGAAAATTTAAGGCGCTGGGGATGCCAGCCCTGCTCGCAATCAATAAAATTGATGCGATCCGAGATAAATCTGTTCTGATGGAACAAATCACCGCATACACCAGTCTGTTTGACTTTGAAGCGGTGGTCCCTCTTTCCGCATTGGACGGCAACGGTGTGCCTTTGTTGGTGGAAGAGCTGGAAAAGCTCTGTCAGCCGGGCGGTCACTTTTTTGCGGAGGATACGCTGACCGACCAGCCGGAACGGGTGCTAGCGGCGGAAATCGTGCGGGAAAAGCTTCTGCGTCTATTGGATAAAGAAATCCCCCATGGCATTGCCGTGGCGGTGGAACGGATGCGGGAGCGGGAAGATGGCAGTCGGATCACCGACATAGAAGCCACGATTTACTGCGAACGGGACAGCCATAAGGCCATTATTATCGGGAAACAGGGTTCCATGCTCAAGCGGGTAGGAAGCTATGCTCGCTCGGACATGGAAGCATTTTTTGACTGCAAAATCAATCTTCAGCTTTGGGTGAAGGTGAAAGAGGACTGGCGCAACCGGGAGAGTATTTTGCATCATTTGGGTTACGATAAAACCCATTTTGAATAACAGGCGGCAGAAAATACCATCGCTTTCTTTCGGAAATGAATCCAGGACCATACCACATTGTGGTTGAGAAATTTGTCAGGGAATGTCGTGCGTGCCGATATTTTCCGCTCATAGTACCAGGGGAAATGGTGCATACTTGTAAAGCAGCTTTGATTTTGGAAGAAGTTGCAGAAACAGGATATGGGAGGAAGCATGGACATGGAACAGCAAAACCCTTGGCAGCAGTTTCAACAGACCGGAAGCGTGCAGGCTTACCTGGAGTATTGCCAGTGGAAACATAGCCATCCCCAGGAGGCGACAGCCGTGCAGAGACAGGAGGAATCTCATGCAAATCAATACCGACGGCCTGGTGATCCGGGAGAGCAGCGTGGGAGAAAATGACCGTCTCATCACGGTGTTGACCCGGGAGGAAGGGCTGGTCCGCGCTTTTGCCCGGCAAGCGAAAAGTATGAAGAATAGCAAGGCGTCCTCCACTCAGCTACTGTGCTATTCCCGTTTTTCCATCTACCAGGGACGGGATAAATACATGATTAACGACGCCCAGCCTCTTGCGGTTTTTTTTGATCTGCGCAAGGATTTGGGGCGTCTTTCTCTCGCCCAGTATTTTTGTGAGCTGGCCGGCGCGTTAGCTCCCGAAGAATCTCCGGCGGGGGATTTTTTGCGTTTGATTTTAAATGCCCTCCATTTTTTATCCAAGGGGCTGCGGCCTAACTTATTGCTGAAAGCCATTGTGGAAATGCGGATGCTTTCCTTGGCTGGGTATATGCCGGACTTGGTGTCCTGCGCGGAATGCGGATGCTACGAAGCGGAGGAAATGCGGTTCCTGCCGCAGAGTGGAATCCTGTACTGTCAGGAATGCTGGGACAAGCTGGACCCATCTTTGCGGGATCAGCCGTCCTTGCCTATGGGAAAGGGGACGCTGACCGCTTTCCGGCATACGATTTATGCGGAATTTGATAAGCTGTTTTCTTTTCAGCTCCCAGAAGCTGCACTGGTTCGCTTGGCCCAGATTAGCGAAACCTATTTGCTGCAAACTTTGGGCAGGGGATTCCGTACCTTGGATTTTTATCATCAAATGGAGGGCCTGTGAGCAAAGGGCTTGCCTGCTCTGGAACAGGTGGGCTTGGGAAGAAGGAGGTTACCTTTCCAACCATGAACGAAACAAGAAAATTTCCATTAAAAAAATATCATCGGGCAGTGGAGTGGGATAAAGTCCGCCGTATGCTGTCGGAGCAGACCGCCTGTCCAGATGCGGCGGATTTTGCGCTCTCCCTGGAGCCGGAAACAACCCTGCAAGGAGCGCAGCGGTTGCTTGAGGAAACCGATGACGCTTATCTGCTCATGGCTCGGTTCGGCTCGCCGTCGTTTCACGGCTTGGTCAGCGTAGTCAATGGGGTGCGCCGGGCTCAGTCCGGCGGCGTGCTCAACTTGTCGGAGCTGTTGCGGATTGCCGGCGTGCTGCGTACGATGCGGGGAGTTGCCGAGTGGCGGCAAAAAAGCGAGGGGATGAAAACCACCCTGGATTGGCGGTTTGATTCTTTGGCTCCCAATAAATACTTAGAGGATCGTATTCAGACTACAGTGGTATCGGAGGAAGAAGTAGCCGACCATGCCTCCCCGGAATTGGCGTCGATCCGACGGAAAATCCGCAATGCGTCCTCCCGGGTTCGGGAGCAACTGGATCACATGATCCATTCCGCCGCTTATCAAAAATACTTACAGGACCCGATTGTCACCATGCGTGGTGGACGTTTTGTGGTGCCGGTTAAGGCGGAATGCCGGGGAGATGTCCCAGGTTTGGTGCATGATACTTCGTCCAGCGGCGCCACGGTGTTCATTGAGCCAATGAGCGTGGTGGAGGCGAACAACGAAATTCGAGTTTTACAAGCCCAGGAAAAGGATGAAATCGAGCGGATTCTCACCACTTTATCTGGCGAAGTGGGTGGATTTGCGGAGGAAATTGCGGGTGGCTACGAAGCGGCAGTGGAATTGAATGTGATTTTCGCGAAGGCCAGCTTGGCTTATAACATGAAAGCGACGCTGCCCATTCTCAATGATGAGGGCCGGATTTTCCTGAAAGCCGCCCGGCACCCGTTGATTGATAAACAGAAAGTGGTTCCCACCAACATTGAGCTAGGGAAGGATTTTGATACCCTGGTGATTACCGGCCCCAATACCGGAGGAAAAACCGTAGCCCTGAAAACCATCGGGTTGTTGTCTATTATGGCTATGTGCGGCCTGATGCTTCCAGTGGCGGAAAACAGCGAGATTTCGGTCTTTACGAAGGTTTTGGTGGATATCGGGGATGAACAGAGCATTGAGCAGTCTCTTTCCACCTTCTCCGCTCATATGACCAATACCATTCACATTTTGGAGGAATCCGACGAGCATAGCTTGGTGCTGCTGGACGAGCTGGGGGCTGGAACCGACCCAGTGGAAGGGGCGGCGCTGGCCATTGCGATTTTAGAGGAATTGCGGGGGAAGGGGGCGAAAATCGCCGCGACTACCCATTATGCGGAGCTGAAGGAATACGCTCTGCAAACCAAAGGGGTAGAAAACGGCTGCTGTGAATTTGACGTGACTACCCTGCGTCCCACCTACCGGTTGCTGATCGGCGTGCCGGGACGTTCCAATGCGTTCGCCATTTCCCTTCGGCTAGGGCTGAGCGAGTATCTGGTGGAGCGGGCGAAAGAACTGGTTTCCCATGAGAACGCCAAGTTTGAAGAAGTGGTACAAAATTTGGAAAACAGTCGCCAAGCGTTAGAAACTGAACGGAAAGAGGTGGAGCGGATCAAGCGGGAGGCTATGGAACTGCGCCGCCAAGCGGAGGAAGCTAAGAAAAAGACCGAGGCGCACGCCGCTACGGAAATGGAAGTGGCCCGCCGCCAGGCTTCCCACTTGGTTTCCCGTACGCGGGCGCAGATTGACGCCATGATGGACGAAATGGAAGCCATCAAAAAGAGCGCCAAGCTGACGCCTGAGCAAAAGGCGAATATGCGGGGGAAACTCCGGCATTTAGAAAATACCGCCGACCCGGTTCATCAAAAGGAGAGCGACGAGTATGTTTTGCCCCGTCCGTTGAAGGTAGGGGACAGTGTGCTGATTTTTGATTTGGATAAAAAGGCTTCGGTAGTGGAGCTTTCCCCCGATGGAAAAGAAGCGACCGTACAGGCGGGGATCATCAAAACCCGGGTGCCTTTGTCCAATTTGAGACTGCTCCAGGAAAAGCAGGTGAAAAAACCGCAACGAAAGGTGACTAAAGCTTTGGACAGCAGCCGCAGGGGCGGTATGCGGGAGTTGGATCTCCGTGGGCAGACGGTCATGGACGCTTTGATGGATGTGGACCGCTTTCTTGACGGGGCTCAGCTATCCGGCGTACATATGCTGACCATTATCCACGGGAAAGGGACAGGAGCCCTGCGCGCTGCAATCCACGATCATTTGAAACGGCACCCAGCGGTACGTTCGTACCGGCTTGGGGTTTACGGCGAAGGCGAAGATGGCGTGACCATTGTTGAACTGAAAAAATAACGGTATAGGTAGAGAGGAAATCCATGATGTTTAAACAAGACAATACCAAACGGCAGATTCAAAACGAACTTCAATTTTTGTCCCGCACCATGTTCAAAAAGGATTTGGTGAAATATCAGCTTCCGCCGGATGGCGCGCCCTATGGCCCGACGGATACCTTGTATGAGGAACTGGATCGGCTGACCCGGAATGGCGAAATCAACCAGGCGGAGAACTTGTTGTTTGATGAGATCGACCCAAACAATACGAAGTATTTAGAACTGGCCATTGATTTTTTTGCGCAGTTAGACGCTATGGAGGATGATTACTTGATTTCTCATAATTTTACTAGGGAGGAAATTGAGGAAGGCTTGCAAGATATTGCATCCATATATGGCTTGGTGATGCCTCTTTAAGGGTTTGCTCACCCTGGGATCTTTTTGGATTCCAGGGTGCTTTTTTTGTAGAAAAAAGGAAAAAATAGGGGAAATTTCAGAGCAGAAATGGACGGCGGAAAAGAATTTTAAAATTATTGTTTTTTTGGAGGAAATAAACCTTGACTTTTCCAGATTGATATTATATAATTACAAACTGTAAAGGGAAATGCTTTACAGCGAAACAGCAAAAACAGGGATGCCAGGAGGGGAACGGCGATGGCAAAAAATCTTGAAATTTCCTTTCTTCTTGATTTCTATGGCAGTATGCTGACCGATAAGCAGCGCGAGGTTATTGAATACTATTATAACGACGACTTATCCCTGGCGGAAATTGCCGCCAATGAAGGGATCACCCGGCAGGGGGTGCGGGATTCCATCAAACGGGCGGAAGCTCAATTGTTTGATATGGAGGAACGCCTGGGCTTAGCCCGACGTTTTCGGGAAATGAAAGCGGGGTTGGAACAGATCCATTTTGCGGCGGTGTACATTCAAGAGTACAATAGCCTGACGGCCCAATCCCCAGAGATTGAACAAAATGTCCGGTGTATCATGGAAATCGCCCAGTCCCTGTGCGATTGAGCATAGACGCGAGGAAAGGAGTGGTTCCCTTTGGCATTTGAAGGACTTGCCGATAAACTGGCTAATTCGTTTAAACGGCTTCGTTCCAAGGGCAAGCTGAATGAAAACGACGTCCGGGAAGCCATGCGTGAAGTACGCTTGGCCTTGCTGGAGGCTGACGTAAACTATAAGGTTGCTAAGGATTTTACCAATACAGTAACGGAGCGCGCCATTGGCACCGCCGTGATGGAGAGCTTGACGCCGGGCCAAATGGTGGTCAAGATTGTGGATGAAGAACTGACCAACCTGATGGGCGGCGAACAGGCAAGGATTGAGTTTGCCTCCAAACCGCCTACTGTGATTATGCTTTGCGGCTTGCAGGGCGCGGGTAAAACGACCCATGCGGCGAAGCTGGCAAAAATGTTCAAGGCTAAGGGCCACCGCCCGATGCTGGTCGCTTGTGATATTTACCGTCCAGCTGCGATTAAACAGCTCCAGGTGGTGGGTTCCCAGGCTGGGGTTCCGGTGTTTGAACAGGGTACCCAGAATCCGGTGGAGATCTGTAAAGCTGCTATCCGGCATGCCAAGGATTACGGCAACGATATCGTGATGATTGATACTGCCGGCCGTCTACAAATTGACGAGGCATTGATGGATGAGCTGAAGGATATCAAGGAAGCGGTTGTGCCCGATGAAATCCTGCTGGTGGTGGACTCCATGACTGGTCAGGAAGCGGTGAACGTGGCCAAAACCTTCGATGAGATGTTGACCATCACCGGTGTGATCCTGACCAAGCTGGACGGCGATACCCGCGGCGGCGCAGCATTGTCTGTCCGCGCTGTGACCGGAAAGCCGATCAAGTTTGCCGGTATCGGAGAAAAGCTGGACGATATTGAAGTATTCCACCCGGAGCGGATGGCTTCTCGTATTTTAGGTATGGGTGACGTGCTCAGCTTGATTGAGGACGCGCAAAATAAAATGGATGAAAAAGAGGCGGCGGAAGCGGCGAAAAAAATCATCCACAATAAATTTGATCTCAACGATATGCTGACTCAGTTCGCTCAAGTCCGAAAAATGGGCCCGATTAAGTCGGTGCTGGCCAAGCTGCCCGGTGTGGGAAACCAGCTTAAGGATATGGACGTGGACGACCGGCAAGTGGATCGTCTGGAGGCTATTATCCTCTCCATGACGGAGGAAGAACGCCGCAAACCAGCGATCATCAATCCGTCTCGGAAACGCCGGATTGCCGCAGGCAGCGGGATGAAGGTGGAGGATGTGAACCGATTGCTCCGTCAGTTTGAGCAGACTCAAAAGATGATGCGTTCCATCCGCAACAAAAAGGGCAAACGCCGCATGAATTACGGCATGCCCGGTATGCCCGGCGGAATGCCGTTTTAATCCCATTGTATTCATCCAACCAGGGATTGACTGGCTGGTGAAGATAAATATTTTTATTATTTTGGATTTATTTGGAGGAAAGAATCATGGCAGTAAAAATCAGACTTCGTAGAATGGGTGCAAAAAAAGCTCCTTTTTATCGGATTGTAGTAGCGGATTCCCGTTTCCCAAGAGACGGTCGTTTCATTGAGGAAATTGGTTTCTACAACCCACTGAAAGAGCCTTCTGAGGTAAAGGTAGACGCTGACAAAGTCAAAACCTGGATGAAAAACGGCGCCCAACCAACCGATACCGTAAAAGCTTTGTTTAAGAAACACGGTGTTCTGTAAGCCGTTGAGAGGGAATCATGAAAGAATTGCTGACAACCATTGCGAAAGGGCTGGTTGAGCATCCCGAAGCCGTTGAGGTGAAGGTGGACGAGCCAGACGCAGATGGACTTGTGGTATATCATCTCCATGTGACGGAGTCCGACATGGGGCGTGTAATCGGCAAACAAGGACGCATTGCCAAGGCGATCCGTGTGGTGATGCGGGCGGTTGCGACCCACCAGAATGGGAAAATCGCAGTAGAAATTGATTAAATAAGCAAAAAGCTGTAACATCCTGTGTTACAGCTTTTTGTTAAGCAAAGGGGTGCAAAACGATGCGGAAGGAATATTTAGAAGCAGGACGGATTGTCGGGACCCATGGGGTGCGTGGAGAGTTGCGGTTGGAGCCTTGGTGCGACTCCGCCCAGTTTTTACTCCAGTTTTCGACGTTCTATAACCAGGATGGAACCATCGCTTATTCCATCCAGTCCAGCCGTGTCCACAAATCCCTATTGCTCGTTACACTGGAAGGGGTGACGTCCATCGAGCAGGGGGACGCTATGCGGGGAAAGGTGCTCCATTTCAAACGCACAGACGCGAAACTGCCGGAAGGACGGTATTTTATTACCGATCTGATCGGGCTGACCGTTTATGATGCGGATACCGACCGGTGCTACGGTACCCTCACAGATGTATATAAGACCGGAGCCAATGATGTGTATCAGATCACCGACGCAGACAAAAAGGATTATCTGATCCCGGTGATTGACCAGGTAGTGCTGGAAACAGACATTGAAGGGCGCACCATGCGGATCCGGCCGATAAAGGGGATTTTTGAGGATGCGGATTGACTTTTTAACTTTGTTTCCAGAAATGTGCGCTGCAGTGATGGGAGAAAGCATCATCGGGCGCGCCCAAAAAAAGGGGGCAGTGGAAATTCATTGCCATCAAATCCGTGATTTTGCCAATAATAAGCACAACCGGATTGACGACTCTCCCTTTGGCGGCGGCAAGGGGATGTTGATGATGGCAGAGCCGATTGCCCTATGCATTGAGAATTTGATCGCTCAGCTTGGAAAAAAACCGCATTTCATCTATATGTCCCCCTTGGGTACCGTACTGACTCAGCAAAAAGTCAAGGAATTGGCGCGGTTGGAGAATATTGCTATTCTATGTGGGCATTATGAAGGAGTAGACGAACGGGTTCTGGAGGAATTTGTAGATGAACAAATTTCCATTGGGGATTATGTCCTGACTGGCGGCGAACTGCCTGGGCTGGTGATGGCAGATGCGGTTTGCCGCATGCTGCCCGGCGTGTTGGCGGAGGATATCTGCTTTGAAGAGGAGAGTCATTATCATGGCCTTTTGGAGTATCCCCATTATACCCGTCCATCCAATTGGCGTGGCAAAGAGACCCCGGAAGTATTGCTCAATGGCCACCATGCTAAAATTGACGCTTGGCGGCGGCAGCAATCCCTGATCCGAACAGCGGAAAATCGGCCGGATCTGTTGGAAACCGCCCAATTAACCGCGCAGGATCTTGCTTTTTTAGAACAATGGAAGAAAAGTTCCGATTCCAGAACTTCATAATCAAATACACACTACTGGCATATAATGGGAAAAATGCTCAGTTTATGCTAGTAAGTCCGTATAAAAGTTTTCCACATTTATGGTAATATGCACAAATGGACCGGTGTCGAAAATGGTGGAATCGGTCATCAATCCAAACTTTCTCAATTTTCTTTTTGGTTTGTTGACCTTGCTACAAATTGTGTTATAATAAGGCTAAATCTTGGAATGAATTAAGCTAACAAACGCAGGTTCCATCCTCATAGGCGCTGGAAGCTGTGTTCCGTTTATTGAAGAATTATCTATAGGAGTGAATGGAGTTATGTACGTAAAAGAAGTTACTGTGCAAAACCAGGTTGGATTGCACGCCCGCCCAGCCACCTTTTTCATTCAAAAAGCGAATGAATTCAAATCTTCTATCTGGGTGGAAAAAGAAGAAAGACGCGTGAATGCAAAGAGCCTGCTGGGCGTTTTGTCCCTGGGTATTGTAGGCGGCACCAATATTAAGATCATTGCCGACGGCACTGATGAGCAAAACGCTGTGGATGGCCTGATTCGTTTGGTAGAGTCCGGTTTTGCTGAGTAATCACATGTTAATGGGGGAAGAAACGCCCTGTGTTCCAGCAAAGCACCGCATGAGGCGGTGTTTTTTTGTTATTCAGGATATTTTCCCCTTTGGCAAAGACGATATGGAATGACAAGCAGAAAGGAGGAACAGAATGGATGTCATATTCAAAGAAAGCAGCCAGGATAAACGGGCGCAGTTGCGAAAAAAAGCGATGCGTCTACCGCTGCAGCCCGGCGTTTACCTCATGCGCGACGCCAGTGGCCGGATTATTTATGTGGGCAAAGCGAAAGCGCTGAAGAACCGGGTCAGCCAATATTTCGGCTCGGATAAAAACCATGATGAAAAAGTGCGCCGGATGGTCAGCCAGGTGGAGGATTTTGAAACCATCATTACGGATAGTGAATTCGAAGCTTTGATACTGGAATGCAGCCTGATTAAACAGCATAACCCAAAGTATAATATTTTGCTCAAGGATGACAAAGGCTATCATTATATCAAAATCAGTAAAGGTCCTTGGTCCAAAATCACCGAAGCGAAAGGCAATGAGGTGAAGGAAGATGACGGCGCCCAGTATATCGGCCCGTTTATCAGCTCCTGGGCAGTGCGGGAGTCCGTGGATGAAGTCCGAAAGATTTTTCGATTGCCATCGTGCAATCGTCGTTTTCCCCAAGAGATGGGCAAAGGCCGGCCCTGCCTCAATTATTATATTAAACAGTGCTGCGCGCCTTGCCGTGGGCATATCAACGAGAAAGAATACCGGGAAAGCGTCCAGGAAGCCGTTGAGTTTCTCCAGGGGGGCAGCAGCGCTTCTTTAAAGTTGTTGACGGAAAAGATGGATGAAGCGGCAGAAGCGTTGGAATTTGAACGCGCCGCTAAAATTCGGGATCGGATTTCGGCCATCAAAAAGGTGGCGGAAAAGCAAAAGGTGGTTTCGTTTAAGGTTCAGGAACAGGATGTCATTGCTCTGGCGCAAGGCAGCAATGCAGAGGGACGCACCGTGGCATGTGCGGAAGTGTTCCGTTTTCACAGTGGACGCTTGTATGATCGGGAAACCTTTCTGCTGGGGGAGATTGGAGATATGGAGCAGGCCCGGGAGGAATTTCTGGAACAGTATTACTCCATACGGGATCAGATTCCTCCGAAAATTTCTTTGGATGGGGAAGCTGCCGACACGCCTTTGCTGGAGGAATGGCTGACGAAAAAAGCAGGACGAAAAGTGAGTATTCTTGTTCCCCAGCGAGGTGAGCAAGCCCAGCTTACAGAGATGTGCCGGAACAATGCTGCCGAGCATTTGGCCCAGTCTGCTGGAAGGAGTGGAAAGGAGACCTCTGCCTTGGACGAGCTTTCCCGTTTGCTAGGCCTGGCCCATCCGCCCATCCGCATTGAATCCTATGACATTTCCAATTTAGCCGGAGGAGAAAATGTGGCGGGAATGGTGGTCTTTCAGAATGGTAAACCGCTGAAATCCGATTATCGGAAATTCAAAATCAAAGGCTTTGAGGGTCAGGATGACTATGCTTCCATGCGGGAAGTGATTCAAAGAAGATTTGGAGAATATGTTTCTCATCAAGAGCAAGGCAATGTAGAGGGGTTCGGCCAATTGCCGGATCTGATTTTGTTGGATGGCGGCAAAGGCCATGTGGCTGCTGTGCGGCCAGTGTTAGAAGCTTTTGGCCTGGATGTTCCGTTATTCGGCATGGTCAAGGACGACAAACACCGGACCCGGGCCATCACAGGCGATGGGGGAGAAATTTCCATTCATTCCCACCGGCGGGCGTTTACGTTGGTATCCACGATTCAAGACGAAGTGCACCGATTTGCCATCGGATACCATCGCCAGCAGAGGAAGAAAAAAACATTGGCTTCTGAGCTGACTCAAATCCCTGGAATTGGGAAGACAAGGGCGGCGGCATTGTTCCAATATTTCCGCACCCTATCCTCCATCCAGGATGCGACGATGGAGGAATTAGCGGCGGCTCCTTCCATGAACCAGCCAGCGGCGCGGAAGGTATACGCTTACTTTCATCCGTCTGACGAATCATAGAAAAGTTGGCCGATCACCTTTGCAAGGCTGGATTCCAAGACGTGCGGATGGATGTAAAAAATCCAGGAAATTTGTCCCTTGTTCTTGTAGCTTACCGGAGACGGCAATTGACATTTGGAACAAATAGTGCGATAATGAAACAATATGATGATTTTTGATACGCAAAAAGATAGGCGGGAAATGCATGCGGATTATTACGGGAAGCGCCCGAGGAAAAAAGCTGACCACCCTGGAAGGGGAGCAAGTGCGGCCAACCTCCGACCGGGTTAAGGAAGCCCTATTTAATATTGTCCAATTTGATTTGGAAGGGCGGAATGTATTGGATTTGTTTGCGGGAAGCGGACAGATCGGCCTGGAAGCCATTAGCCGTGGCGCGGATCATGCTGTGTTGGTGGACGCCTCCAAAGAGTCCATCGAGGTGATCCGCAGCAATGTCCGCCACTGTGGGTTTGGCGATTTCGTGGAGATTGTTTTCATGGATTTTTCGACCTATCTGATACGCAAAGGGAAAAAATTTGACCTGGCGTTTTTGGACCCGCCCTATGGACAGGGATTGCTGCAAAAAGCGCTTCCTTTGGTGGTCGAAGTGATGAACTCCGGCGGTACCATTTTGTGCGAGCATCCAGTTGGGGAAGAGTTGCCCCAGGAGGCCGGTGGGTTTGCTGCGGTGAAGTCTTATCGATATGGAAAAATCGCTTTGACTATGTATCGGCGCAAGGATGTGATGGAGTCATGAAAATCGGAATTTATCCAGGCAGCTTTGATCCAGTTACCTTAGGCCATCTGGATGTGATCAGCCGTGCGATGAAAGTGTTTGACAAGCTGATTGTGGCAGTGATGGTCAATCCCAACAAGCATTTTAGCTTTACTGCGGACGAACGGGTGAAGCTGATCCAAAAAGCCGCCCATGGCATTGAAAATATTGAAATCGTGTCGTTTGACGGGCTGTTGGCCGATTATGCGAAGATGCGGAATGCCACAGCGATTGTCAAAGGGCTGCGGGCGCTGTCGGATTTCGAATATGAATTCCAAATGGCGCTGACCAACAAAAAACTCAACCCTATGTTGGATACCTTATTCCTTGCCACCAGTGCGGAGTACATGTTTCTGAGTTCCAGTATGGTCAAGCAGGTGGCCAGCTTTGGTGGGGATATTTCGGCTTTTGTGCCATCCTGTATTCTGGAAGAAATTCAGGAACGTTTATCCCGGAATAACCGGGAGCCCAGTAACAAAGAATAAACGTAGGAGGATTTTGTTATGAGCGATCGAAATATTGATGAACTTATGGACGAATTGTATCATCTTGTAGAGAAAGCATGGCGCCTGCCTATGAGCGGGGGCCGCACCGTGGTGGACGGCGGCGAGGTTCGGACGATTCTGGATGAACTGCGGGAAAACCTGCCCCAAGAGACTCGGCAAGCCAGGGCGATTGTCGCGGACCGCGCTCAGATCATTGCAGACGCCAAAAGAGAAGCGGAAGGCATCGTCCGCTCCGCGGAAGAGCGGGCTAAGAAGATGATTAGCCAAACGGAAATTGTCAAACAGGCCCAAGAGCGGGCCAACGACTTGATTACCCAATCCCAAGCCAAATTCCGGGAGATGAAAAAGGCGTCCAATGACTATGTAGACGACCTGATGCGCCGGACAGACGACGCAATTGCGGAAAGCCTGGCCGAGCTGCGGAAAGCGCGCCAGAGCATCAAAGCTTCTCAAAGAAATTCCAACTCCTAATTCCGATGAATTTTCTGACAAAATCAAGGGACTTCTAACGGTTACAAAAATTAACAAACCGTGAATAATTTGATATGGAATTCTCAGACACCACTATATATAGTGGT